>JBAMLP010000049.1:8273-15171 GCA_039793475.1 Candidatus Micrarchaeales archaeon | reverse complement strand
AAATGGTTAATTTTCGCTCTTCTCTGGGAAATTTTCCTTTTAAGCATTTTCATTTTCACTCCCTACTCCTCTTTGATAAAAGTTGTTCAGATAACTGTGCAAGACTTACTCCTCCCAATTGTTATTGCTCTTGGCGGAATAGTCGTTATAGAGGGTGTGAAATTTTTTATTTCTCGTAAATCTTCATGAGCAGAATTAACAGAAGGATTGAAAAAATAAGCATCGCGGCAGGGCAGGTGTGTTTGTACGCTTGGCTTTTATCCAGCATCGCATTCTGCCTTATTTTTTCCTGCTCAACCATCTTTATACATACCTCTTTTACATTCGAAATCGGCAATACCTGCGGAAGGTTATAATACTCTTCAACATTGCTGCATATGTTTTCATCCCCCAATGTTTTTGCGACTTCTATGATGCAATTGTTATACTCTAAATCCTGCATGATAACGCTTATATCCGCATCGTTTATTATTTTCCTACACCACCCCAACGCGGCCTTTTTATCCCCCATCATTCCGTAGTAAACCGCTGCTTTTTTATAGCATTCAGGCCTTCCTTTGCAATTTCCTCCAACCTGTATACACCCAGCAAACAAAAGAATCACCAAAATAAGCGCCACAACCCTTGCCCGCATGACTGATTTACATAAAACAATTATTTTAAATGTTGTTGTTTCAAAAAATAATGATGCCGTATATACCAACGCTTAACGATTATCTCTCTGTTGCCATGCCGTTCATAGCAATTGCTTTCGGCATTCATGTTCTCTATGCAGCCCTCTACTATATGTGGGGAAATTTTATGAATAACCCTCAGGCATACGCAAGGGGGAAGGAAGAGGTCCTTTCTCTTCTAAGAACAATCGGTATATTCATTTCTGTAATCGTGCTATACAATCTGATCATTCTTGGCTTTGGAATAGATTTTATCGGCCTTGCAAAACTTTCTGTAAAGGGATTTTTCTGGATGCTTTTGGACAGGTACATGGAGATAATGACCTTTGACTTTATCCTTGGCAGTATTTCGCACACTGGTATTTTTGTGTTCGTTCAAACTGAGTATGCTTCAATAGAAATAGGCGGCTCTCCTATTGTTGGGCTTTCAAATACCCTCACCGTTCTTCACAAAACTTTGGAGCCACTCCAGTATGGCCTTTCTCTTGCAGCTGGACGGTATGCCCTGTTGGATTTTGCGCCCGCAGGCATGATCTACCTCATGCCCTTAGGATTTTTTCTTAGAGCATTCCCTCTTACAAGAAAAACAGGCTCCAGCATAGTTGCTTTGGCAATAACTGTTTTTTTTGTCTATCCTCTCTCTGTTCTCTTTACTGACTATCTTGTAACCAATTATGAAGCACAAAGGATGTATCCATCAACATTACCAAAGAATCCATTCATAACCGGGCAAACTGATGAGCAGGTGTTTTCTGATTTTATTGCGTATATGGAAAGGAATGCTTCAAAAACCCAAAATGAGTACATCCCACCAGGCAAAACAACCTCGGCAACCGGTGAAGAAGGGGTATGGGGGATGATTAAAAAATGGTTTAGCTATATCTGGAATTACATTAACATTTTCCCACAACTTTTATTGAACATCCTTAAACTCCTTGGCTCTACCATAAAAATGATTCTCACACCAGGCCAGCCTATATTCAGCCCGGTCGGATGGGTTATTCCAACCCTTTTAGTTTCTTTAAAATGGGTTTCCATGATTGCAGAGCAGATTGCAATAATATTTACAATATTCATCCTTGAAATTACTATAAGCATTACGATGTATAGAAATATTGCGATGCTCATAGGAGGAGAACTCAGGATATTTGGTATTACGAAGGTGACAGGAGGATGAACCCGCTGATATTCGCTGCAATAGGGATAATGGTTTCTGCCATAGCATTAGCGTTCATGTTTGCGAGTTTTGCAAAAAAACCAGAGTGGGAGGCGTGGGCAAAGGTTGAGCTTTACGAGCTTGCCTGGGGGATAATTCTGCTCATAGTTATATATGGGGTATACAATGCAGTAAGCTTTATTGCTGATGCATATTTAGGTACAAACATAATAAATTATTCTGAAAACAGGCTGAATGATGTGGTGAAGGACCGCCTTCTTCCTGCCTTCATTCAGCTAGCCTATCTGGATCATAATATTATTTTTTGGAGCCAGTTCAAGCACAGGTTTGGCCCAACTGTCTGGGGAATAACCTCCAAGCTCTACCCAGGCCTTGAGATATACTCCCAGCCAGTAAGGATTCTTGAGTTTGGGTACATGGCTGCTTTTGCAAGCCTTTCTGTCCAGATTATGCTTTTCCATCTTCTTGATGTTATAACAGAATTTTTAATTGCTGCAGGCATTCTGTTGAGGTTTTTCCCACCAACGAGATCAAGCGGGAATCTTCTCATAGCCCTTGGCTTTTCATTTAAGGTCATTTTGCCTCTTGTGTATGTTCTCTCTTTTCAAGCGCTTGATGAGATATACAAAATTCATGGATGGAGCATGTCTGGCGTACTGCGAACAGCCTACATCCCCCAGTTCATAGGTACAACTATGCCGATGGTTCTAACGCTTGCTCCTGGTTTGTTTCATTCTCTTTTGAACAACTTCGGCCATCTTTCTGTTGAGATTCTTGTGATTCCATCAACAGCCATGACCATTGCCATCTCAGCCACAACCAGTCTGCAAAAGGCGCTTGAATGGAAAACAATTGAGTTGGGTGGTTTGAGATGATCCAGGTTCCTTTGGAGTTTGTGCCCTTTGCAATAATTGGCTCTGCATTCGGCATCTCTATCTTCCTTTCATCCATCGCGTACATGGTAGGCACTGCGTTGGGGGACGAGAGAATAAAGGGGTGGGGAAGGTTTGAGGTTTATGAAACATTCTATTCAGCAGTTCTTGGTGTTTTGATTGCGTTCTCATGGGCTATCATGATCGGGATAAGCGATGACATTGCAAAAACTTTGGACCCGCAGGGTTATCTTTTTGCCTTGGGTGAGATGGATAGTGAACCGGTCTTCCTAACCATGGCTCAAACCTACATGCGCGAGATATATGGTGAGATTGCTTACCTCTACACAGAGATTTCAAAGGTTACTTCTGTAACGATGTTTCTTGAAAGCATAGGATATACAGTGGGTGTGGCACAGTTTGTAGATTTTGGTGGAAGTATAAGCTTTAGCCTTTGCCCTCTTTTTGTTGGTCCTTTCAACTTCCTCATGAGTACCATCACAGAAATGCTGATTAGGGTTGGCATTATTACTGTATTTCAGGCAGCCATTCTTGGTTTCATAAAATCTGTGATGCCAGCGTTCATCGGAGTTGGTTTTGCGCTGAGAATACTAGGACCTACAAGAAAGCTCGGAGGGTTGATGATGGCTATTGGGCTCATGCTCTACTTTGTCTTTCCCATGTTCTATGTTTTTGGAGGCGGAATATACCACTCCCTTGAGCCTGTTGAGAAATTTGCTGGCATGAGGATTGCAAAGTTCAATTCATATTTTGGAACGGTTAACATATTTGGGAATAGTTTGGATTATGATAATGAGTATGATGAGAGGCTTAAGCTTTACGAGGAATACATAAAAAGCGGAAAACTTGAGGAGATGGATACAAAACAACTCGAGCGTAGTTTGGATGAGGACATTGAGAGAATAAATAATGAGTGGACATCAACAGATGTCTCAGCCCTTGCTATACTAAGATTGATCGGTGACTATATTGCTTCAGTCCCAGAGCTTATCGGAAATCTTGTTTGCATATCTAGAGTTAGTGCTCAAGCATGGAACTATGGCCTTCTTTCTCCGTTCGTGTATGACAACAAAATTTTTATTTCAGAGATAATGTTTGAGATGCTTGCAAACCTTTTATTTTTTACAACAGTTTTTTCCTTTATGGCACTCATGGCAATGATCGCTGGGGTGAAAGGGCTTTCCCCGCTTTTAGGAGGGGATGTGGAGATCGCAGGGCTTACGCACTTTATATGAGGTGGGTGGATGAAAAAAACAATGTTTTTTATGGTTCTCGCCCTTGTCCTCCTCACCCATTTTGCTCACTCCCAGCAGATTTCCTCGGACGATTCTTCTTCTCAAATTTCAAACATAGAAAAAATAACTTCTGAAGAAGAGATTCAAAAGATGATTGATGCCACTACACAACTCGGGAAATGCGAGGAGCCAAAAGGAATTCTTGATGTGTTCGGGCTTTCCTATCTTGCGCTGGTCGTTGTTATATTTTTCTACACTGCTGCCTATCTAACTGGAAAGCTTTTCAACTACCCCATTACGGATGCGCTCCTGAGAATAAAAATTGATGAGGTTGCAACAACGGTTTTTATAATCCTTGCGGTCACCTTTCTCTATTCTTTTGTGAATTCTTCTGGAGGGTATTACTATCTTAACGAAGCAATCAAATACAACGACAAGATTCTTGGGCATGTGCTTAGAAACATTGGCATTTTTACTATTTTCTCAACGATCATATACCTTCTCTACAGCCTTACGATATTCATCCCCATCATTCCCGGAATGCCTCTTATAAAGTTCACACTAAGTATCGGTTCTGCGGTTAAGCCTATTGTAGACATGATATTCCAAACATCCAACATACTTGCGGTTGTGGTTATAGAGTGGACAACGATGAAAGCTATTTTATGCATGATAAAAACATGGTGGCTAAGCTTCGTCCTTCCGCTTGGCGTTTTGTTAAGAAGTCTATCCATAACAAAAGACGCTGGAAACACATTAATAGCATTGGGTATAGGGATGTACTTCCTCTACCCCGTCCTGTTGACAATAAATTATGATATATATGAGATGCAAATAGGAAAGGCAGCGGTAGGTGGGATAACAAACTTTGACCTTTTCTTTGGGCAGGTTAAAAACTTTTTCTTCGGTGAAACAGGAACGAAAGTACTTGGCACTGTTATCATTGGTGGCCTTCTTTTACTTTACACACGCGGCGCGTTTGCAGTCGTAGTGGTAATACTCTGGCTCGTCTGGCTTCTTCAAAACACCCTTTTGGATACTATATTTTTGATTTTCATCATAAGCATGTTCCTTCCAGCCTTGAATGTGTTCATAACCCTTACGTTTATCATGGAGCTTGGTAAGCTTTTGGGAACAGATATAAATGTATCCGCGCTTACGAAAATTATATGAGGGATAACAATGGTTGGGCTTGATATCGGACTCCCTGTTCTTCCTCCACCTGAACCAGCTGTGCTTACCGCATGCAATCCTCCTAATGTTGATTTTCTTGGGCTTTCCTTTCTCGCTCTTTTGGTTTCTTCATTCTACATCTTATTTTTTTATTTCTGGGGAAAGCTTACGAGCAACCCCAATACTGATGTTTGGGTGAAAGGAGAGCTTTATGAAATAGGCGCAACTGTATTTATTGTTCTTGTATTCCTTCCTATTTTCCTTAATGTTGCATGCGCATTTAAACTAGGCGATTATAACATATTTGAAACCGCCCATCTCTATCTTGAATCATTAAAAGCAAGCATAACTGCAGTAATGGATGTTTTGGCTCTCGGATATGCTGCAGTAGATATGATTGCTTCTGTATCAATAAAAGCCAGTCCTTTTGGTTTAGGTCTTTCAGCAAATGATGTTGGAGCAGGAGTTATTGCTCTTTGGAAACCCATCATCCTTCAGATGACCAACGCGCTTACACTCGGTTATATTTTTGCATCTGCTCAAACAGTAATCCTTGAATATTTTACATACGGGATGGTTACAAAAATACTTCCCCTTGGCATTCTCCTCAGAAGCTTTACGCCAACAAGAAAGGTTGGCGGAATGCTTTTAGGGCTTTCACTCGGCCTCCTCTTCCTCTACCCGCTTATCCTTACGCTCAACTACCTCCTCGTCAAGGATTATCTTGTTGTTTCTTGGGATGAGAAATCCCATGGATGGAAGTTGGATGAGAGCTTTAGAAGCGTCGGGTCAGATATTTTGAATGCCGCGATTCCCATGGACCCGGATGCTTCTTTTTGGGAAAACTTCTTTAAGATTGCAGGAGAGGTTGTTTCTATTGTAGGTCCAATAGCTTTTGCGATAACAACCGGGCTTGGGTTTGTTATTTTAGCCTGGGTTATTATTACTGCTCTTTGGGGCGCCATCATCTCTGGTGCTTACTTGGGAATTGTTGCTGGCATAATCCTGCCAGCACTAAATACAGTTATATTAATACAAGGGATAAGATACTTTACATACCTGTTTGGAGAAGAACTTGACATTACAACATTAACGAGGATGGTATGATGGTGGAGTTTTGGGAAGGATGGGAAGGGGTTTGTTTGCTCATTTCTCTAATCAGCGTTATAGGGACAGCCATTCTAATAATGGCAGCAAAGCTTTTCAGCTTAAAAGAGCTTGAACAGGGTGCAAAGGCAGAGCTTACCTTTGCCATCTCCACTGTGCTTATTACTCTCTTCCTTGTTCTAGCAGTTAACTTTGCAGATTCCCTTGCAATGAGTTTTGCAAAAGAGAGCTCAAAAATAATATTCGGCAGAGAGATGCATGCAAACAACTTCTGGGAAGTGTCAAAGTTGTACATGATCAACATCTATGAATGTTATCTGGTGTCAGAAAAGATACTGGTTTCTATGGATGCACCCATATCCACGATAGCTACATTGAAGTTTTCAGCATTGTATTATGATCCTGTAGGAGCGTACACTTTTGGCATGATGCATGAGTTCATTGCAAACATTCTCGGTCTGTTCTACTATTTCAAATGGGGGTACAAGCTTATGATAAAAACCGTTGATTTTTTCTTCTACATCGGGTTTCCAATCCTTCTTCCCACGGGTGTTGCCCTCCGTGCATTCCCGCCAACTCGGGGTACTGGTGCCTACCTCATCGCATTTTCGATAGGCATATATTTTATTTTTCCTGTTT
>JBAMLP010000049.1:3982-8263 GCA_039793475.1 Candidatus Micrarchaeales archaeon | reverse complement strand
CTGTTTCCTACCTTCTTGCGATTGGCGTTATGCAGTCACCTTTTTTCTGCCCAACATTCATTCTTAAATTCATTCCGCTTGTTTTAGACCCGTGCGAAGCAGAAGATGTAAATATATTTGGCCTTGCTTTCTCTTGGGTCATGGGAAGTTTAGAATTCATAAGTGTGTTTTTTAAAGAGTTTCTCCCAGGTCTTTTGAGAGAACTTTGCATTAACCTGTGCATTTTTCCTTTTGTTGCCCTGATGATAACCTTTTCTTTTGTGAATTCTGTTTCAAGCCTTTTCGGTGCAAACATTCCTGAGGTTGGAAGAGGACTTGTGAGGCTCATATAAAAAGGTTTTTAATTCCTTATAAGTATGAAATTAATATATGAAAATGTCAAAGCTCTGCGTCCTGCTCCTTCTTCTTTTAGCTCAGCTTTCCTACTCTGTTGGCGAGAAATACACTTCTATAGTTGTTTCCAAGCAGGTGGATGAAAAAAATGGCACAATTTCCATGAACATCTCTGTTCTTTACTTCAACACATCAAGGATAGAAATCCCACAGGGACCCGGTGAAGCACCAAAAATAGTGGAGCAGACAAATATAACCTCTATTGAAAACGCAACCGTGTATATTTCATTCTACAACACCTCGTACAGCGAAGAAGGAAAACTTCTCCAAACCCTTTCCCCTCTTCCCTGCTCTCCTATCACAGCAAACAAAACTTACGAAGAGAACAGCAAGGTTGTTTATTACGGAGAGTGTGTTATAAACGGCGAACTCTATTCAAAATACTTCAACAACACATGTAGGGGCCTTGATTTTTACTTTCCAGGAATGGTTCTCCCACGCGAGTCCATACCGCCAACAGAAACAACTACGGATGTTTGCACAGGAAAACCTACTATTTTTGAAGCATTGAGAGGAATATTCGCATCCGCCATAAACCCAGAAGACCCTTTTTGCATTTCCATGTTTATAATATTTGGCCTTCTTCTCGCCACGCTGTTTTTTACAGGAAGGTCACCCCTTGCCCTTTTGGACATGGTAACACCCATACTTCCCAAGCCGAGAAGGTTTGCTTATACAGCAGGGCTGCATACTATTGGGCACAAGAAGATGAGGGAAGATGCCGCCAAGGTAATGGGTGCGTTGGACAAGGAGATAAAAAACAAAGAAGGAAAAACAAAAATTCCAGACAATCTTCGCTCGCTATACAATAGCGCAGAGCCTTGGAAAAAACTGCTTGCTTTAAGGGCTCTTAAAGAAGGAGATGCTGAGTTGGCTGAAAGGCTTCTTAGGAGTGATAGCCCATTCACTATTGCATATGCCCGCTGGGGCGAGAACGCCACTGAGGTAAAGAAAGCCTATGAATACTATCTTATGAAAAAAATGCTTGATGCTTATGATGAAATGTATAGAGTTTCAAAGAATAAATATGTGAACAAGGTCTTGAAATTGATGGGAAAACAATACTTATCTACGGAAATACCAGCGGCGCTTCAGGCAACAGCCATGACGTCCAGGTTTGTAAAAAGAGCAGTTAAAGCGCCATTCGTCAGGTATGGAGAACTAAAACGCGTAAAAGCTGTTGAAAAGGCTGCGACCCCGCAAGAAAAAAGAGCCGCGATGGCTGAATTAGTACAGTACAGAAAAGAAAAGGAAATAAAGCCAGTGAACAGGCTTTTTGACCCGTTGGTTTATGGAGAGGAGTCATACAGAATCCTAAAAGAACAGGCAGGAAAAGAGCTTATGGCATATATGCTCCTCAGGGCTTTTGATAGAGCAGGTATTATCAAGAAGGAAATTGACAGAATTTTCAATAAACTTAAGACTGGAATCGCTCAGAAGGATGTTGAGACTGTTAAAAAAGCATGTGAGGAATTGGAAAGCATAATCACCAAAATAGACAACATTGACCCGCACTATAAGAATATTATTGAACGTATTAGGAGTGTTTATTCAGGTGAAGGAGATTCGTATGCAAAAGTATTTGTAGTTTTATCCATCTTAGAAAAAGATAAGATTATCGTTGGTGGTGAGCTCGCTGAACTGAAGAGATACATCCGAGAACTTTCATCCATAGACAGAAAAACAGACCTGATGGATATACAAAAATTCCTAAACACAGCATCCTTCATCACAGACTATAGAGAAAGATATCTACCATATGTAAAATACGGTTGGCATGGATTTATTCCAGCGCTCTTTACTCCAGAGAGTGAAAGAAAGAGCATTTCAAATGTTTTTTCAATGCTCTTTGCGAACGAGGTTCTCTCTCAAAAGGCAGACCTCTCAGCTGTTGTAAGGTTTTTCTTTGGTATGAGAGCAATAAATCCCCTATTCCCTCTTATGGAATACCACCTGCTTCCCAGTGATTTTAAAGGATGGGTAAAAGAACAGAAGCTTGATGGCGTGTACAAAGAGATTTCCTCATTCTCAAGCAGGATGTTTGATGAGCTTGTTGGCAGAACCTTTAACCTTACAGACAAAAACGCAATACAAGGTAAAATAACGGACTTGATGAAAGAAAAGTATGTCGAAAACAAGTTTGCCCTCTTAGGAAAAGGTGTTTTCGGATCTCTTAACACAGCAGGGGATTGGCATGTTTCTAGCCCGCACCCTATGGTTGGCAAAGTGCCAAGAATAACCGCCTCTGCATTCGGAAGAGCTTTGGAACTCTGTTATGTTGGGAGGGTTAAGGAAAATTTTGAGAATGCATTTGAAAATGAAGCATTCATTCTTCCCTTCTCCTACTATAGCGTAGTTACAAAGAATCTTGTGAATGATTACGCATTCCAGCTCGCTGCTACTGGATATTACTCCATGAGGTACCATGTTGCAAAAAAATTAGGAATGGATGTTAATGACCTAACGGATGATATGTTCAAAAGGTTCATGAGCAACAAAAAGAACCTGGACCTTTACCTAGCTGACTTTGACAAGGGTTCATTCATTCTTATGAAAGGATGGGGGGTAATTCCATTTGTTCAAGATGTTTTAAACCCAGACCCTTCAAAACTTGACAGATATTTTGTGGACAAAAAAATCAGGGATTACATAGAAAACAAACTAGGATACCGTATCATGTTGCATAATATTGATGTATACTCCAAACTTGTAACAAAAGGAGGAATCGGTATTCCTGACTCTTTCATAAACACAAGCATAATCGTAAGTGTTGATGGTAAATGGCGTTTATGGAAGGGCCAGGAGTTGTCTGAAAGTGATTTATACAAATTGGACAGCAAGCTGCTGACAAAAGGAGAGATTCAAAATGCAGGGGATTTTGTAAAACTCTACCAAGCTGCTGCAGGTGGTGATGAAAGCGCTTTCTCAAAAGTTAAAGCCATTCTTATAAAAAACGACAGGATGGATGCGTTCATGTCTCTTGCAAACGCATACCAGATGAGCGCAAAGGATGTTGCCCGCCAGTATGTATTTACAGGAATCACACAAAACCATGTGAGGTATCTTCCAATGGAGGAGGCAAGAAATGTTGTGCAGGATTGGAGGGATAGGACTAGGCTTTGGGTGGAAAGAGGAATCAGCGGTGCTGTAAAGCCAATTCTTTATGCAGGCGTTCCTTACTTTGATGCGGTGGGCACTGTTGTTGCAGCATCAGAAATGGCAAGAAGGCTCGGCGTAGAATATGTAGGTGGATTGAAAAAAGAGGATTTTGAGAAATTAACTAAAGAAGAGAGAAAAATAGAGGAAAGTTATATAAAAGCAATAAAGGACTTTGAGTTCTCCTGGGCGTGGACGATAACCAGGGACGCGCTACTTTATGGAGGTTTTGAGAGATACGGCAGGCCAGGCTATCTTACAACAGGGTTCCATGTAGGACCTGCAATGCCGATTACACAATTGATGGATAGAAGAGGATTCAGCCCGTTTTTCCAAGGTATCCGTGTTCTTGATAAAGTAATGCAAAATATACCATTAACAACATACAGACTAACAGTTGGTTTTTCAAGACCTTTTGTTCTTGGTGCAAGGGCTTTTGGTTTCCACAGATATCGCTATCCTTCTGTGTATGATATAAGGTCTGATATCCATGAATCAAATCCTTTTGTTGCGACGCAGGCATACTATCCTGTTTATTCTACTCTTCCTGGGATCAGTGCCACCCTTCTCTTCGGCCTTTCCTCTCTCATGGCCCCGCTTCTTGCGCCTGTCGGCTTTTTTAGGGAGTTGCAAGAAAGGAGAGAGCTACCTATTCGTGGAAAACCGGAAGAACTGAAAGAACCGGAAGAAATGAAATTTGTGTATCCACGTATTCGCACTGGAAGAGTTGTG
>JBAMLP010000049.1:2682-3972 GCA_039793475.1 Candidatus Micrarchaeales archaeon | reverse complement strand
AAAGAATTCTATAATGCGCGCGGCAGAACTGAAGTTTGTGCATCCAGTTGATATAAGACGCTTGGGGATAGCAAACTCAGATATATATGTTGGTGCCCCAAGATTGACTGATACATACTGGTTCTACTCTCCAGCTATGGCTAACATAGGAGACAGTGATACAAACCCAGGTCTATCGTATATTCAAAGCTACACAGGCAATTATGTTTGGCAGCCTACAACCCCAAGGTTCCTTGAGCGTAAAGGATTTGAAGTTCTTCCAAGGGTAAGGGAGCAGATGTTTGATGTGCATGAAAAAAGAACACTCTCTGCTTTGGGCATGGCTGCCTTCTACTACACCGAGATACATTGGGCAGACCCGTTCAATTTCAAAAATAATCCGCTCTACTCAATCCTCTCTCCAGGCACAGCCCTTTTATCCGCAGGTGCATGGGCAGCGAGATGGGGGTATAGAAAGGCATATAAAAGGGAAATAAAAAGAGAAGAGGAAGAGTATAGAAGACTGCATCCACCATCCACTGCTGATCCGAACCTTATAAAAATGGGAGGAGTAACGTCATTCAATGCAATTAGGGACTGGATTAAAGGAAGATCCCAGAGGTGGTTTGGGTGGTTGACAACATGCCCAGCATGCGGTACTAGATACTATGGCCCAGGGCCATGCCCAAGATGCGGTAGGAGGCCAACATAGGAAGGAATTTAAATTTTTATAAAGAAAAATTCACATGAAAAAATTAATTTATGCATCCTTCCTTGTGTTTTTCCTGCTTTCTTCAGGATGTTTGATCGATAAGGAGAAAGTAAAAAAAGTTTTCCAAACACCATCGTATGAATTCGATGCATCACAGCTTATGTGTGATAGCGGGCAGTGCATTGCCTTCATATGCAACAAAAGCGAGAAAAACAGTTATACTGGTTTTTATCCCCCACCTGTTGTTGGCTCAAACTGCTCCTTTGAACCTGTTGAAACTGAAAATGAGTACAAAAGTTATTTAGAAGGAAAAGAAGAATTTCTAAGAACCTTTGGTGCTGGGTTCGGCTCCTCTTTTATAGAGTTTGCAGATGCAAATACATACTGCAACAACTCACTTACCTATTCCGTAAAATGGGTTTTTGGAAATACTTCTACTGGGTATGTTCTTCCTTCTCCTGAGCGCGCAACCTGCTTTTTTGAAAAATCAACCCTTCCTGTTTACATCCTATACGCCGGCAGCCCATTCGTTCCTGCGAACAAGGTTGAGAATTTTGCAAAGGCGCTGGATAAAGTAGGACCCGCGAGTGTTGTGACAG
>JBAMLP010000049.1:0-2672 GCA_039793475.1 Candidatus Micrarchaeales archaeon | reverse complement strand
TGTGACAGAATATTCCTACAATTCTTCAAGTCAAGCAGAACTTTCAGCCATTTCTTCCCAAGCAAAAACAATAAAGCAAAACTGCAAAAACTGTGTCGTTGCAGTGTATACAAAAATGAATGATGATGGGATATTAAAAGAAATGCAGAAAGACAGCGAGTTGAACAGAAGCGTGGATTTGGTTGCCTTTGGTTTGGATGGCAGGGAAACAGCCCATTGCAGTGGAGGAATGCTCATTTACGAGGGTTTGAATTTTTCAAGAACAATCCTCTACAACTACACCAAACCATCCCTCTGGGCTTACATCCTCATCCCGCGTGGTTTTAATGAAAATGGAATGTGCGTCTGGAATGAGGTTGAGGAAAAAAGAGCGTACATGACTCTTTTCTTTTCTGTAGGTTCTATGAGAAAGTACGGTGTGATCGGTTTTGCTCCATACAGTTTATACGGCAATCCGCTGAAATGCGAAAACTGCACTCTCATGGAAAACGGCCAGCCGCGCCAGAACGCATTCTCAATGTTTTTTTCTTACTGCCAGCAATACTACTATTACTACAGTTTTCTTCCTGTTGCATATGCAACAAAGCCTGGAACAAACTGCAGTTTTGAGAAAACACCAACATTCCCAGTTTTTTTTGGGCAGACTTCTAGCGAGATTGATATTCCTCTATACGAGGTAAGCTTGCCCATGCCGTACTTCTACAAATGCGCTGCATGTTTTTCCTTTAACTACAGCACCATTCCTCCCGGCATTCACGGAAGCGGAAGCGGCTATCACTGCAAGGATGGAATAGGAAAAACAATAGATTACTGGGCTGATGTTTTTGAAGCTGACCCGGATTACATGAAAGCAGTTGCGCAGCAGGAGAGCGGTTTTGATGAATGCGCGATAGGCTTGGCTCCCCCAAACTGGCAATACTGCAATCCCAATGGTGTAGAGTTCGAAGACCCAACAGGAAATTGCAATGATGCGATACGGCAAAAACTTGATAGTTATTGCTGGGATAAAAGCGTAACAAATTTTGCAGACCCAAGCGAAGCATGCAAGCCATGCAGTTCTGTGAGTTCTGGAAATAACGGAGGGCATTGCAAAATATGCGCGATGGGAATGATGCAGGTCATTGATTATCCTGGTTATTACTACAAAGAACAGGGAACTGAAGCACCAGACAGGATAAAACTCTGCGGCGCTTATGAATACAACCCGTTCAACATGAACGACAGCGCATGCGCTAGAAGCTATGATACTATGGTCAATGCAAAAAAAGCAAGGGAACTGATTGCTGAGCTGAATTCAAATGAAAAATCCGCCCTTGGAATAACGGATGAAAACGAGGGATGGTGGGTCGCGCTTTTCTCATCATACGCAAACAGCAAATCAACCATGCACGGATGGATTACAGATTACATTGAGAACAAGCCGCAGAACTGCTACGGAGTGAGCGAAACTGAGTGCAACGCCAACCCATGCTGTAAATGGGATGATGAAGATGAGGAATGTGATTACTCCTACAGTCAAAATTGCTGTGGAGCGCGCACTTTCTTTGAATATCTTGAAAACAAAAACTGTTTGAACAAACCTTATGGTGTTCAGGTTTTAAGAAAATACATCAATGCATGGAAAGAGTGCGGAAATTGCGATGAGCAGGCTTTCCTAAACAACTTTAAAAAACATCATTCCAGCTGATTTTTAATCCAATAATATATGCTCCTTCTTCCCACTTTATACTTTCTTGCGATTTTGCTTATTCCTTTTTTCTTTATTTCTTTCAGGATTTTTCTTTTCATTTTTTTCGGATAGTTTTTCCTCCCCCTTTTTCTTTTTTCAATTTTTATTTTTACCCCCATCTCTTCCAACACCTTCCAGTATTTCCTCGCAATGCTTTTGTATACTGCCTTGCTCGCGAGAATTTTTTTCATTTTCGTTCTGTTCAGGAGAAGAAGAAAAAGAAATTTGCTGGGCTTTGTTTTCAAAACTATCTTTTCAGCATCTGGGTTTTTCTCCACCGCTTCAACTATTTCTTTCCTCCTACCTTTTATCTCCAATCCTTTCAAGGAATTCACGCCCTCTCCCACCCTTTAACGCTTCATAAATTTCAATCTGTTTTTTTACTTCCTCCTCACCCATTTTTAAAAACTCACAGGCCCACCCAACCCCTTTTTCTTTTGCAACAATCGCCGCACCAACATCATAATCATAGTATTCCATCCTTTCGCTTATTATTTTTGCAAAATCCATCCCGGTGAATTCTTTGATAGAAACAAAATTTGAGATTGCTTTTTCATCCGGCTCGGAAACGAGCCCTGGATATATCTTATTTCTTTTCGCGCTCTCCCTTGTTTCGCGCAGATAAAATTTTGCTATCGGCACAAATGTGAGAAGGAAGCTCCTTTTTCTCACCTCCCGCCTTATCATTCTTTTTCTTTCTTCAATTTTTTCCGCGAATTCTCTTTTCATTTCCCCACTCTCAAAAAACCCTTTCTCCTGAAGCTCTTGTTTTAGCTCCTCAAAACCTTCGATGTGCTCCACCCTGCTATAAGGAACTATTTTGTGTTTTCTCAGAATGCTGTTGTACTCTATAACCCTTTCATCCTTTTCATTTTCACCAACCTCATTTTTCACCCCTTCAGCAGAATACAAAACTATCGCCGAAAGAAGAGCTTTTTTCACT
>JBAMLP010000048.1:0-15286 GCA_039793475.1 Candidatus Micrarchaeales archaeon | reverse complement strand
TGTTGCTGGGAGGAATTGCAGATATCGGAACCTTGGTGTAGAAAGTTTTTTAAACTACTCATGCAGGTCCAGATGCGGCTGGGAGGAGTTCTGCTGTGCAGCACTCAGCCAATGGAAAAGCCTACCTACTTATAGGTGGGTTGTTTACGCTACACCCTCCTTCCCTTTCTTCCGCCTTTTCTTCTCATTGAATCGGTAGGCAGAGGAGTAACGTCCTCTATTCTCAAAATCTTTAGCCCCATTCTAGAAATCATCCTCACGACGGCTTGGGCCCCTCCGCCAGGGGTCTTGGATTTGTTTCCACCAGGAGCCCGTATTTTTATCACAACCTTGGATATTCCTTTATCCTTAAGCGCGTTTGCCACTCTTACTGCGGCCTGCATCGCTGCATACGGCCTGCCTTCCTCCCTGTCCGCCTTCACGATCATTCCACCGCTCGCCCACGCAATAGTTTCCGCGCCACTCATGTCCGTTGCGGTAATTATCGTGTCGTTTTTTGAAGAGAATACATTAATCGTTGCTGTTTTTCCTTCCTTCATGATCCCACCTCCTTTTCCTCACTCATTTCCTGATGGGCCCCCTCCTCTGGAGCTTCTTTCTCCTCATGAGCAGGAGGCTGGATGTTTATGGGTTTGTAATAAGCGATGGTGTTCTCTTCGTTCTTTTTTATTAAATAATTAGGAGAGGTTGTTCTCCTACCGGATATGGAGATGAAGCCGTGCGTGATCAGCTGCCTTGCCTGCATCGGGGTTCTCGCAAACCCTTTCCTAAAAACGAATGTCTGAAGCCTTCTTTCTAGGAAATCTCTAACAGTAAGAGATAAAACATCATCTATCGATGCTTTTTCAGAGAGTATCCCGAGCTTCATAAGCTTATTAAGTACTTTTTTTGACTCTATTGCCCTTTCCTCTTCACTAAGGGAAAGCAGCCTTCTCGCTTCCCTCCTCACTCTTCTGAGTTCCTGGACAGCTATCCAGAGTTCGCGCATGTTCTTCAACCCATATTCCCGCTTCAGCCTGCTCTGCTCAATAATTCTAGCTTTGTCCCACAAACGCTTTGGAGCTTTGTACTTCTTTCTCAGTTTTCTCGGGTCTCCCATACAAACACCTATTTCTTAGCCGGCGCTTCTGGCTTTGCTGGTGTCTGAGGCTTTGTAGCAACTGCTGAAGCCGGAGCTTTTGCTCCTGGCGCCCCAGGTGGTGCCTGTCCTGGCATTTCCTTCTTTTTCATAACACCAACCGCAAGCCCTCTTCTTCCAGTGTTCCTCGTTCTCTGCCCTCTTGCCTTCTTTCCTTTTATAAGCCTCTCTCCCTGCCAACTCCACATCTTCTTCTTGTTTTCCACATCCCTTCTTTTTATTAAATCCAAATCATTCATTATAACATGTCTGCTGTTTCCCTCATAAATATCCGCCCTGTTGTTGAGAAGGTAGGCCGGAAGTTTGCTGTCATCTATGTTGAACAGAATTTTATCTATTGAAGCAATCTGCTCATCAGTCAGAGAACCGATCTGCGTCTCTTCCCCTATTCCAAGTTCTGTTGAAATGAGTTTTGCAACAGAATTTTTCAGTGAATAGCTTATGCCTTTTATGTAGAGGAGCGCTCTGTTGAGCTTCAAATCTCCCCTCAAATCCTTCCCCGCGATGCGGACAATTCCCCTTAACCCTTTTGCTTCCAGGCTTTCCGCTACTCTAATCGAAGCTCTTTCCCTTCTTCCTTGCTTTTCCTCCTTCTTCGGTGCTTTTCCTACTTTTGCCATCGCATCACCATAAACGCCGGGGATGGGATATTCAAACCCTTTTCCGCGAGCGCTTTTTATAGAGCAAAAAAGGGCTCTTTGAACCCATGAGCCCGTGAGGGCATACGCTTTCCATCTTAGGAAATTTGCTCCAGGCGTACGCGTTACCTGATTCCGCCACCCCGGCAGATAGCTTAAAGTAATTCTACTCTTTTGTTCAGAAAAGATTTAAAAGAGTGATGGATGGACCCTGAGGGTTTTTGCCACCTGCCCCCTCTTCATGTTTTTTATTTCTTCGGAAGAAAAAAGCGCTTTTGCAACCCCAACAAATTTTCCATCAGAAAAAAGCGCAATGTTCTCTCCCTTTTCAAACCTATCCGAAATCTCTTCCACCCCGGGAGCCATCAGCTGGGCTCCGCTCAGAAGGGCTTTTGCTGCGCCCTCTTTTATGAGCATTTTCTTCATAACCCGGGCCATCATCTCGCCAGGAGGGATGATAATTTTTTTGATGAGCGAATCGTCATTTTTTTCCCTCCACAGCCACATCGCATCAATCACATCCTGGATTTTCACACTCTCGCTCTCTTCGATATTCCCGACCCGTGTCCTTCTCAGCTCAGCCATCTCAGCGCCCATATCTCTGCAAAGAACGCGGATGTAGGTGCCTGCTTCAACATCTGCATAGAACAAAGCCCTACTTCCTTTCACCTCAAGGAGCTTCAGTTCGTACACATGCCTTTTTCTCTTTATTTTTGCAACAGCGCTCTCTTTAGGAGGGGTCTGCTCTATCTCGCCTATGAATTTTGAAAAAATTTCTTTAATTTCTCTTTCTGTTTTTTCTTTCTTGAAATAAGCAATCCCAACATAAATTTTTCTTTTTCCTGCAATGAAAGGGAGGAGTTTTGTTGAAGGCCCAAAACCTATGGGCAGAACGCCCGTAACATCCGGGTCAAGAGTTCCAGCATGACCTGCTTTTTTCGCGCCAACAATCTTCTTAACCCAGGAAGTAACCTCGTGGCATATCATTCTAGGGGGCTTGTCTAAAATCATAAAGCCGTCGTTTATTGTATGGCTCATGGTCAAGCAACCGGCTCAAGATGCCTTATGGAAATTTTTCTTTCCTTTCCTTCCTTCGCGCCGGCGAGCTTTATGTATGCAAAGCTTCCCTCAACTTTCGTGATTATAACCTTCTCTCCTGCCCTTCTCCCTCTCAGTATTATTGCGTTTTTTCCTTTTTCTATTGCAGCCATCATATCACCTTCATTATAATATCGACCATTTCTTTTGGTTTGAATGTTTTTGTATTAAAGCACAAATCAAATATGCTGTAATCCATTATATCTATATTGTATATTTTTTTATACCTTTTCCGGTTGTTCTCCTCCCTTGCGAGTATATGCATCTTCGCAGCACTGATGCTCATCCCATCCCTCTTTGCCAATCTCCTTGCTCTTGCTTCAAGAGGTGCAAACACCCAAATTTTCAAACTGTTCTTCACCATCCAGGGAGCGAGCCATGTTGCAATAACGCAGTTTCCCTTCCTCGCCTCTTTTTTTATATAATTATCGAATTTTCGGTCTATGTTCGGGTTTTTTTCAGCCCTCCTGTGGAATTCCATCAAGCTTATCCCCTCTTTTTTTGCAAGGTCTTTGAATGTGGGTGCGATGAACCTGTACCTTAGTTTCTTAGCTAACAGTTTTCCAAGCGTTGTTTTTCCTGCGCCCGCAAAACCGCTTATGGTTATTATGTTTGTTTTCTTTTTCATCTCATTCCCTCTATGTATTTTTTGTATCCAAGCGGAACGTCTTCCATGGAGATTGCACCGGACCTGACCCTTGTTGAATACTTTATTATCTCTGCAGTGCATCTGTGGCAGAGCGCACCGCCGAATTTTCTCTCAGGCCTCCTCATTGTTTTTGTCCCTTTTCCTATCCCCCCTAGCCTTGCGCCGCACACCGCGCACAGCGCAGAGGGTTTTGTCTTCCTTCTTCTGTAAACAGTTTTCGTTCCCTCCATGGTTTTTCTTTTCATCTTTCTTACCGCTGAAAACGTTCTGTTTCTCCTAACCGTCATTAATATCACCTTGGGTGTTTATTGTTAAATTTGTTTTTAAAACTATCCATTGTAAATTTTTCTGAATGCTCGACCTGATTTTTGGAATGGTTGCAGGAGTAATCTGCGGGCTTATTCCAGGATTGCATTCAAACACTGTTGCCGCGCTGATGGAGAATGAAGGGTATTTTATCGTCGCAATGTTTGCCGCTCAAATATTATTTTCCTTCCTCCCAGCCATATTCTTCTCAGTTCCTGATGAAACAACCGTTCTGAGCGTTCTGCCGGGCCAGAGGATGGCTGCAAAGGGAGAGGGGCTGAAGGCGTTGAGAATAGTCGCCTCTTCTGCACTCATCACTCTCTTCATTTCTATATTGTTATACAAAATTATCCTTCCAGTCTATCCCTTTCTTTTTTCGGCAGTCGAGTCATACATCGCCTATATTGTTCTGCTTGTTGTAATCGTGCTTATTGCAAAAGCAAAAAATCCGATTTTGTACACTGCCATTTTTCTCGTTGCAGGGGTCTTGGGGAAGGAAACCCTAAAACTCGGTTTGGATGACCCATTCCTCCCTATTTTTTCTAGCATGTTCGCCCTTCCAATATTGATTTTTTATAAGAAAGGGAAGGTGGTGGAGCAGAGGGATGAGGCGCCTGAAACGAAGAGGATCCTGGCTCCATCTGTTTTGGGGTTTTTGCTTGGGATATTTGCAGTTATTCTTCCTGGGGTGAGCTCTCCTGCGCAGGTTGCAACATTTGCGAGCATAGGGATGTCTGAGTATAACTATCTCGCGGTTTTGCCGAGTATTGCTGTTAGCAACGGCTTTTATTCATTTGTTTCCATGGCTACAGTGGAGAAGGCGAGGGCAGGTGCTGTTGTTTATGCGTCCAAATCCATAGATATTAAGGAGAATATAGACAAAGTTTTACTGTACTTTTCCATTTCCATGGCTGTTGCTGCTCTTATTCTGTATTTCTGTAGGAAGATGCTCATAAAACTTGCTGGAACTGACCTGAAGCCGTTTGCGGTTGCGCTTGCAATTTACCTGGTTGTAATTTCTTTGTTTATTAATGGTTTCGCAAGCCTGCCTGTTGTTGCTGGAGGTTTTGCCATCGGAACAATAGCAAATCTAACGAGAACTGAAAAAACAAGTTTGATGGGAGCGGTAATTCTTCCAACACTGTTAAGGATGATGTTTTAAATCTTGAGGCAGAAAGCCGAAAATTTCTTTTTGCATGGAGGTAAACTTCGGAAAGGCAGGAACAATGATGGAGAGTTCTTTTTCCCACTCTCTTTTGCACTCAGAAACTTTCTTTTTAAATTCCTTCATGGAAAATTTCATGCCCACTTCAAACAGTTTTCTCTCAACAAGATTTTTGTCAATCTGAATGCCTTTTTTGCTAATATACCAAAGGTCATACAGGTCCCGCGCGAACCCTCTTGTCATTATTGCCCTTATCTTCTCAGCCGCAATTTCCCTTTCATCCATGCTGAAAACCGAATAGGGCGGGATGTCATCGTAGAGAGGGATTATGACAGTAAAATGAGGAGGGAGGAGTGTTTTCTCTCTCAAACTTATTTGAATGGTTAGTGAGTTTTTCATCTCTTCAGAATTAAACACGATCAGAAAATTCACAGAAAAATCGGTCGTCTTTTCTTTGACCTTTCCGGCAAGCCCGTAAGAGAATAATCTGTAAGCCGCTTTTACTGGGTGTTTCTTATCGAAGCGCTCTGCGGCGTTGAAATCCAGGTCCCTGCTGAACCTGTGCAACCCATACACCTTCTGTAAACAGGTTCCGCCTTTGAACACTAGACCCTTTCCAACAATGGAATAAAGCTCTCTTAAATAAAGGTGTTGAAGGTAGTCCTTTTCTGCCTGCCAGGGAAGCAAACCTAGTCTTTTGCCAACTTCGTGAATCGCACGCTTATCCATAAAAACCACATTCCTTCAACCGCTTTATTAACTTTCTGCTGTTCCACCTTTTTGCATATTCTTTCAGCTTTTTTGCATCCAGCTGCTCGAAAATGTCCATCAGATAGCTGGTAGGCGCAGTATTAAAATACACCGCATCAAGAAAGGCTTTTTCAGGCACGGCCATGTAATACGGACAGCCGGTTTCGTCCTGCTTTTTTTCAAACCCCCAAAACCCGTTTTTTCTTATTTTCAGAAAATTCAGCTCTGTTCCCCTAAAGCGCACCTTTCTTTTATTCTTCAGTGTGGCAACATCAATCCTTATGCTCACGACATCGCTTTTTTCCAACAATGACAGTGCAGAAACGCATGAGATGTATGAGGGATAGGACGAAAGGGAGGCAACCGAGAGGATGGTTGCGTCTTTCAGTGCATAAACGCCTTTTACAACCCTCTCCATAAACCCGTTTTTTATTAACCTGTGTATAAACAAACGTGCATATCCCTTATTCTCTATCATACGATAGATGTCTTTAGTAGTGGCGACACAAAGTTTATTCCGCAGGAGTGTACTGTATAGTTGCGCAGACTTCATGATAGTGTTTAGAATAGTAAAGTTTTTAATCTTTGTTATCAAAAATGATAACAAAAAGTTAGAAAATATAGAAATCTGCTAAAGATGATGTTCTAGAAAGTATTAAAAATACTTAATGAGTAAATATACTCGGTGGCGAATATGGTGCAGAAGGCTACGAAAGCAAAAATAAGCGGAGAAAAATTTTATGGTATGGAGATGACCGAAGTTCTCAACGCGATAAACCTTGAGCCAAGAGGAGGGTACAGAACTTATAAGGGAAAAATATACTTGGGTGGAGCGAGCGGGCTTCGGTACGGTGAAGAGGTCGCTGCTTTTCAAGTGTTGTACAATAGGATGATTGAGGATGGAATAATAACTGGGAAGAAAATAAAGGAAGACGGAAAATACTGGGATGAAAGTGCCGCTGCGGTAAGAAATTTGCAAAAGCAAATAAATGAAAAAACAGGAATGGGAATACTTGTTGATGGATATTTTGGAATAGAAACATGGAGCGGAACCTATGCGCTTCTTACTGGTGATACTGCAATGCTGGAGAAAGTGATGAAACAGCCAGTAAAAGGGGAAGTGCCGAAAAAAGTTACAAGGCCAGAAAGGCCAGAGGAAGAGAAAGAGGAAGAGAAAAAAACTCTTGATGACTTTTATAAGGCTGTGAAAAAAATAACTAAAAAAAGCAGCCCGAATGAAAAGTTTGAATGGAATAGTGCATATTCTGAAGAGCTGGCGGAAATAGGGATTGTTGAAAAGGATGATTATGGAAATTATCAGCTCACTGAGGGTGCAAAAAAATACCTAGAAGAATATAATAAGGGACAAAAGAAAGATTGGAAAGTAACGGAAAGCAGTTTGGAGGAAGCGATAAACGACCCTTCAAAATTTAAGAACAAACATGCAAAAGCAATTGAGTATATTATGAATAAAATTTTTGGGAAATATGAAGAGGAAGCTGGAGGAGGCCTTCCGGGAGTGGGCGAAGGAAGGGGGGAAGAAGTTGCTCCACCTACGTATGAGGAAAAATTGATACCCGATAAGGTGTATGATAAATTAACGCGTGAAGAAAAAGGAAAGGTGGATAGCATTGCTGATATTATAGCAAAAGAGAATGATGAAGAGGCGAAACGAAAGATGCTCGCTGCGTTAGAGGCGCTAAAGGAAAGCGAAAATCCAGAAGAAATATTGCGATACTGGCTAGCACAGAAGGATCTGAGGAAAACGCTCATAACCGCTGGCTCTGAACTTGCTGGGTGAGAAAAATGGCTTTGGCATTCAATAAAAAAGAATTTTTGGATGTTGCTTACGAAAACAAAAAAGGAGTAAGAGTAAAACTTCACGATGAATTGATAGGTTTGAAGAAAGAGATCGAGAGAGCATATGAAGAAGGTGAGATAAAGAAGTCAGACTATGATGAAATAATAAAAGAGATAGACAAAACAATAGCGCTTCTTTATAAGGATGGAACAATGGTTGTTAATGTGCATGATGAGATAGAAACAATTTCCAAACTTATAGAAGAAGCAATGGGTGGTGCGGTAGTTCCGACTCCTGCTTATGAATACGAATCTACAAAAGAAGTAGAGAAAAGAACACTTAGGGCATATGAATCATTTTTGTGGTTTATTGCTGACCCAACACAAGAAAACTGGAAGGCATTCCAAACTGTGTGGGGTGATATACCTGCTGAAGATAGGAAGGAGGCGAGAAAAGAAATAAATGAAAGAATGAAAGCAATGCTGGCCGGCGATTGGAAAAAAGCATGTGAAGGGATGAGTAAAAATAAAACGATTGTGATAAAGCAAGCACTGGAACCGCACACAGACCTGCTTAAACAGATATTCGAAGAAAGAGATTTTGATGATAATGCAGAGATGCTTGCAGAGGCGTATGCAGGTACGCAGATGCTAGTAAAAGAGTTCTCAAGTGCAAAGGAAGTAAGCGATTATGATAGTGCTTGGGCAAGGATAGGAAGACTGAGTAATGAAAGAAGGGCTGCCTACAATCTTGCAGTAAGATATACATACGGAGTGTATAAACATAAGGATGAAACAGGAAAGGAAATAACTGCTGAAGAGATGCTAAAGAACATGTGGAGCGGAGCAGAGGGAAAGGATGCGCTGGAAATTCTTGAAAATATAGGTGAGCAGATAATAAATGACAGGTCTTTCAGGCAGAAAAAGAAGGATTTCATAAACAAGTATGGAGAGGATGCGCTTGCAAAAATGGATATAATGGGGCAGTACAGTTTCTTAACATGGACATTACCTGCGATAGAAGCAGCTGGAAGAGCAACATTTTATTTAGAAAGTATCAATGAATATTACGACAAACCAGAAGAGGTTGACCCGGAGAAGTTTACAGAGGAGATGATCGATAAATGCGGGGATGTGGCAATGGCCACTGGCTATGCAGGACAGGCTGGGTTGTTTGCAAGAGGCATTCCGAGAATACTTAGCTATTACAATGAATATAATGCAATAATGAGCATTCTTTAAACAATAGAAGCAACAGCAGAGGGAATACAAAGCCATTTTAGCCCGATAAGCTCTAGGGTCATGAAACACTACTGCGAAGTTCAGGTGCCGAGCGCCCTTGATGCTGCTCTTGGAGCATTCTTAGGGAGAGCGGAACAGTACTTACTCAAAGACCCTTCGGAGGCGATGGGGGCAATAACGCCTGGAAGAGAAAGAAGGCCGTGGGGAGAACGGTTTGAAATGGAGGACCCAGTAACAAAGTGGGAAAGAATGCTACAGATGAGGGCTGGAGCAAACATAACTCCTTTGGATATAAGACTGCCTCAGAATTTCTCGCTGTTTGAAGGGGAGACATACCTCTACTTAACTCCTGATGATGTAAGAGCGAGAGAAGGTGTTGACATAAAGAGCGCAAGAGAAATTTACAGGGATGTGTTTTCGCTCGCAAGTTTGAGAATGCTCCCAGAAAGAAACTATTGGGCAGTAAGGCCTCCACCCGCGAGTTATTTTGACCTGATTGCAAGGCTTGCGCAGGTGAATTGGCAAAGAATACTTTTAGGAGTGGAATTTACAAGGTTTGAAAGTCAGGGCGCTGCTGATGGGCTTGCGGAGTGGGGGGGAGTAACCACAGGAACTGCAAGGGGGACTGCAAGCGTTGGGGTTTTTGGACCAAGGAGCATGGTGGAATTAACCGGAGCTGCGGGAAGGTATGCTCTTGAAAACGAAGTTGATGAAACAGGCCGGGTGAATGATGCGTATATGGCAAGAATGGTTGCAAAAGATTTGGCAAGTGAGGACTGGAGCTTGGATAACTTTACTGCTAGCTATACAAAAAGCGATGTCACATATTATACTCGTGAAGGAGAAGAAAGCAAAGTTACTAATGAGGACTTAAGAGCAATGCTGGACCTGTACCACAGACAAACAAATTCAGACCTTGTGATGTTTGCTGAGAGGAATACTATAAATGGGTACTACAATGTTTATGTCTATCATCTAAGACCGCCTATGAAAGAGGGCGAGGAGCCGGTTTGGGTGAGGGCAGGGGTTTTCAGATTGAGCGAAGAGCAGGCAACAAACTGGTTTGCTGGTTATACCACAACAACAAAGGATGTAAGGGCAATGCTGACAGAAGGGGAAGGAATGAGCGGGTTTATTCTTGGACTGCAAACAGACCTGCTTGCAAAAGGAATAGGCGGGGTCGTGATATATGATAAGAAAGGAAAGATCAATCTTGGAACAGCAATGGATATTGTTTTGGAATCTAGCTCGACAGGGAACCTGAACAATGGTGTTGTTTATCTAACAACATTCTGGGATACAAAGGGAACTCTTCCAAAAATGACTGTTGATAAATTTATGGGTGCGGGAATGGCCTATGAGTGGGAATCTGAAGAAGATACGGATGCGGGCAAATTTATAGATAGAGGATGGGTGCTTGGAGGAATCGGAGAAGGAACTGCAGATAGGGTAATAGGTTTTGGATGGCAGAAAAGAAATGTTGGTGTTGATGCAACATGGCTTCAGAGAATTGATGAAAGAGGAAAGAAAAAAGGAAGGGCTGGTTGGGGTGGATATTTCGAAAATGATGAATTCTATTCATTCATAATGAGCAACTTTTTGTACAGTTTGACAGGAACAGAAGGGGCTGTTGGCGCAATTGAGTTTAAGAACGGAAAGTTTTTGGGGAACCCAAGACTGCAGGTTTCTTGGTTCCATGCGAACAGGGAATTAAAACACTACCAATTTCAAGCAGCAAGGAATGCATTTCTTCAAAAACTAAAAGAAGAAAATGATATACTCAAAGAGATAGACGACTATAAATCCCAGCAGCAAGAGCTCGACCCGAACGACCCGAAATACAAAGAACTACAGAAAAACATAAAGGAGGCTGAAAGAAGGTTGCTTGTCGTACGGAAGGAAAAAGAAAGATGGATGAATATCGCGAACAGGCTTTTCCTGGCTGCTGCTGGAGAGCAATACTGGACTGCACAGTTTGTTGGAGGAGGGTTTGGGCTTGAGAGCGCACTCGGAATGAGCAAGGATTATCTGGCGATGCTTGCAAATACCTTCATCGAATTCGACAGAAGCGGGGCAAGTGCAAATTTTGGATACAGAACAGATGTGCGATTAAAAACAGGGGGAGGAAAAATAATAATGCCCCTTGGAGACTGGCTGGCAACGGTTCAGGGAGGAGCATGGACAAGCACATATGGAAAAGGAATGACAGTATTTGGTGGGATTGTAAGCAATCCTTATGCAGAAAAAGGAGCTGGTGTTGTTGCAGGAACGAAAAAGGAATGGATAACTGGTAGTGCAGAGGTACCAGGAAGGACGGATGTTACAACCTATGAGAGCGGGGCATTTGGATGGTGGGGAGGTCCTTTGGAGAGAATGGCGGCAGGAAAAAGACATGAGGTTTATGTTTTGATGAAATATGAAAATGGTGTTTTCACTCCACATAGAATAGATATGACCGGTGAGTTGTGGAAAAAATGGAAATTCGAGCCAGGGTGGACTGTAATGCAGATAGACCCACTTACTGGTAAACAGCTCATTTTCGGTGTCGCAGGGCTTTTTGGAACTGGAGAGATACAAAGAATGGAGGGGCTTTTTACAAAACTAGAGGAGAGGGAGTATGGAGGAGCTATGAAACTTGAGGTTGTTAACAGGGGGAGCAGGCAATATGGAGAGCTCTCTGCAGTATATCAAACGCTAAAACCAAAAGGCGCACCTGGAGCAGAAAGGTATGGGATATTGTGGCTTGGTGGAAATTTTGGTATTGTTGTGCCAATAGGATGATAAAATGGGTGATGGAAAACAAAAAGAATCACCGGGATATGCTGATGTTGTTAGAAACATTTTCGGAGAAGGGGAAACAATAAAAGGAGAAAGGGTTTATACTGTAGGCGCTGGAAAAGGAGAAGTACCGATTTCATTTTTGTTTAAATATACCGCAGAGAGATATAAAGTGGGGGATAAGATCCCTGAAAGCATAGTAAGAGAAGCGGTAGCACAGTATGTGGCGTCAAAAAATCCAAAAGATGTTGAAAAGAGTCTAAAAAAGGACATCATGGAGATGAAAAAGGCAGATACTCTTGGAGCTGGAACACTAAGAGCTGAAGTGGGCGGGCAGGTTGGAATACCAGTAAAGGTTGAGGACAGAGAAAAGGAAGGGATTGAAAAAGGAGCCCGTTTTACGGTTGAAAGAAAAGAGAAATATGGAAAAACTTGGGGAGGAGAATTAAGTTATACGAGCGCTGGTGCTTATGGAGGAACGGTAAGCTACTCAGACCTTTTTGTTTCAGGAGCAACGGATAAATGGAAA
This sequence comes from Candidatus Micrarchaeales archaeon, assembly GCA_039793475.1. Lineage (GTDB taxonomy): Archaea > Micrarchaeota > Micrarchaeia > Anstonellales > J096 > JAWAFD01. The sequence continues at coordinate 3,193 of JBAMLP010000048.1, read as the reverse complement.
GTAGGGATGGGAGGACCGCTCGAATTCGGTTTGATGAGCGGGGATATTGAAGATGTTGTTTTTATGAAAGGGCTGGAGAGACCATGGAACCTGAAGGTGGATTGGAAAAAAACAGGCGCTTGGGTAAGGCCTTATTTTGGTTTGAATTATGGACCGTGGTATTTTCTGTACAACCCAATAACAAGAGGTTTTTACGGTGGATTTAACATATGGGGAGGAATAATAGGTTATGCCCAAAATGCTTTCTCAAAAGGAATGAATGAGTGCGAGGGATGCGGAACTGGAAAGAAAGTTTTGGCAGGTTTGGGAGAACTAATTGGACTGAGCAGCGGAATAAGAGAGTGGGGACAGGCATGGAAAAGGAGCAAGGGAAACTTTTTCCAGAGATTTTTTTATTCGCTCTCAAATTTTTTTAAAGGAATGTTTGCTTCGATAGGGTATGTAGGGTTGCAGGTTGGCCTAGTTCAGCCGTGGAGATTGTTCGTAAATTCGCTTTATAGGTTTGTTTTTCGAGCGAAAACTCCAAAAGATGCAAAAACAAGGGAGTTTACACCAGAAGAGATAGTGAAAATGAGGGAAAAGCTTGAACGCGAGCTGGCTGGTGGGATGGTTGACAAAGCTAAGGATGATGTGGAGATGTGGCTTAAATATGAAAAACTGCCTCCGGCGTTTAGGGGATATTTAATGGGGATAAGAGATAGAATAGATATCATGGGGGCTTATGTTGGCTTGCCTTTCACATTTTTCCCGCCTGGATGGAAGAAATCAAAAGCCAAGAGGGACATAGAACTGAGAACAAGGAACGCGATTGCTGAAATAGAACAGGGGAAAAATGTTCTACAAAACACTGTTTATCTTGAGCAAAAGCTCGCAGGAGTAGAAAAAGAAACCTTGGCGAAGAAAGTATTTGAAGAGATTTCACCATGCGTTATTCCAAAAGACGATATTGCAAAAGCGGTTGGTTTAGGATTCGATAAACTAACAAGCCAATTTAATACATGGGCGGATGAAATCGAAAAAGGGAAGGACGCGCATGCATTTGAATTTACTTCAAGCTCTGACATCGTAAATGGGTTTCTGCCTCTGATGCCACGGGAATACTCTTATCTAATGACTAAGACTCCGATAAACCAGATAGAGGGAAAAACAATGGCAAAAGCAGGGTACTACTCAGCCAAGCAATTAGTAGGAAAAACAGTTGATACCGAAACTGAGCTCGAGTCGGTCGTTGGAGCATATGCAACTGCATACTATTCCTACGCATTAAGTGATAAAGAAGTAGAAAATGAGAGTGAATATCTACATAAGTTGATAAATCAAGATAAAAAAATGGCAATCCATCTACTTTCCAGAACATGGGGTAATATTGAAATGGCTGCAAATGAGTGGAGAAAAGCCGTGGAAGAAAGAAATATGGATAAAGCTAGAGAATATGAAGGATACCTTGTTTACTGCGGCAAAGTCGCCGATATTGTAATCAAAGGACTTCCAAAGGATTTGGGAGACAAAGAATTTGAAAAAAACAAAGAAAAAATTTCATACCTAGCTATAGTTGGGATGGTGGGCTCTCCTGCTACTCTGCTGAAGTATCATCCGGAATTTAAGAAAGCGCTAGGAATGATCGAAACAGCTGATGTTAAGCAGATGAAAACGAGCTTGAAAAAAAGTATAGATGATATGATGACAGCGATAGATGCTGGAAACTATGAAGAAGCAAAGAAAATTTGGGATAAAATAGACGACTACGTAAGAAAGGGCAATGAAGAAAAAGCAAAGCAGATTGATGGTCTTCTTGCAAAGAGCAGGTGGAGTGATGATGACAAAAGAGAAATGAAAGCAATCTTGAGACATTTTAAAGTAAACATCTGAAACGGATGGAGCAATAACTTTTAAATCTTCCCCTGAAAAAATTTTTATGGCACTGTTTGTTATTCTGGATGGTGTTGGAGATATAAGGGCAGAGGGAAAGGGCACTCCTCTTGAGGAAGCGAAAAAACCTAATTTAGATAGATTGGTTGAAAATGGCGCGGTTGGGCTGATGAGCACACTCGGAAGGGGGCTGACTCCAGGAAGCGATACTGGACACTTGGCAATCTTAGGATATGATTGGAAAAATGAATACCCAGGAAGAGGGCCTTTGGAAGCGCTCGGGGTTGGGATGGAATTAAAGGAAGGGGATGTTGCATTCAGGGCGAATTTTGCAACTATTATAAATGGGCAGATTGTTGACAGAAGGGCAGGGAGGATAGAGAGCGAGGAGGCGGAAAGGATTGCGAAGGAGGTTGAGAAAATAAAAATCGATGGTGTTGAAATTCTATTCAAGCATTCAACAGAGCACAGAGGAGCGGTTGTGTTGAGGGGGGAGGGGCTGAGTGCAAAAATAACAGATACAGACCCGCATAAAATCAGGGCATTGCAGAAAAAATGCGAACCGTTAGAGAAAACAAAGGAGGCGAAAAAAACAGCTGAGAGTGTGAATAGATGGACAAAAAGAGTTATGGAAATTTTGAGTAGGAATGAAATAAACAAAAAAAGGAAACTTCCCGCGAATGCTTTGCTGCTGAGAGGGGCTGGGATGCATAAGAAGGTTGAGAGTTTTGAGAAAAGGTTTGGGATAAAGGGCGCGTGCATTGCAGGAGGAGCTCTCTACAAGGGAGTTGCAAGGTATATTGGGATGGATGTGATAAATGTAAAAGGAGCAACCGGGGATAGGAATACAGATTTGGAGGCAAAGAGGAGAGCGGTCCAGAGCGCGTTGAAAAAGTATGATTTTGTTTTCTTGCACATAAAGGCAACGGATTCATTTTCCCATGATGGAAACTTTGAGGGAAAGAAACAGTTCATTGAAAAAATTGACAGGGTGATGAAATTTGATTTTGAAACTGATGTAATTGTTGTTACGGGCGACCACACAACTCCGTGGAGTTTGAAAAGACACTCAGGGCACGAGGTTCCGATTGTTTTCAGCGGAGAGACCGTGAGAAAGGACGAGGTGAAAAAGTTTGATGAGTACAGCGCGATGAGAGGGGGAATAGGACATATTAAAGGAAAGGATATAGTAAACATGATAAAAAATTACATGGGAAAAAATGAAATTATAGGAAGCTAAATAGACAAACCTCATAGGGGGCTCCGCCCCCTCGCGGTTTTCACTCTGAGCTCCGCTCAGATCTTTCGCAAAGCTTCGCTTTGC
>JBAMLP010000047.1:10766-16089 GCA_039793475.1 Candidatus Micrarchaeales archaeon | reverse complement strand
CCCAAATATTCGTATATGCTTGCCACAGAATTTCCTAGGAGGGCATTCCTCAGATGGCCCACATGCCACGGCTTATTTGGGTTTACAGATGGGAATTCAACAATTACTTTTTTTCTTTTTTTCGCCTTTTTGCCAACCTTTTTCTTCACAATCTCTTCGTAGTATCGTTCGGAAAGATAAAAATTTATGTATCCGTTCACTGCCTCAACTCTTTCAAAGAGTTTGTTTTTCGTTTTAAATTCCCCTGCGATTTCTTTAGGGTTTCCGGTCTTCTTCGCAAGCATGAAGGCGATCGTTGAAGAATAGTCGCCCATCCCTTTTTTCGATTGCAGGACTGTTTTTTCCGCGGTTTCCTCATCAACCTTGTAGAATTTTGCAATCTCACCCGCAACCTGTTTTTCTATTTTCATACTACTCCCCTACGAAGTAAGAATTTAAAAAATTACTGCTTCTGAAAATTTTCCTTCGAAAAAGCAGAGATTTCTCAACTATTCTCGCGAGCAAACAACCAATCCATCCGAGGTCTTTCTTATCGTTATGTTCTCGCCTTCTGCAAAGACATTCTTTTCCATCACGATTATTCCCTCGATGGGTGCGCAGTCCTCTTTAACAACAGCGTTTTCAAAATCGAATATGCTGAACCCCTTTGATGTCGTGTTGTACACGCAATCGCCTTCTGCCCTCTCCACTGCCTTTATCTCTGCGGCTCCGGCACTTGAAAAATAGCACATCCCTCCCCCGCCTTTCGCAGTTTTGACTTCTGCGCTCCCAGAAACTTTTTCAACTATCCCAACCCCTATGAGAAGAAGCGTGATTGCGAAAAAGATCATGGCGATCTGCTCGTAGGCAATCTCCATCGCACCATCACCTTATTACCACCCTGTCATCGCTTACCCTGTACCCTATTACAACCGTTCCGCCTATTCCGCTTTCCACTTCCGTGAAGTTCAGCTTGCCCGCAGCCCTCTTCACATCATTTGCGTCCGCACCTACAACAACATAGCAGTCCTCAACCTGCTTCTCAGGTATCTGCTGGTGCCATGTGTTGTAGCAATTCTGCATAAGGCCAGCAAGCCCCTCCTCGCTTATGGTTCCGTGTATTATCTCCACCCCCTCCTCTGTTTTGTTCTGGTCAAACTGCTCAAATGAGATTTTCGAGAAAAGCGTGTTTATCACCCCTATGATCATCGCTAGAACGATGAGCGCGATCGCAAGCCTTATTATGCTTTCAAAAGCAAGCTCAGCCAACTATGCTCACCCCCCCGGATGTTTTTTCTATGTTTATCACGCTCTTCCCGTTCACATTCGTGACATTCACCTCAAAATTCAGGCCAGCACTGCCAAGAGCCGAAAGGAGCGCGCTTTCGCTGAACCCTCCCTCTTTGTACGCAACGAAACAAAGCCCCTCCTCTTTTGAATTGCAGCTTATGGCCATCGCGACCACATCCCCTTCCCCCTGGACTCTTATGCTCTCCTGCTTGGGCGGGCAGGATGTTTCTCCTCCAAAAAGCGCGGCGAAGGAAGACGCTTCGCAGTACTCCTCCTGCCCAGCGTTTATTATTTTCGGTATGATAAGCAGCAGGGCGGCTAGGCTTAGAAGCGCAATCGTTATGTACACAACACTCCTTAATGCTATTTCCATGTTTTCATTTCTCTTGCAAAGTTTATATTCATTTTGCTTTGTTTAGTTTAAGCTCTTTTTTCCATGAGCGCTTTTCTCAGCAGCGGGTCTGGTATGATATAAAGGCCCCCCTCTTTAACAATAAAGCCATAATCTACAAGGCCGTGCAGATAATCCGTAAACTGCGAATCTGAGATCTCTTCTTTGAGCTCTATCTGCACAGCCCGTTTGAGTTCGCTCCATCTTGCACTTTTTCGTGCGAGGATTCTCAGGAGTGCCAGATACCTTCCCTTTGCCTGAGCACGTCTATCAAGAAAAGAGTGCAATTCTGAATATGCAAGAAGTGCGCCTTCTTCTCCAGCCCGCCGAAGCGCTAGGGCTGGTTTTGTGGATAGAGAAAGGTTGCCGAAAATAGTAAGCCAACCGATAATCCCATCCAGTTCGCTGATTGCAGCATCCACCTCTTCTTCACGAATCTCTTTGCCCGCCTGCCGAAATCCAGCCCTCAGAAATTCTTTGGCCTTTTCATGACTGAGTGGATATGTCTTTATCTCTTTATACACCCTTCCGAATAGCGGTGCCTTGGGGTTGTCTTTCCCGAGGAATGATTCCAAAATACCTACCTCAGAGCCAGTAAGAACAATCTTGCACTCTGTGTTATCAAAAACAGCAGCGAGAAAAGCATCCACACCAGCCCCGCCGAGCATCTGTACTTCATCTACTGCGATGATAGGTTTTATCTCTTTTAGAAGGCCCCACAGACTTTCCTCGCGTTTTACAGAGATGCGAACCCCCACTTCCACGCTTTCTATTCTGTCCAGTAGCGTTGCTGGAATTCCCCGCAGTCCCTTCAGCTTCTCAAAAAGTTTCGATTCAAATGCGCGCCTGCTGAGAGAGGTCAACTCCCTGGCATCTATCAAAACATATTTCAAACCCGTTCTGTTCAGCGCAACCCTGAGCAAGCTGCTCTTTCCGGTACGTCGTAAACCGCGGAGAACAACGAGACGAGTGGTGCGGTCTTTTAGATAGTTGACAAGACTATTAAGCTCTTCCTTGTAATTGAAAAAATCCCTCACCCTCTCTTTGGGTTTTAGGTCAAATAACATAGTGTTATAAGAAACGCTCGGATTTTTAAATGTTACTAACCCCCCCTCTTAGTTACTAACCCCCCCTCTTAGTAAATTCTATTGTTTTGCCTTCCACGCAATCACAACTACGGTCCCGTTCTCCGTCGCAACCTTTATATCCGTCGCCCCCTCCTCCCAGTATTTTATGGTTATTCCGTTCCTCTCAAGCTCCGTCTGATTAACGCTTCCTATTTTTCCTACATAGCATTCCTTCCATTCCCCGCTGCAACCTTTAGCAATCCTCAGCACATCGTTTGTATTTACATAATCCGTTGTCTGCAGAAGTCCGCCCGCTTTCGCAATAACAACAAAAATCAGAATCAAAACCGCAATTACCGCAATCGCTTCGATGAACAATGCTTCACCGCCTCCTTTTTTTGCCATGAGAATCTTTTGTTCCTATCCCCTTAAAAATTATATAGCAATCCCTGAAATCAGCAGGTTCAGCAATGCCCAGGAGGCGATGAGTGAAACTACATAGACAGTAAACCCTACAAAAATATTCTTTGCAATTGTGTAAGCCCTTCCAACCTCATCATACCCCTGCTTTATTCCGCTCTCAAACATTCCCAATATCACAAGCATTTCAAGAACATAAAAACCGATAATAAACTGCATGTCCACGGATGAAAAAGCAGCCCCCCCGAACGAAAACATCCCAAACCCTTCAGCCCCATGAGCTTTTTTGCTCATCACAAGTATGAATTTCGCGATAAGGTCCCCAAAAGCAACAGCAACACCGCCTACAAGGGGCATGATGAAGGTGCTCATCATGGAAACCGTGTTCGTTATTTCTGAGAGCATTTCATTTACGCGTGCATTTATTTCAAAAGTCCTGTCAAGATACTCGGCTGCTTTTATTGTTGAAGCTGCGGTTTGCCTTGGCCCCTTCTCAGCGCTTTCTGAAATAACATAAAGAATATCAGAAATCATCACGCTTGGGTAGTCTTTTATCACTCCCCCACTTCCGAATATTGCTCCTTTCAGGGTTTTTCCCTCAATCTTTATCTTCTCGAGAATTTTTCCCCACAAATCTATCGCGCCCTTTCTCAGCGTCCCTATTTTTCTTCCCTCCTCAACCATCATCGCGACCGCGTTTTCTATCGGAATGTTCTGCCTGAGCACAACTGCCAGCTCCTTCAAACTTGACCTGAAGTCCTTTTCCATCTCTGAAATCTTGTTCCTTATATCCATCAGCCCATAGGACCTGCCGAAATAGTATATCCCGATGGCTATTGCAGCTACATACACAACCGCAGCGCTTTCGAAAAGCCCGAAATTCAGCGCAAGAATACCAAGAAACGGAACGGAAATAATAAGGAAAATTGCAACGCCAGCAATAGGGCTGAAAACATTATCCCCTATCCTCAGCCCTCCATACTTTTCCCTTATCTCAGGGGTGATGTGAACCGCGAGCGTTCCGGGCCTTTTTGCGAGAACAGTCGTAACATAGTAGTACGCAACAAGCGGGATTGCGATGTTGAACACTATGAAAAGAATGGAGGGCGGAATCTCGCTTCCAAGAAATATTCCAACGATCGGAATCATTATCAAAAGCATCATTGGAAAGAGCATGAGGAATGAGAAGATGAGTTTTATGGGGTTGGATATCGCTTCAACATACCTCTGCATCTTTTCGTTTGTTGCTGACAGCTGAAGGCTGAGCGCCTTGTCTATGATATCCTCAAACCTCGCGCCCTGCCTCTCGCTTATGCTCATCTTAAGCAGTTCGAGTACTTTGATGAAAGTGTCATCCAGCTCTCTCAAAAGAGAAGCGTGCCTGTCCAGCGCTTTTTCAACATTGCTCTCCTCCCTCATCTCAACAGACCAGCTCACCCTCCTTAGAATATCTCCGATAATCCCCTTTGCGCTCCTCCCTGCGAATTTAACAGCTCCCTCAAGATTTCTGTTTATCCTTATGTATATGGCGAGCAAAAGAGATACGAAAATAATTTCGTTCTGCGCCTCCATCGTTGCCTGTGTTGCCTCAACATTCGCCTGGTTGTATTTGTAGTAAAAGCCGAAAGCAGCGATGAGGATTGAAAGGAGGGGAAACCCTAGCAGGAGAAAAACTGGAAAGGAAACGATAAAGGAAAAAACTGCGAAAAGAACCGCCGCGTTCACGACCGCCTTCGGTTTTTTTCCGATTATTTTGCACTCCTTCTCTATGTTCTCCTCGAAAATGGTGAGCGTCGAGGGAAGTTTCTCCCCCAGAGCGTAGAAAACATCCATCCCTACAACCTCTTCATCTCTTCAAGGGCCCATGCCTTCCATTTTTCAAAAACCCTCGTCGCATCAACACTTCCGTGCTCTACCCTCTCCTCCTCCATTATCTTGTGCAGAGCGGAATTGCTCGCAACGACAAAAGGCGCCTAAAGAATTTTTTCGCTGTAGTTTTTTGCGAAGTCAACGAGCGCACCATTCACCCTTGCCCTGAGCTTTATGCTCTCCATGATTTTTGAATAATCCTCCCACCCAGCAATCCTCTCGCCTATTGCCTTCAGCATCTCGCTTTCTCCGTTGAGCAGCGCATCCGTGGGCACGAGCGTATCCTTGTTCGCATCATACACCATCA
>JBAMLP010000047.1:0-10756 GCA_039793475.1 Candidatus Micrarchaeales archaeon | reverse complement strand
AGGGTCGTCTTTCCAATGCTTCCTAACTTCAGTAATCCTCGTCACCCTCCTGAATTTTTTCAGTCCATCAGGAGTTTTTATCGGGTTTGCGATCACAATCAAATCTATTGCTTTGAATGATGTTGGCGGCACCTCCAGATCATTTACAACCCTGTCAAAAATTCCATACGGGCTCTCTCCATGTATGGTTCCGGCAACCACATTCGCAAGCGCACCCACTCTCATTGCTTCATAAAGTGCCTTTGCTTCCTTGCTCCTCACCTCACCGACAATTAGGCATGAGTCGCCAAGCCTGAGCGCTGCCTTTATTCCGTCCTCGGCGCTCATTTCGCTTCCCTCTACGCTGAGCGCACTCTTCACTTTCAAGGAAAGAACATCATACCCAAGTTCTTCCATTGTTTTTACAGGAAGTTCCAGCGTGTCCTCTATTGTCACTATCCTGTATTTTTTCATTATCTCGAGCATGCTCGCTCCGAGAAGAGAGGTTTTTCCAGCACTCCTCGACCCTCCGAAAAGAATGCACCTTCCATTATCTATCGCAAAGCTTAGAAGGCCAGCAGCCATTTCATTCATCATCCCTTCTTTTACGAAAAGCGGGAATGTCCACGGCTTTTCCCTATGCTTCCTTATTGCGAACGCAAGCCCACCAGTGCTTAGCGGTTTGTGGACAGAAGCAATCCTCGCGCTCAGCCCAGGAATGTTAATGGTGGTATCCAGCACCGGGTTCGCCTGGTCTAGAGGCCTTCCGCTCTCCAGCTTCAGTTTCGTCGCCCAGTTCACAACCTCCTCAACATTTGGAATAATATTGCTGTCGCATTCCTCCCATTTCTCGTGGAATATTGCTATTCCTCTTTCCCCAGGGTTTATGTTCACATCTTGGACATAAGGGTCATGCAAAATGGATTCGATTACGCCAAAACCAATAGTTGCCCTCGTAACTATGCTAGCCAGCTTATCAGCATCCTCAACTTTCAAATTCAGTTTCAACTCTTCTATCTTTGCTATCACATTGTCTCTTACATATTCATATATTGCCTCCCTGGCTTCCGTGCTGTCCAGCATCTCTGCTTTCGGGTCCTTTATCACCTGCTCCCTTATCTCGCTCACAATTCTGTGCTCCATGTCTCCGAGCATTATCTCAGGTGGTGTTAGGTGGTAGTAGTATTTTATCTCGTTGTTCATTTTGAATATCCTCACCTTCGCGCCGTCCATCAGCTCGTACTCATCCATAAGTCTTCCGTTTGCAGGAAAAGTTGTCCTAAACCTTGTAAGGGAAAATGACGGCCTCTCTGTAGGAGCGAAAACATGCAGGTATATTCCCCTGTCCCCACTTTTGTACCCCACAAGCCCTTTCTGCACCTTTCTTATCATATCCGTCTCTTCGAGCCTCTGTATTGCTGGGTCTATAAGCTCGTTAATAATCCACTCCTTGCAGCTGCAGTTTCCTATCACAACCCTCTGCTTTAGCCTTTTCAGAAAAACATAAACACCTATGGGGTCATCTGCGATCTCCCTAGCCTTGTTGAAAAACACCAGTATGTCCTCGCAGGAGCAGTCCTTCGGAGGACTCTTCCCCCTTAGCTCTGCTGAAAGCGTCTTTATTTTTCTCGCCAAGTCCTTTATCATTCTCGTGTCTTCCAGCCCGTACTCCACGATCGTCTTTCCCTCTATTATTATTTTTGTTGCACCGAAATCCTTCGCAATCCTGTCCACAACCTCTCCGAATAATTTCGCATCCTTCTCTATTGTTTTCCCGCTCTCGGTTGTTTTGATTATTATCTCCATTCCCCCACCTTTTGAAAAACCACATTATTTAAACTACTGCAATATTTTGAGGACAAGTTAATTTAAATGTTTCTAATTCCAAAAGGATTTTTAAACAGTTTCTACTACAAGACGCAGGGGAGGATGAAAAGAGTAATAAAAAACAATGTGGTTCCGTACTATTCTTCTTATGAGCATGACAGACCGTCCCTTAGCGCGCTTATTGTTCTTTTCGCAGAAATAAAAAAAAGAGGGTATGATGTTGAGATAGGCGAGATAAGTAAAAATGAAGTGGAGCGCGTAGAATCTATGAACCGACCGGAATGGTACGAAACAGCAAAGCAACTCGGATTTTTTTCTGTTCCGGAAAAAAGAATGTTCCATATCTATGCTAATATCTATGAAGAAATAAAAAAATGTTATAAGGAAAAGAGAAGATCGCTCTGTCGTCCCTACTGGCTTCGTTATTTCTATTATAAAACCAGAGAAGAGTATGTTCTCAAGCCAAGAGAAGAATGCATGGAAATTCTCAGATCCCTACCTTGTCCTACCTATTGTGAGATAGAAAAAAAGATCTTCCCGGAAACAGAGAAGCAGAAAAAACTTAGAGAACTCATAACAGATTATCTGGATGCAGGCAATAAATACATTCCCTATCACGAGTTTTTGAACATGCTGAAAAGCGCTGGGTATGCTTCCTCCAAAACCAATGTTAGCCATCAGATTTCAGAAATAGTGCAGCATTTTAACAAAAAATTAGGCGTGAATATTTTGATACTCAACCATAACCGCGAGCTTAGATTGTTTCTTAAAAACGAACTAATTAATTACTCAAAAAAATTCGGAAAAACAATCACGCGGAGAGAATTGGTTAAAATTGCTGAGCAGGCTGGGTATTCAAAACATACATTCCAAAAAATATCCTCTGCCAACCTAAAAGGTTTGTGTGGGTTGTTGGAAAGTGAAATAAAAGTTGTCAAGCCAAAAGAAAGAACAAAAGAGATTATGTGCTATTTAAATGAAAGAAAAATCACTCCTGCAGAAGCCGCAGAGATTTTGTCAGTTATATTCCTATTAAGAAAAGAAAAAACAAAAATACTCGAGTATCTCCTTGAGCGAAAAAGGAGGGGTCTTCCTCCTGATGTGGGTGTAGATAAGAATACAAAAAATTCGTAGAAATGTGTATTGGTGTCACAATCGGATAAGATATGTTTTAATACTTTTCTACGCATAATAGTGTTAGGTGAGCAGATGGCTGATTTATTTTCATCTTCAAAGAAGTCTAAATACGAGGACCCGTATTCAAGTTTAAAAGCAACGGTAGAACTCCTACTAGACAGGATAGCAAGCTGCGAGAAGAGAATAGAAGCGATAGATGAAAAGCAGGAGCTTATTTTCAGGGAGCTTTCAAAGCTTTCCGAAGAGGTTGACGGTTCGAAGAAGCACAGCATCAGCAAGCACGACGAGCTCAGCGGAAAGCTGAAAACACTCGGCGTGGAGTACGCGAACCTCAAATCCACGATTTTGGAGATAAAAAGGGAGCTGAACGAGAAGGCAAAAATAGATGAAGTTGAGGAGATAAAAAGCTACATTACCATGAAGAAAGGGGGGGGAGCATGATGATAGAGCTTATCCTGGCAGGGCTTGCGGTCATAGGCGTTGGATACGCGCTGTACAAAATATCTGATATTGAGGCCGTAACGAAGAAAATATCCATGCCCGTGAACGAGATGGAGCAGTTGGAGAAAAGACTGATAAAGCTCAGGGAGGACTTCAACAACCTTCTTGCTGAATACGGCGATGTGGGCCAGGTTTCTGTGAGATTGAAAAGGCTTGAGGACAAGCAGCTGGAAATAAGCGCAGAATTCAAGGATTTTGATGGAAAGCTCAACTCTTTTGGGGATGAATTTTCAAAAGTGGAAAAGATGTTCGAGGCTTTTGGCGACAGGCAGGGAGAAACCGAGGGAAGGCTTTCGGAACTCGAGGCAGACATCGCCCAGCTCAGCCAGATAGCAAAAAGATTAACTGCATTCGAAGAAGGCGTGATGAGGCTGGAGGCATTCAACGCGCAGCTTTCGGATGAAGCAAAGCGATTGGATTCCGACATGAGGAACATGAAGGACAAGCTTGAGGAGATGAAATTTATTGTCGGCAGTTTGCAGTCGTTCAAGAAAGAGCTCAGCGAGGCAACAACCGGAATCGCGAACAAAACCGGCGAGCTTGAAAGAAGGACGCAGAAGATAGAGGCGTTTTTCGAGTATGCAAAGGACATAGAGAGAAGCGTGCGCGCGATGAGCGCGAAGTTTGATGCGTTTGACAAGTCAAAAAGCCTGATGTTCGACCTTCTCACGAAGACGAGGGAGGAGGTAAAGGAAATCAGCGAGCAGATGAAATCAGTAAGGGCCCCTGTTGTTTACAAACTTCTGAAGAACATAGAAAGCGATGTTTCAAAGCACGAGAGAACCGTGAACGACCTCGCCTATGAGGTTTCGCTCATGAGGGCAAGGCTTCATGAAATGCAGGCAAAATATTCCGAGCTCGTAAGCCCGGATGCATTCCAACTGCTTACATACGAGAAGGACATCCAGAGGCTCAACGCAAGGTTGGATGACATCCAGCAGACGCTAGCGAACATAGAAGAGGATGCAAAAGAATTATAGAACGCAAAAATATTGCTATTTCCAATTTTTTTCCTTTAAAATTTCAATAGCCCTCTTTATTTCCAGGAGCTCCTTCTTCGTTCTTTCAAGCTCCTCCTTTAATTCCTGTATTTTTTTGTTTGTATCTCTTTTCTCGACCATATGCCTTCCCATGCCTTTGCTATTTCTTGTCCTTCTTTTTCTCAAGCTTCTCTGATATCAGTTTGCTCACGCTTTTCAGCTGGCCGTTTATTTCGGCGAGCCTCTTGTTTATCTCCCCGAGCTGCTCCGCAGAGCCAATCTTCTGCTTGTCCATAAGCCTCTTCAGCTCAGCCATGTCAGCCTTCAGCTCGTTCTGCGTCTCTATAAGCTCTGCCTTTAGCATCTCCAGATCGCTTATCCTCTTCTCGTACTCCTTGAACCTCTCAACAATCGCAAGCTCCGTAATCCTATAAATCTCGTCCTTAAGCTCTTCCCCAATAAGCTTCTGCAAATCCTTGTCAGCCATAATTACACCCTATGTTAAGTTTTATAACCAAACTAATTTAAACCCATTCCTTTGCTCGAATAGAAAAATTTATAAAGATTCATGGCAAAGCTTTAAAACGATCCCCATGCCAAAAACCGAGAAAGAGTGTGAGTTATACAGATTAATTGTCATGCGTTACAAAGAGCTGATAGAAAAAAGCGAAGACAAGACAATAACGGAAATACGTGCGATGGTATCTCCATATAACGATTTTGTCCAGAAAAAGAAGGAGGAGCTTCTTTCCAGCCTTCCCTCCTACAACCCTGAAAAAGACTTTTTCTCTGCGATGCAAAAAGCAATAGAATACATAAAAAGCATAGAAAACATAGAAATGCCCATAAAATTCTGGCTAGGTTTTGAGGAGCTGGACAGGCTTAAAGCCGGAGATGTTTACAATCAGGCTCTCCTTCTCGCATCCCTGTTCCGCGCCCTCGACGGAAAGGATGTTCTTGTGTACTCAACGGAAAAAGGAAATTTCTATGTTGGTTTTTCCTGGCAGGGGCTTAGGTATGTAGTCAATCCAGCGAACGGAGCGATGTTCATAGGTGAGGACATAGCAAAACTTTTCCAGGAGGACAAGCCGATGTATTCTTTTTCCGACCTTGCTTTTGAATCTTTTGATTGAATGCAAGCCAAAAAACAAATATAAACTTTTCCTTCGAATTCGCAACGATGAGAAGCTTTTATCTCTTCATGTTTGCGTTTTTTCTTCCCCTTCTCTACGCCCAGGTGACTACAGAAGGAGGAAATGTCACCCAAGTTGACCTTAATGTCACAGAATTTCCGACAAGCAGATGGGCTGGTATAGTCGGGTGGATGAACCACTCCGCTACCCCAAACCCAGACCTTTCCCTTCATGATGTAAACATTCCTTCTCCTGGCATCTACACTGCCTGGCCAAAAGGAAACTACTACGACCTTCCGCTTGTTGTTACGCGGCTTACGGTCAAGCCGAATATTGGCAATCTGCAAACCCCTCTCCCGAGCGATTTTTTAGAGTATGGAATTTTTTGGAATTTCACGGTTTTTAATGGCTGGAATTTTTCAATACTTGACAGCCCAAACGCAACCCTCTGCAACCCATGCACCTACACATCCTGCGAAATCCAATACCTAGCACTACCGTGTGTTTACATAAACCTCTCTCAAGATTTTCAGATGAAGGTTTTGAAATTCAACAATGGCACAACTGTTGAACCGGTATTCATCTGCAACATATCAAACGGAACCGGCTATAACGGCACGGTTTTTGAGTTTGAGTACCTCGTGCCGGCAAAGGAGGTATACTCTTTTTACATCTACCCGCAAGAATGCAACATTACGGTTTATGTAGATGGTGTACAAACCACGGTTTTCCCGAATACTGCAAACGTTTATGACCTTCGCGCAGTGGTCAGGTACAAAAATCTCTCCGTCGCTCAAAACGCAACGGTCTATCTTGTTGAAGAAAACGGGAGAAACATCCTCCTTCCCATACTGATTTACGGCAAAAAATATGAGGAAATTTCTGCGATGAAAACAAACTCCTCCGGAGAAGTTAGGTACGCTGCGGCGCCAACTAGGTACAACATTCCGGATCCATATGGATATAAGCTCTATCTCCTTTCATTAGACCCATACTGCATCCAAAACCTCACTATCGCAGATTATTCTTCCATCTCTCCCCGCTACCGCACCTCTCTAATCAGCGGCGATTACTCAAGCCAAGTTAAGAGCTCTGTACAAAACATGAACGGGCTTGCCTCAACAGTCACAAAATGGATTTCAGCGCAGAAGACAAAAGCGCACTATATAAATGCTACTACCTCTGGAGATGCGAACACAAGCACCTTAAAAGTAGGCGCACCGAACAGGATAAACATCACCCTCCGCGATGGTGCAAACATTGTGGAAGGCGAGCTTAAAATAAATGATGAGGACGGCTATGTGATTGTCGCCCCCCTCCAGCCTGATAAAATTTTCTACTCAAACAACGCAACCTTCTCCACATTTGAAGAGTTCACGGTCATTCCAACCCGATACAACAACAATGCAAATTTCACGATAAAAATTTTCTACAACTATTCTAATGTTGCGAATGTCACATTCGCATACGATGAGCTTCTTGAAGAGCCGCAACCCTCAGACCCAAACATGGACCCGGCAACCCATTCCGCACTATCATCCGGAATCCAGAATATAAATATAGTTTTGATAAACATGGGAAAAAGCATCTCAACCGTTCCGTAACCGTAAGGAGGGGGTAGTATGAAAAAAGCATTTATCTTTGTTTTGTTTTTTTTCCTAGGGGTTGCCTCTGCCAAGTACTACTCTATAAATGCAGACCTTGCATACACAATAGGCAAGAATGGAATGGTTCATGTTAGTGAGAGAATTACATACGAACTTCACGGATGTTTTAGGGAGCTCTACCTAGAAAAGCCGACAGACCTTATGATTACAAACGCGCGCGGATACTGCGAAAATGCAGAATGCACATTTAGGATAGATGAGCCAGAGGTTTCTGTCTCCGGCTACCAAGAGTTGATTCTTTCCCTTGATTCCGGCGGATGCGATAATACAGTAACAGCGGTTTTTGAGTATGATATTTATGCAATAAAACTGTACAAAGATACCGCGCAGTTTTATTACAAACTTTGGGGAGAGCACTGGGATGCTCCAGCTCCACTTAACATTAAGATAAACCTCCCAGGCCAAACATCCCAAACAAAATATTTTGTTCACTCTTTTTCTGATTATGGTGTAGATTTCTCCGAAAGCTCAATTTTGATTTCAGCAAACCAACCCGCAAACCAATATCTAGAAATAAACCTACTCATGCCCCTTGAATGGTTTGAAAACCGCGGAAGCGATGCTTACTACTATGATTATGAACATTCAAGATCAGATATAATCAAAATAGAAGAGGAGCAGATGGCAGAACAAAAATTCTGGAAATCCATGATGTTTTTTGTTTATGTTTTTTCAGCCCTTCTTGTTCTTGCTCCATTTTTTGTTTTCTTTTTTGTTTATTTTGTATTTGGGAGGGAGTATTCTCTGGAGCAGATTGGCTATTCAGGTGAGTACGAGCGGGAGCCACCATCAAAAAACCCTCCTGCTGAAGCACCATTTTTTATAGAAGGAGAGTTCTCCTCCTCTTCCCTTCCTGCCACGATACTGCATCTGGTTTATTTAGGATATTTGGACATGATTGAGGATAAAGGAAAAAATGACATCATTCTTATCCCCGGAAAAGGAAAGGGGGAGCTGAAAGAGCACGAGAAAAAGCTTCTGCACTATGTGCTCTCAAAAATGGAAAACAAAAAACTTAGCATGAAAAAATTCAAAAATACAGTCACCCCTTCTTACGAGTTTTACAACTGGTTCCATGCTTGGAAATCCTATGTTGAGAAGGATGCAAAAGTTTCAAATTTTATTGAGTACAAAGGGTATAACATCATTATTGGAGCATTGATTCTGTTGTCCATGTTTGATTTTTTAGTGTTTTTCTTTTCCGCAGCCATTCTCTCTTACAATGTTTTTTCTTCTGCGGCATCTGACTTTATTTCTTTTGGAGCATTTTTAGGTGGGGTAGCCTCCATCATCCTTATTGCAACCGCAAGCATAAAGAAAATATGGTTCGGAAGATGGACAAAAGAAGGAAGACTCCTGAATTTGAAATGGAACAATTTCAAAAAATATCTTAACGATTTCACCCTGCTTAAGGAACATCCCCCAAGCTCGGTAAAACTCTGGGATTATTACATGAGCTATGCTGTTGCGCTCGGGGTTGCCGAGACTACACTTCGGGCCATGAAAGTTTCTGTTCCGGAAAAAGAGCTTCGCACAAGCAGGCTTTACCCCCTCTACACCCAACCCATCTATTTCAGTACGATGAGAAGCTCGCTTACCCCATCCTACTCCTCTCCCTCCCGCTCTTCTGGCGGATATGGAAGCATGGGTGGATTTGGGGGCGGTTTTGGCGGAGGCGGCGGTGGAGCCAGATAAGCGAAATGTTTAAATTTGTTTCTTTTCTATCCTTCGTATAAATGGGGGAGAATATGATGAAAAAAATAGAGTCATTTGGACCCTTGGCCTATATTGTGGGATTGTTGATAGCGGTAATTGCAGGACTAGTGCCTCTTGGCGCGAACCTTGTTGTGTGGGTAAGCCTGTTGCTAGGTTTGATCGGTATCTTCGTCGGGCTAATGAACATAAGGGACAAGGAGATACTCCTGTTCCTTGTTGCAGCAATAGCGTTCATGATTTCGGCATCGAGCCTTGCTTCAGTGTTTGCAACACTCGGCACACAGTTCGGCGTGAACTTCCTGGGACAAGCGATTACGCAGATACTTGCGAACATCGTTGTGCTTACAGCACCCGCAGCAGCTGTTGTTGCGATAAAGGCGCTCTACGAAATTTCAAGGAACTGATTTCTTTCTCTTTTCCTTTTTTATTTTTATCTTTATAATTGCTTATTCTCTTTTTGCGAAAACCAATTTTTATAAACCTTCCATTCAAATTCTTAGTGATGAAAAGGTTGATTTTGCTTTTGTTTCTATCATCTTTACTTTTTTCAGCTTACAGTAATATCGTGAACAATGCAAACACAGTCTACAATGTTACAGCTTCGATGGCCCAGAAGGTTTATGCAGACACCTTTGGAACGAACCCTGATTTTGCCCTTATGCTCTGTAACGGAAACGGTTATGCTGGTGCTGTTTACTCAGCCAATATTTCTGGCACTCCTCTTTACATCACCATAAGCAAAAACCTGAGAGCTGGTGCAACATCCACACTTGTATATACTTCTCAAAATGTTAACCTAACCTGCAACCGCACGCCAGTTGACCAGTTTGCATTCTCGCAATTTCAGGACGCGACCCGAACCCCGCGCGTTTATGTTTCCGCTTTCCCTGGTAGAATTCATGTTCTCTACTCTCAAAGCGAGGACGGCTCAAACCCAGAGTTTGCGCGCGTGAATTACTCAAACGGTTGGCTGAAAGGAAGCTATTCCGCAGCAACAGTTTTTGATGAAAACATCGGTCGCGTAAATGCAACAGTCAACACGATTACTTTTGAAACAGACATGGGAACAATCACTCGAGCAGCAAGCGACCCGGAATGGGGTTTGAATTCCTCAACAGGAAGGAGCATGCTCATTGCTTTGTGCGAAGACGATTATGGGGATGTTTGCTCGGATGCAACCATCATCAACTCCTCCTCGCAGTTTCCCGCCCTTCTAGATCTAAACCAGCCAATTGGAGACAGCGCGCATTATAAGAGGTATGTTGTTGTCAACGGTCTTGGCTACCCGATATGCATCGGTGCCGACCTTTTGGTTTCCATCTCAACTCCGGGCTCGCTTTGGTATGGCGAAGCTGGGAATGTAACTATTACAGTAACAAATATAGGAAACGTTCGCATCACAACAGATTTCGTTCTTAACCTTTCAGTATCCGGACCAGGCGGGTATTATGATTACACAAACTGGACGATAACAGAGACAATCCTTCCTGGTCAGAGCACAACAAGAAACTACACTTTCTTTGCAACAGGCCAGAGCGGAATGTATACATTCAGAACATTCGGGGATACTACAGATGTGATAAGCGAATGCGATGAAGGAAACAACAACGCAACTGGCACGATTACTGTTGTTCCAAGAAGAGTTTTGCATGTAAAAATAGATGATAATGAAACATACTATTTTCCTCAATGGGGCTATCCTTATAATGTAACACTGTGGGTAACCGACAGCGACAACAACACCCTTACCGGACTAACCTTCCGGATTACAGAAACAAACGGCCTTAACCCCTTTGTCCCAACCCAGCTTTGGAAC
>JBAMLP010000046.1:4732-16817 GCA_039793475.1 Candidatus Micrarchaeales archaeon | reverse complement strand
TGTAAAAAAAATTTACAACAAAACTATATTAATATCTGTATCTAACTTTTTAAATTCTTTTGTTTCATTCCCAATCATGCGAATCAGTATTATTGTTTCTTTGTTGCTCCTGCTCTTAGCAGGATGCGTTGGGGAAGAGGTAAAACTTGTACCGAAGATAGAATATTTCAACGCAACACCAGAAGTTATATACAAGGGAGACAGCGCAATTTTGAGCTGGAAGGTTGTGAATGCAACGAACAAAACAATCGTGGCGCTGGACAGGGTGCAGGTGGATGCTGAGGGAAGCACAACGGTGACTCCAGAAGAAACTACAAATTACACTTTGAGCGTTGAGGGTGTGAGCAGAACAATCACTGTAACCGTGCTGCCGGCAGAAGAGGCGGACAGAGATAAGGATGGGTATAGGGTGACAGCGGACTGCAACGACAACAACAATGCGGTCTATCCTGGCGCTGAGGAAAAATGTGATGGAATTGATGACGACTGCGACGGGCTGGTGGATGAGGAGAACGCAACAGGGTGCGTACAGTATTACCTTGACGTGGACCAGGATAGTTATGGAAGCGTGGGAAAGTGCCTGTGCGGTCCTTCTGGAGCATACACCGCAATGAGGGGAGGGGACTGCAACGATGCAGATGCAACCATCAGCCCACTCGCAACTGAAGTATGCGATGGAAAGGACAACAACTGCGACAACAAAACTGATGATGGAGAGAACCTGCGGGGATGCACGAAATTTTACATAGATGAGGATGGGGATAGATTTGGAATAGGAATAGGAAAATGCTTGTGCGTTGCTTTCGATGTTTACAGAGGAAATGAAACAGGGGACTGCGATGACACTGATGAGAATATAAATCCTGCGAAGAACGAAAAATGCGATGGCAAGGATAATGATTGCGATGGTGTGGTGGATGAGGAGAATGCAACAGGGTGCGAGTATTTCTACAAGGACCAGGATGATGATGGGTATGGAATAAACAAGAAGAAATGTTTATGCAAAGCAACCGGGGAGTACAGGGCGAGAAACGATGATGACTGCGCTGACCTGAACAATAGTATAAATCCAGGGCAGAGAGAGGTATGCAACGGAATAGATGACGACTGCGACGAGCTGGTGGATGAAGGAGTGAATGATAATTATGAAACAAACAACAACATGGCTAATGCTAAACTTCTAAGCGGAACGAGTGGGGAACTGGAAGGAAAAATCCTAAAGAACGATGAGGATTATTATAAAATAAAACTCCAAGGAATCGTAAACATCACGCAAAACATAACCGGAACAGCCGAGCTAAACATGCCGAGGAATGTTGATTTTGACCTATGCGTCTGCTGGAGCTCGAACCTTACATCCTGCGACCTAGCAGGGTGGGAATGCTCGGAGAACGAAGCCGGAGAGAATGAAACAATAAGCTTGAACACAGAAGGAAGCGAAGGAGAATTTTACTTTGTGATTAAGGTGTTACCAGTAGGGGGGGCGTGGAGCTGTGAGGAATACGGGCTTTCGTGGAGCGTGAGTTAGGTTTAAATATCTTTCCGAACAGAAAGGGTAGAGTACCGTTAGGACCACTCCATAGCAGAGTGGGAGGGGAGTATGGAAATTACTGAAAAGAGAATAAAGGAAGCTGTTGAAGAGATGCTGAAAGAGAAGGGAAAAAGAAAGTTCAAGCAGAGCGTGGAGCTTATAATAAACTTCAAGGGAATTGATTTTACAAAGGCAGAGAACAGGCTGAACTTGGATATAATAATGCCAAAGGGGATGGGAGGAAAGGAAAACAAAGTTGTCGTGATAGGTGAGGAAACAACAACGCACAACGCGAAAAAACTTGGCGCGGATGTTGTTGTGAAGGTAAATGAAATTGAAAGCTTTGGAAAAGATGTTAAAAACCTGAAAAAAATGGCGAAGGACCATGTATTCATCGCAGAGCCAAAAGCCATGGGTATTGTAGCAAAAAATCTTGCAAAAGTGCTTGGCCCGAGGGGAAAAATACCCTCTCCGCTCGTGGGAGACCTGAAGCAGGCGATAGAGAGGGCAAGAAAAACTGTCAAAGTGCAGACAAAGGGAAAATATTTACCAACAGTGCAATGCTTTGTGGGAACCGAGGAGATGGGCGCAGAAGAACTAAAGGAGAATGTGATGGAGGTTTTCGAGAGAGTGAAAACAAAGGTTCCTACTGGTAATATAAAAAGCGCATTCGTCAAACTGACGATGGGCAAGCCGGTGAAGATAGCAGGGTGAGAGGATGAGGAAGGATTATAAGCTCAAGGAAAACAAGGCTTCTGTTCTCGAAAAGAAAAAAGAGGTTCAGGAGATTGCGCAGATGCTCAAAAACCATAGGGGAGTGGTGATAATAGACCTGAGGAACACCCCAGACAAGCTTTTGCAGAACATAAAAAAGAGAATAAGGGATGAGTTTAAAGGGGAAACTAAGGTTGCAAAAAAAACAGTGCTTACAAGGGCTGTTTTGGAGGCGAAAAAGCCGAAGGAGCTGATTGAAAATATCGATTTTCCAGCTGGAATAATAGCAATCGATGAATCGCCTTATAGGGTTGCAGTGTTTTTCAAGCAAAATACATTGGAGATGCAAGCAAAAGTAGGGCAGGTTGCACCTTATGAAATAATCGTGCCTGAGGGAGAAACAGACCTTCCAGCAGGCCCAGCACTGTCTGAATTGAAAAGTGCAGGGCTGAATGTTAAGATAGACAAGGGGAAGATCGTGGTTGCGAAAGACAGCGTGATCGCAAAGGAGGGAGAGGAACTTACTGCGACAAAAGTAAAGGCGCTGCAAACGCTCGGGATAAAACCATTCCGTGCCGGGGTTGTTTATTATATAGGATACGACGGAGAAACAGTTTTCAGAAAAGAGGATGTAAGCATAATGCCCGAAGAGGTCGCTGAAAAAATAGGAAAGGAATTGAGGGACGCGTTCAACCTTAGCGTAAACGCAGCCTATCCTACAAAGCAGAACATAGAAATGCTGTTGCGTAATGCGTTTTTGCAGGCGATGAATGTAGGCATAAACGGTTCGTTGTATTCTGATGCTTCAATATAGCAGCTTCTCCTGTCTGCTTTAAGGCAGGCAGGTGCTCTGGAAGGAATGAAAATGGAGGGTGGCAGTTGAAAAAAGAGGTGAGAATATGAAAATTGACCCATATTTGCATGCGGTTTTGCTCCTTCATGGAGCCGGAAAAGAGATAAACAAGGAGAGCATAGTGGCGGTTGTTAAAGCTGCGGGCATCGAGGCTGAGGAAGCCAAGGCAAAGGTTCTGGCAGAAGCTGTGAAAGGTGTGAACTTTGAGGACCTGCTGAAGAACGTTGCAGCCGCCGCACCAGTTGCAGCTGCACCCGCTGGAGCTCCGGCTGAAAAGAAGGAGGAGAAAAAAGAGGAGAAAAAAACTGAAGAGGAAGCCGCAGCTGGGCTGGCAAATCTTTTCGGATAATTTCTTTATTCTTTTTCCTTTTTTATTTTAGTTTACTATTGTCCCGCTTCTATTAGGATTAAAGGAGTTGGCTATTCGGAGGCATAGGTTTGCTTCCATGGCAACCTTGAGAGCATCTAAATGAAAAACTGGGGAGCGGGTTGACCTAACAATTTGGAGAAAATCATCATAAGTTAGAGTGGGGATAACCTGAGCATCTGCAGAAACCCGTGGGTTCATGTCCATCACACCGTCAACATCAGTGAACTTCTCGCAACATTCTGCAGACAGCACAACTCCAAGCACGACTGCTGTGTAATCAGACCCGCCCCTTGAGAAAAGATGTCTTTTTCCTTCTCCATCCGTGCCAAAAAAACCAGGTACACACACTATTTTATATTTTTCAACCAGCGGATTCAAAATCCCTGCAATTTTTTGGTAAGAAGAGGCAGGAACGTACGCTATGCCTCTTCCGTTTACCTCAACCAAAAGGTGAACCGGGTCAAAAATCCCAACTGATACCTTTCTTTTTTTCTTAAGATACTCCACCATAATATCGCAGCTAAATTCTTCCCCAAGTGATACAACATATGCTTTTCCTAAACCCAACCGCTCTTCCAATGATTCAACTAATTTTTCTGAGATGGATGTCGAACCAAGCAACTCAGACTCTATCTCACAGAGGCGGTTGCTGAGAAGCTCCTTAGCTTTAGAAAAGTCACGACCGCGATTGTTTTTTTCTACGATTCCAAAAAGCACATCTGTTATCTTCTCCCCTTTACCGAGGTGCTTTCCGGGAGCGGATAGCACCAGTACTCTTCTTTTATGTGAGGCCAACATTATGTCCGCTGCGTTTTTGAAACATGCGGCATCGGCAAGGGACGAACCTCCAAATTTGCAAACTATCATGCTTTATTTTGGATTGTTAGTAATATTAAACTTTCCATTTTAATTTTCTTTCCATCTCCTGTATTTCAAGAAAAGAAGGAGCATAAAATCCATAGTGCATTACTTTAACTGCCGCGGCGAGTTCTGCATAGATGAGGGCTTTTTTTATGTTGTATTTTTTAGTATGGACGAAATGGATGAATGCAGCACCCACCACATCGCCGACTGCGGTGGTGTCTGTTGTTTTTACGGGTGCTATAGGCTGGAAATGCATTTTTTTGCCATCTGAAAAAATGAGCCCGTTTTCTGCTTTGAATAAGACATTTTTAACTCCATGGCCATGGAGGGCTTTGATGGCTTTTTCAGAACTTTTATTTCCGGTGATTATTTCCGCCTCCTTTCCTTCGATGAAGATTGTGTGGGTGGAGGAAAGAATCTTTTTAATTCTGGAAGCAGGAAGGGAAAGGCCGTAACCAGGGTCTATGAAAAGCTTGGTTCCTTTTTTCTTTTTTTCTATTATTTTTTCCGCAATCTCCTTTTCAACATCCGAAATGTGTACTATGTCAAAGTGTTCCAGCGCTGAAAAATTCCTGTTTCTCAGCGTGTCGTTCGCACCACGCCAGAATATCATCCTTTTCTGCTTTCCCTCAGTAATGACAATAACGGTTCCGTTTTTTTCGTTCACCGTTCTGATGTATTCGACATTCACGGAATAGGAGCGAAGGTCGCTGAAAATAACCTGGGAAAGATCCCTGCCAGCGTTTGCGAAAAGCCATGTTCTGCTTCCGAGTTTTGCAAGAGCGCGAGCGTAGTTTGTTGCGCTTCCGCCTATCTTTTCTTCAAAATATTCGGCTCTGGCCCTTTTGCCTATGTATGCGCCTGCCTTTGCAATTATATCCCGGTTTATGTTTCCAACAACCGCAATTTTTTGTTCAGGCATAAAAATCAGTGAGTCTTCTTCTCGCTGGAAAGTTGATTTGAGAACTGCGAAAGTTTTTCGAGCATTATTTTCTTTTCTGCGGATGCAACGATGTTTCTCGTTCTCTCAACTGCATCCGGGTTTACGCTTATGCTCGTTATCCCGAAGTCGACGAGTTTTTCCGCGAATTCAGGGTAGACGCTTGGTGCCTGTCCGCAGAGAGAAACCGTAATATTGTATTTTTTGCATGTTTTTATCACATGTCTTAATGCCCTCAAAACCGCTTCGTTCCTCTCGTCAAATTCCCTCCCCAGAGTTGCATTGTCCCTGTCTATTCCGAGTATTAACTGGGTGAGGTCGTTTGTCCCTATGCTCACCCCATCTATTCCTTCTTCGGCAAACTTATCTATCAGGAAAACAGTGCTCGGAACCTCGACCATTATCCACAATCTAAAATCCCTTGTTCTGTGAATGCCCAATTCTTTAAGTATCTCTTTTATTGCCCTTATCTCGCCTATTCTCCTTACAAAAGGTATCATGAGCCAGAGGTTTTTCAGGCCGAATTCGTCCCTCACCTTCTTCATCGCCTTCAGCTCCATCTTGAAAAGTTCTGGCTCCTTTATGTAGCGGACCGCGCCCCTGTAGCCCATCATCGGGTTTGCCTCTTCAGGTTCGTACTTTGTCCCTCCATTCAAATTCCTGTACTCATTGGTTTTGAAATCGGTTGCGCGGTAAACAACGGGCCGAGGGTAGAATGCCGCCGCAAATTTTCTCATCCCCTCAGCAAGCTTGTCTATGAATTCCTGCTCCCTTCCTTCCTCAAGCATCTTCTTCGGATGCTCTCCTATCCCCGCGATCATGAACTCTGCCCTGAGCAGGCCGACACCGTCCACAGGAAGTTTGGAAATCTTGTCCGCAAGGTCAGGCTCTGCAAGGTTGACATATATTTTTGTAGCAGTAATAACGGGTGTGGCGGCTGAAACGAACGATGGTTTTTCTTCTCTTGGAACCGCGACCGCAACCTTTCCTGAATAAACTATTCCTCCGCTTCCATCAACTGTTATTTCCATTCCCTCTTGTATAACTTGTGTGGCGTTTCCTGTGCCGACTATGCATGGAATTCCGAGTTCTCTGCTCACTATGGCTGCATGGGAAGTCATGCCTCCTTCATCAGTAACTATCGCGCTCGCTTTTTTCATAGCAGGGACGAAATCGGGTGTGGTCATCTTTGTAACAAGAACATCGCCGCTCTCAATCTTGCCGATCTCACTAGAATCCTTCAATACTTTTGCGGTTCCTATGCCAACTCCAGGTGAGGCCGGAAGGCCTTTCGCTATCATTTTCGCTCCACCCACTTCCCGTTCCTCTTCTTTTTCCTTTCCCATTTTTTCAATCCCCATGTTTTGCTCTTTTTTCTTTTCCTTCGGCTTTCCCTTCAGCGTTGTGATGGGCCTGGATTGAGTAATGTATATTTTCTCGCCCTCAATTGCCCATTCAATATCTTGTGGAAAATCATAATGCTTTTCTATGTCTATACCGTATTTTGCCAATGCTTTTATCTGTTCGTCTGTTATTTTCTGGCTTTTTTGTTTATCCTTTTCAACCGGCACGGATTCATTTTTATCACCAACTCGCGTGAGCTTTTTTGTTTGGGTGCTTATATCCTTGCTTATTATCTCAAGATTGCTCTTGTTTACCCTGTATGTATCTGGTGTGATTGTACCTGAGACGATATACTCGCCTAAACCATACCCTCCTTCTATCGTTAAAACATTCTCATCTTCGCTTATTGGGTCTACTGTGAACATAACGCCTGATGTGGTGCTTTCAACCATTTTCTGCACAACAGCAGCAAGCCCAACTTTCATGTGGTCAAAGCCTTTCTGCGCCCTATAGAATATTGCTCTTGGTTCAAAAAGAGATGCCCAATCCTCTTTAACCGCCTCAACAACATCCCCTTCTCCAATAACATTAAGCAGGGTTTTCTGCTGGCCTGCAAAACTAGCTTCCGGCAAGTCTTCGGCTGTTGCTGAGCTTCTAACCGCAACATATACTGTTTTTCCTTCCCTTTTGCAAAGCTCTTTATACGCTTCTATTATCTCTTTCCTTATATCAGGCGGAACCTCTCCGCTCATTATAAGCTCCTTTATTCTCTGAGAAGCAGATTCGAGCACTTTGGTATCGTTGACATCCAAATCAACAAGAATGTCCTTTATCAAGTCAGTAAGTTCATTATGCTCAAGATGCTTGAAGTATGCATTGGATGTTACAACAAAACCAGGTGGAATCGGAAAACCAGCACTTATCATCTCTCCAAGATTTGCCCCTTTTCCTCCTGCTATTCCTATATGGGTTCTTCTCAACTCTTCAAACCATTTTACATATTCCATAATATCACAAAAAGGATAGAGAGAAAAAGTTTATATTTATTGGGTTTGCTTCAAAATCGTAGAAAAATATAGGAAAGGTATTTATATGTTTTTATCTCACCTTGCTTTATGGATATTGCATCTATAGGCCCACCGATGCTGGACATGAGCGCGAAAGATGGAAAAACAAGAAAGGATTTGGGAATGGAGCTTGAGGGGTGCATCTTTGTTGGAAGCAGAAGGTTTGAGGAAATTCTTGCAAAAGTAAAAAACAAAATTTTGTGCAAATACCCGGGGGGGAACGAAAAAAACTTCTCAGAAGGGTTTGCGAAATTAGGAGGGAAAATTGAATTTTATGGAGCACTTGGAAAGGATGGGAAGGGAAGAATGATTGAGAGGCATTTGAAGGGATGTGGGGTTAAAGCAAGAGTAAGAAAAGTGGATGGAAGAACGGGAAGGGTTTTGAGTTTGCTGGAAAAGGGAAAGCAGAGTTATGTTTCGTTTAAGGGAGTTTCTGCAGAAAAAACAGGAGCGAAATTCAAAAATAAAATTATGTACTTCTCAACATACGCGATTGCAGAATACGGGGGCATAAGCAAAGAGGTGCTGGCGCTCGCAAGAAGGAATGAATATTTTTTTGCTCTGGAGAATGCGGAGATGATAAAGAAATACAGGCGGTTGCATCTTGAACTCGCAAGCAGCAAAAACTGCATCGCAGTTTCTGGAAATGAAAGCGAGATACCGGCGCTGTTTGGAAACTTTGAAAGAGCAAAGAGGTGGGCAAAGGAAAACAAAAAGCAGTTATTCATAAAATTAGGGGAGAATGGAAGCGCTGGTGTTCTGAACGGAAAATTTTACAGGGAAAACGCGTTAAAGGTGAGGGTTAAGGATTCTACCGGGGCAGGGGATTATTTCAATGCAGGGGTTGCGTATGGGATGCTTAAAGGGATGAGGGAGAGTGAATGGTTGAAATTAGGGAATAGATTGGGAGCGGAAAGTTGCAAGTACTACTGCGCGAAGATTGGCAAAAGTTTTAAAACATAAAACAGAGAGGATAGTATGGAAAAGGGAAAAAGTTATGAAGTTATGGATTTGGGGCTTGCGGAGCAGGGAAGGAAAAATATTGAATTAGCTGAGATGAGGATGGGGCCAGTGATGGAGATAAAGAAAAGATTTGAGAAAGAGAAACCGCTCAGTGGGATAACGGTTGGAATGGCTTTGCATGTTACAAAGGAAACCGCTGTGCTCGTAAGAACGCTTGTTGCTGGAGGGGCAAAGGTTGCAATCACCGGGTGCAATCCGCTGAGCACACAGGATGATGTTGCCGCACAGCTTGCAAACGAGGGAGTGAATGTTTATGCGTACAAGGGAGAGAGCAGGGAGGATTACTACAGATATCTGGAAAGAGTACTTTCGTGCAATCCGAACATCGTGATTGATGACGGGCTTGATTTGATTACGGAGTTGCATACAAAAAGAAAGGAGATGCTTCCAAAAATTATTGGAGGTTGCGAGGAAACAACAACAGGGATAATAAGAGCAAGAGCCATGGAAAAGGAAGGGGTGCTGAAATTTCCGGTGATTGCTGTAAATGATAACAAAACAAAACATCTGCTGGACAATTATTACGGAACAGGCCAGTCAACGCTGGATGGAATAATGCGAGCAACAAACATTCTTTTTGCTGGAAAAAATGTGGTAGTTGCTGGGTATGGGGATTGCGGAAAAGGCGTTGCGCTCAAAGCAAGAGGGCTGGGCGCAAATATCATAGTAACTGAAGTAGATGCATTTAGGGCTCTGCAAGCAAAGCTGGATGGATACAGGGTTATGCCTATGAAGGATGCGGTGAAGGAGGGAGATATTTTCATTACTGTAACCGGTAACAAAAATGTTATTACTGTAGAGCATGCAAAGAGAATGAAGGATGGGGCAATGCTTGCGAATGCTGGGCATTTTGATGTTGAAATTGATGTTAAGGGGATCAAAAAAGCCGCAAAAAGCGCGAGAAGGGTAAGGCCGTTTATGGACGAGTACATTATAGATGGAAAAAGAATATATGTGCTGGGTGAGGGAAGGCTGATTAATCTTGCAGCTGCCGAGGGCCATCCTTCTGAGGTCATGGCAACGAGCTTTGCAGGCCAGGCGCTGGCCGTGGAGTATCTGGTAAAAAATAAGGGAAAGCTTCCGATGAAAGTCATCACCCTTCCGGAAAAAATTGACAATGAAATCGCAGAGCTTCAGCTGAAAGCGATGGGAGTGGAGAGGGACGAGCTTACATCGGAGCAGAAAAAATACCTCGCGAGCTGGAGAGAGGGCACCTAAAATATTCGGTTTTTAAATCCTTTTCTTTTTAATATAGGAAGAAAAACAGGGGATAGGATGGAAGAGTATGAAAAAATGTTAGAAGAGGCCTACGCAAAACTGCCGGAAAGGAATGGCGGTGGCGAGAGGCTGGAGATTCCGAAAGTGGCGAGCTTTACTGAGGGGAATAAAACAATAGTGAAAAATTTCAGGCAGGTATGCGATGTGATAAGGAGGGAGCCGGAGATGCTCTCAAAATACCTGAGCAGGGAGCTCGCCGCACCCGTAGAGTTGAGTGGGGATAGACTGGTTATACACAGAAAAGTTCTTAACGAACTCATACAATCAAAGGTTGATGTTTTCATAAAGGAATATGTAATGTGTAGAGAATGTAGAAAGCTAGACACGCACATTGAAAGCATTGCTGGAGTGAAAACACTCATATGTGAGGCATGCGGTGCAAGGAGGCCGGCGAGAGTATGACTGGGGGAAGAATGCAAAGGGGGCATGAAAAACCAGGGTATAGTGAAGAATTGCTGGATGCAGAAGGAAAGCCGATTCCTATTGAAAGCAGGATAAGATTCCCGAGAGGAAAGGAAATTTTCGGAGTTGTTGTTTCTGCCTTGGGTGGCGCGAGGATGATGTGCGTATGCGCGGATGGGAAGGAGAGGGTGTGCAGGGTGCCAGGAAGGCTGAAAAAGCACATCTGGGTAAAGGAAGGGGATGTGGTTTTGGTTGAGCCTTGGCAGATAGAGGGGGATAAAAAAGGGGATATCGTGTGGAGATATAAGCCGATTGAGGGAAAGTGGCTGAAAGAAAAGGGTTATATAAACTTTTGATTTTTTCTATCCATGACTAAAAGACCTCTGAAGGAGAAAAAGCAGCTAAAAGAGCACTGGGGAATAGAGGAGAATGTATTTGATAAGAAAACTTTGATTACGGTTGCGAGAGTAATAAAAAAGGGAATTATTGACAGGTTGGACTACTGCGTTTCAACAGGAAAGGAGGCAAATGTTTACAGGGCAACGAGAGGTAGCGAAAACTTAGCTGTAAAAATATACAAAATAGAAACCACCGGGTTCATGAGAAGAGACAGGTATCTGCGTGGAGATTCTCGTTTTAAGAATATAAGATGGGATGAAAGAAGCATAACCTATGCATTTGCAAGGAAAGAGTTTAAGAATTTGGAAATAGCTGAGAGGGCTGGGGTGCATGCTCCAAAACCTTACTATGTTGAGAACAATGTTGTTGTGATGAGTTTTCTTGGGGAAGGAGGGCTTCCATATCAAAAATTAAAAGATGCAAAAATAATAAGAGAAGAGGATTTGGAAGCCATTTTGAATGACATAAAGAAAATGTATAAGGCTGGTTTTGTGCATGGAGATATAAGCGAGTACAATGTTCTTCTCGGCGATGTTCCTTATTTGATAGATTTCAGTGAGGGGGTTGTTAAGGGTCATCCTCTTTTTGATGAGTTGCTTGAGAGGGATGTTAGGAATATCTTAAATTATTATGCAAAGAACGGGATAAAGAGAGATGTGAAAAAAATAATTGAGTGGGTGAAAAAACAATAAAAAATAACTGAAAGAATTATTCCCGCCTATCTATCACATCAAAAACATCCGGTCCGGTTCCTATCAAGCCAACGGGGATGCCGACTTTCTTCTCGATGGTTTCTACGAATTTTCTTGCCTCTTTTGTAAGCTGCGAATATTTTCTGACTCCCTGGTTTCCAGGAAACCTTACATCTATTTTTGTGAGCGCAAGATAGGTGGCTGAGTTTATTTCGACGGCGGTTCTCAACTCATCCCAGTGCAAGTTAATAGAAGTTCTTCTCGGCCTGCCCGTAACCGTTCCGTATTCCTGCATTCCTAATTTTTCTGCCTCCTGCACGCTTACCTCATCTTTCAAAGGCCCGTTTCCAACGCGGGTTGTGTAGGACTTGATTACCATTACAACATTGTCTATTGATTTTGGACCAAGACCGACATCCGCGGCGATGGTGGAGGCGGAAACATCCTTGCTCGTAACAAACGGGTAGGTTCCGTAGAGGACCGAGAGCATGAAACCCTGCGTCCCTTCCACGAAAACATTTTTCTCTTTATTCACTGCCTTTGCAACATCGGTTAAAAACGGCTTGAGTTTCGGCTCATCCTGAGCGAGCCTAGCAACCCTTCTCACC
>JBAMLP010000046.1:0-4722 GCA_039793475.1 Candidatus Micrarchaeales archaeon | reverse complement strand
ACCGTGCAGCGAAAATCAACGAACGCTCTGTTTTTTGCATCAACCATTTCCACTTCTCTGAGAAAAACATCTGGGTCAATAAGAACGCCTGCGCCTATCATCACCTTTGCCTTCTCATAAACAAAACCGCATGGGAGCTGGCGCATTCCATAGGTCTTTCCCTTGTACTGAACCCTATGGCCTGCGTTTGGTCCAACACCACCGCGAACAACGATTTTCGGCTTGTCTTT
Organism: Candidatus Micrarchaeales archaeon; assembly: GCA_039793475.1. Lineage (GTDB taxonomy): Archaea > Micrarchaeota > Micrarchaeia > Anstonellales > J096 > JAWAFD01. Next base: position 4,492 of record JBAMLP010000046.1, on the reverse strand, counting down.
CATGGCAATATAGCTAGAAATCTTTCCCTTTCCCTCATCCCCAAACTGCCCGCCAACTAGAATTGTTCTCATAAAAACACCATTCTCTTATCCTTTACCTACATTAAATATGTTTCTTTAAAGTCTCTAAGCATTTTTTTAAAGCTTCCTGTTCGCCAGCTTTTCCCTGCGCGCCAGCAGCCTTCTCATGTCCCCCTCCGTCTCCTCCAAGAGCAGCGCCGACTTCCTTCATCACTTCGTTGAGTTTTACCTTTACATTTTTTCTTGCGCGCGCGGAAATTCGCACGATTTTTTCATCTTCTTTATAGCTCGCAACGAATGCGATATCAGCAATATCTGAAAGAAGCGCAGAAGCTATGCTTTCCTTTGTTCCGATGTGGCTGAGCGCAACAACATACCCTGCGACCTCTAAAAATTCCACGCGCTGGAGCGCAGCCAGAACCGCTTTCTTCGTGTCATTCTGCTTTTCCGGCTCGCCCAAATCGTAAACCTCATCATAGGTTTTTCCGCTCTGCTTCAGGAGTTTTGTAAACATTTCAAAAATTTTCAGGTCGCCTCGCTTGAAGCGCGCAGTGTCGGAAAGAATGCCAGCGGCCAGAGCCAACGCAGCTTCCTTGTCAATGCTGGGCAAAACTTCCGCAACAATCTGAGAGGTTGCGCCTGCATTCTCATCTATTATTTTGTACTCCGCATCAAAATCAGGCTTTCCCCTGTGATGGTCGATTATCATCACAACCTTCCATTTTTCTGCTGGAAGAAGGGTCTTTGAGGAGGTGTCAACCGCAACCAGGCCGTCGAAATTTTTTGCGTTCAGTTTTTCGAACCACTCAAACTTCATGTTGAATTTTTTTACAAAATTCTCAGCATCATAGGCGATCCTTTCAGGGATCGCGATTGTTGAGTTTGGAAAATATTTTTTCAAAACATACATGGATGCAACCGCGTCCATATCCGCATTTTCATGGGTGGCGATAACAAGTTTTGAGTTTTTGTATTTTGAATAGAAAGAAAAAAAAATCTCAGCCGCCTTCATGCTTTAGCTCTTCCTGAAGTTTTTTTGTCAGCCGGGAAAGCGAAGCCCTTAGCTTTTCCTCCTGCTGTGAAAGGGCTTTCATGCGCGCATCCAAGAGGGCCTTTATTGACTTAAGGTCGTCCCTGGCCTTCTCAACACTGGTTCGTATGAGTATGCTCCCTATAGCCCTGTAAATCTCTGCCTTATCGTCAACTTTCTCTATCTCCTCAAGAGCCATGCCTATTTCGTTAAGCTGCATCTCTATCTGGTATTTCTGCAAAAGTATCGTCTGCAGTTCCTTTTCCATTTTTTGGTATTCGGCTATTTCACTATCAAGCACCATGTTATCCTCCCTCAAGTTCTTCAGCGCTTTGTGCTATGCGCAGATAAGTATTTAAAGTTGCCCTTAGTGAGGTCGCATCCTCTGCCTCTATCGCTATGGTTACTGTGTTTCCATGCGCGGAAATCGATGTCCTCACTCTCTTTGAATACTTCTCGTGTTCGATTGCTTTAAGGAAGGCATGGGCATCCTCAACTTGAAGCTCTATGACTGCTTTTGATTTCATGCTGACACTTTAATCGGTTGAGGATTCGAGTGCCACAGATGGCCTTTCCTTGAAAACAATCTTCCCACCAGCAAACGAAAAATCCTTTTTTCCTTTTATCGGCTTTCCGGATTTATAATCGACATACTCTGGCATACAACCACCCTAAGCCCTGGCTTCTGCGGCGCCTGATGTCGCAAGCGCATACGCGCCGCCTGCGATTTTTGCCCCGCAGCTTTTGCATCTCCACACCGCAAACCCAGCTCTTTTCACCTTCTTCTTCCCGCAAACTGGGCATTCATAAAGCTCCCCTTGCCTCTTCGTTGCATCAAGGTAGTTTTTCCTAACCTTTCTTCCGTACTTGCTTGTGTTCAGCATCATCCCACCTTACAGATACTTTCTGAGCTCTTTTGTTTTCTCAAATGCTATATCCACACTATTTAGCACGTCATCTTTTTTAAATCCACCAGTGCCGAACTTCTGGATTGCCGCAATGTGGTCCTCGGTTGTTGCAATAGTCAAACCGGCATCCGAGGCACTCTCCTCCTCTACTGTCGGGTCGACGAGAATATAGTGGTCTATTTTCGAGAAGCTCACCGGAAGCGGGTACTGGTCTATCTTGAGTGTGCCTGAGTACTCCCCCCGTATTATTTGAGCATTCTCAACCTTTGGAATTCTCGTGGTCATGAGTGCAGCAAGCGCTGCAAGCCCTGCCGCATCGACCATATTTCCTCCGTAATCTAGAACATACAAATCCAAAAATAGGCCGAGGGCCTTTCCCTCCTCAAGGAAAAATGACTCGAGGTCAATTATATCTGCACTCCTTATCGCCCTGTCCACGACCCTCGCGAATTCTATGCTCTCTTCCCGCGGGGGGCCCGGCTCGAACCTGGAGCTTGCAAGAGGAAGGAGCTCTGCATTAGTTATGAAAACGCCCTTGTCCGGGTCGCTGGCAAATGGCTCCACAACCTCGAATTTTATTCCTGCTATTATTTGCGTGCTTCCTATTTTAGCGAGCGCTGAGCCCTCAGCAGTGTCTATCACTCCCTTGTGCAGCTCCACATGCCTGTAATCGTAAAACGCCCTTCCGTCAAGCCTTTCGCCGTTCGCGAGAAGGGTAAGCATGTAGGATTTTCTCATGGCGTGCATTACAATGTCTTTTTCTTCTCCCATAAAATCACCTCATCCTCAGCCTCTTGCTCACGGTTTCCCTGTATTTTTCCTCTATCGCTTTCCTCAGAAGCTGGTTTATGTCCTCGCCTTTCCTGAAAGCAAGGTCTATCATTTTGCTCATCTCCTCCTTAGTCAGCATTCCGTCCATCTGCAGAAGCAGGATGTCCTTGTCCCTGTTCGTGAAGGCTATGGGAACATCCGCTTGTCCGAAATTATCCTCCATTTTTCCAAGGTCAACTATTATTTTGTCCCCGGCCTTTCCAACCGAAACCCCAATCAGCGTGTCCTTTAGCGGAATGCCTGCATCTATAAGGGCAGCAACCGCTGCAGTAAGCGCGCTTATCCTCGTCCCGCCATCTGCCTGGAGGACGATGGCGTAAACCTCTATCTGCGACTTTGGAAACAGCTCCAGCATTATCAGATTCTCGAGAGCCTGCCGTATCACCTTTGAAATTTCCACGCTCCTCCTGTTCGGGCCCATCCTCCCGTGCTCCTCGAGCGAGCAGAATGTGGACATCATGTACTGGCATTTCACTATTGCTTTGTACGGGTTTTCCATGTGCTTCGGAACGCACTCTCGCGGGCCGTACACACCCGCAACGACCTTGTTCCCGCCCCATTCCTCTGAGGCAGAGCCGTCCGCATCCTCCAAAACTCCGACCTTTATGTTTATGGGCCTTAGGTCGTGAAGCCCCCTCCCATCAAGCCTTTTTCCGTTTACTATGAGCTCGATTTTCTCGTTTTCCATTTCAACCACTCTCCAGCATTTTTGAAATTTCGTCCGTAAGCCCTGTAAGGTGCGCCTTTGCAACGATTGTTTTTATCGCTTTAATTGCCTTTGTAACTTTTCCTTTATCGCTGATCCATATGTAGCCGTTTGCGCCTACGAACATGTCTGTTGCGGTCTTTTCTTTTATAAGGGAAAGCATGCTCGCCTTCTTTCCTATTATCCGCGGAACTTTTGAAGCGGGAACATCTATCACCTTTCCGCCCTTAAGGAGCCTCACATCGCCTGCTATCACCGTTCCGTCATCCTCTATCCTAGAAACGCGCATAGAAACAAAATCGCCAAGCCTGAACCTCATCCTGCCTATATTTTTCGCAAGAATCAGAACTGGAAAAGCGATGTTTGCATCAACCGTGTAGTTTCCGTGCCTTTCGTCTATTATAACGCCCACAAGCGGGTCGTCCTGCATAGGAAGGTACACTCCCTCTAAACTCGTGAACCTTCCCTCCTCTACTATGCCAACAACAGCCGCATATGTCTTTCCATTTTTTATGTACGCCGTGCCCTTTTTGAAATGCTCTGGCTTTTCAGATATAATATCTCCTGGTATTACAAAAACCAAATTCTCACCTCTTTTTCATTCGACTTTATTCTTCATTTTTGTAGCGTTTTTGTTTCGACATTGCCGTGGGTTGCCTTGTTTATCCTGTCCATGAAATCACCCTGCATTCCGCCGGGGATTTCAACAACAGCGACCAAATCGCCATTTCCGAGCCACTGCTCCTGAACAATTCCAAAACTCTTTAGAGTTCCGTAAGTTCGGACTGCGTACTCAGAAGGAATCTTCACAGCAATCCTTACCTTTTCAAATTTCATGGGTAGAACAATTTTTAAAGCTTTTATTACCTCCTCTGTCTGCTGTTCCGCAGGCTTGAACGGGTCGAAGTGTATTTTTACCTGCTCCATCGCAAGCTCCAGCCTCTGTGGTGGGATGGGCGCGTTCGTTCTCGGGTCGATTGCATTCTTGAGTATCAT
>JBAMLP010000045.1:403-18857 GCA_039793475.1 Candidatus Micrarchaeales archaeon | reverse complement strand
GGAGCTCAGAGTGAAAACTGAAGGGGGGCTTTTGCCCCCCTGCGGTTTGTCTCCCCTAGCTTCAACCCCCCTATGTTATTAGGTGATTTTGGTTTGGGGGTGAAGGGGAAATCAAGGAAAAACCGCGAGGGGGCGGAGCCCCCTATGAGGTTTGTCTTCCCCTCCGCGGTTTGTCAGAAAGAATTAAAAAATTTTCGCCGCTAAATTGAATTATGCGGTGGAACGAGAAGCATTCTTTTCACATTTTTGAAGAAAGATTACCACGGATTCAAAGAAGCCGGATTAAAGAATTTCAACGCTTATTCCCTAAATTCTGTTCTGCGTATGAAAATAAATTTGGAAGGGACAGATTAACGAGGATTATGCTTCCCTTGCTTGAAGAAGCGCTGGTAAAGTACCCGCCCAAAAACTTTCAGAAAGGGTATGTTGGAGAATCTATAGCCGCAGCAACACTTTCGCTTTTTATGGATGAAAAAGAAACACTTCTCAGAAACCTTAAATTTTATTATAAGGAAGGATGTGGGGAGATAGACCTAATCATCTTTGATGGCCCTTTCATAAGCGCCATAGGAGAGGTAAAAGCAGGAGTAAACGGCCAGCATAGGAAAAATCTATTGAAGGCAAAGCATCATCTTCGTGAAGCGCTTGGAATAAAGATTGATGAGGACGAAATAAAACTTTTAAGCAGAATTTGTCTATCAGTTGCAAAAATAGGATCTCTAGAAAACCTACAACCACTTAGAATAGATGGAGGAATTGAGATATATTTCCTACAGAATGTGCGCTTTTTTTCAGTCGGACCTTGGGACACACACCCAAACATGACTCCAACGTTCAAGATGCCAATAGATTCGAATGGTATAGGAATTCTTTCGAAAGATATGAGAAACGAGCATAGAAAGCATACAAAAAATAACCATAATAAAAACAGGTAGAAATTAGGTGCCAACAGCAGCCGCCTTTCCCGCCCCTAGGGCAGTAATCGGACAGCCGTGAGAGGGCTTAACTTCTGTGTTCGGGATGGGAACAGGTGTTGCCCCCCTCCTATGGCCGTTGGCAAAGGAGTTTTATGTAAAGAAATGTTTTTAAACCGTTTCTTCGTTGGGTTTTGCCTTTTCCTTCCATCGTAAATAAACAGCATTGACCTGGTCCGCTATTTTTTTGTACTCCTTCACAGCATCGTTGTGGAGAGATTCTGAGTTAATAATCCCGAAAAGAGAAATAAGCGAGATGACTGCACTTATTGCCAGCAATCCTGGTGAAAAATCCGCAAACGCGCCGAAGATTGCACCCGCTCCTACCAAAATTCCAGTTTTAAAAATAACATTGTAGAATCTCTTGTTTTCCTCAAGCTCTTTATTCGCGAATTTCTGTCCTTCATATGAGTAGATGAAAAGTGCGTCTCTCAGTTTTTCCACACTGTCTAAATGGCGTATATTATAGGAGGTAAGACACCTGTCACTTGGCGGATACTCATGGAATGGTTCTCTGTTCACATAGGCATTAAACTTTGTCACAAGAAGATGGCCATACGCCCCGTGAAATCTATGATCCCCCATCTTTACATAATTTACTTCCCTACTCATAAACCCACCAAAAGACATTTTTTAACCGAACATTATTTAAAACATTTCGCTTGATTCTATCGGTATGGAAAAAAGCGAACACTGGGCTGAAAGATTGGCTGGTGAAGTTGTTGAGAAAAAAAAGGAACCGTATGTAATTACGGGCGGTATGACAACCTCTGGCCCTGCCCATCTCGGAACGGTTTGCGAATTCCTCTTTCCAGAGATGGTGCGCAGGGTTTTGGTGGGCAGGGGAAAAAAAGCGAATTTTTATTTTGTTGCGGACATAATGGATGCGTTTGACTCTGTTCCTTTTTCCTTGCAGGATAAAAAGGAAATGCTTGAGCCGCATTTGGGAAAGCCGTTATGCTATGTCCCTTCCCCTAACGGGAAGGCGAAAAGCTACGGAGAGTATTTCCTGGAGCAAGCGGAATATTTGATGAAACTTTTCAGAGTTAAGGCGGATGTTGTAAGGGTGAACGAACTTTACGAGAAAGGCGCGTTTGATAAGTACGCAAAATTGTTTTTTGAAAAAATCGAACTCGTAAAGGAGATTGTTGAAAAAACAAGCGGTAGACAGCTACCGAAGGATTGGAGCCCGATAATGCCCATATGCGAAAAATGTGGAAAAATAGCAACAACAAGAGTCCTAAGCTACAACAGCACAACTAGGGAGTATGAGTATTCCTGCGATAAGGATGTTGAATACACTAAGGGATGCGGCTATAGAGGAAAGGCCAAACTTTTGGACCATAGGTATAAGTTGCAGTGGAGGCTACACTGGCCCTCCTGGCAAGACTATTTTAAAACGAGCATAGAGGGAGGGGGGGTGGACCATTTTACAAAAGGAGGAAGCTGGGACACTGCAAAAGAAATTCACAAGCAGATTTTTGGAAAAGAGCCGCCCATTGGGTATAAATATGGGTTCATACTTTTTGAAGGAAAGAAATACTCAAAAAGCAAGGGAATAGGAATTGGAATGATGGAGATTGTTAAGCTTGTTCCTTCAGAAGTTATAGCTTATACACTCATAAAATTCAATTTGCAGGAGAACATAGATTTTGTCCCATCTAAGGAAAACGTGCTAAAAATGATTGAAGATTATGAGCACGCCTCAGAGTTGGAGGAGCCAACGGAAAAGGCAGATATGAAGAAAAAGGCAGCGTATGAGCTTGTTGGGAAAAGGCGCTGGAAAACGAAATTCAGAGATGTTCTGCTATACTATCAAATTTACAGGGATTGGGAAAAGGTTGGGAAATTTTTAGGGGATGTTGGGTATGTAAAGCCCTTTATAGAGGAATGGACAGCGAAAAACTTTGTTCCGGAAACATATGATTTTGCATACAAGCCGAAAAAAGCAGGTGGGGTAGTTAAGGAGTTTTTTGAAAGTCTTAGGGAAGGAATGAGCGATGTTGAGATACATAATGCGATTTATGAATTTGCAAGAAACAAAAATATAGAACCGCAGGAATTCTTTAAGCAGATATACCGGACGCTCATAGGGAAGGATAGGGGGCCAAAGGCTGGAAGGCTGATAGAAATTTTAGGTGTGGAAAGGGTCAAGAAGGATGTTTTATAATTTGTAAATGTTTTTTCTGTGGCCTACTTTGAGCACTCGAACCTCTTTTTTCTTTTCATCAATATCAAACAAAACACGGTAATCACCAACCCGCAGTTTCCAGCAGTTTACATTAATTATCTTTTCAATAAAGTGGTATGGTGCAAGTTCCAATTCAGTTAATTTTTTTATAACCCGCTTTGCTATATTCTTATCCAGTTTTTTCATGTCTTCTTTTGATTTAGGAGACCAAATTATTTTGTAAGCCATCTAAAGACCCAGTTCAACCATCAGTTCCTTTGTGCTTATTCCCTTTCCTTCCTTAATCTGCTTTCTGGCTGTTTCGATATCTTTTTTTGTTTCTTCGCTGAGTTCGCCTTCGCTTTTTAGCTTTTCATAGATTGTTATAAGTTTGTTTATTACTTCTTCATAGCTTTCTCTGGCGTAATCCTTGATACTAGCTAGTTTCTCTTTCGTTTCTTTATGTATCAAGATTGTTGTGTATTCAGACATATGTATCACATATATAATATATAGATACCTATATAAATGTTTGCATTGCTACTGAGCACATTAAAAGTTAGACCTTATTTTAAAAGAAAATAAAAGAAAAAAAGAAAGAAAAGGCAGATTTACTGCCTTCTCACGCCACTCAAGAACTGGTCTACTGCCGTCAATGTGTCTTCTGCTGTGTATCCTGCAACAATTATCTTGTTGCCGACTTCCTTCACCACTACATTGTTTGTGCTGTCTATTGTCATGCCGGCCTCTTCAAGGGCTGCTGCGGTTACTGTGTTTACTGCCTGTCCACCCACAGTAATCACAACACCTGTGTTAAGGCCTGTTGCTTCTGTGTCTAGGTACATGAGGTCGCTGGTCAGAGTGTATGGAACAGATGCTGTTACTGTCTCTCCCATCGCCTGGTTGTTCTCGTCAACAATCTGCGCGTTCACGCTCGCAACTGTGCATGCATCGGCACCTGCAACACTGCACGGTGCAACTACCTCATCAATGCTCTTTACCAATATTGACACCTGACCGACATTGCATGTTCCGCCCTCTGGAATCCTCTCGCATGTAAATGTGTCTGGGTTTACACCTGCCTGTGCTGTTGGCTGGAATCTCAGCAATACCTGCCTCACCTTGTTTGGTACCTTGAACTGCCTCTTAGTTTTGTCGTCTTTAACTGTAGTTCCTCTCAAGCTTATGAATTTTCCGGTATCATAGTCACTGCCATTTGCATACCCAAGCTGATTGAAATTAATGTTTGGATTGCTTAAAAGGTCGTTGGCTTCGCTTTCTTCTCCTGTGTAGAATGTTATTTCATCATCTTTACCCCCCACGCTGTAGAGGTAAAGGTTGGAACCATCATAATCCATGTATACGTCCATGCCATCCACGATATCTCCGTTCTGGTATTTGCCAGCATCCTCAACCAGCGTTATGTTACCATCGGTGTATGCTAATATGTATCCGTTGTTTCCAGCCTGCGCATACTCTACTGCAATCACACCACCAGTGTTATCTACATAATACCAGTTGCCGTCATTGTCTTTAATTATTATGTCGCCAATATCATAGCCGCTTGCGCTTTCGTTAGAGTCCATAATTACATAGAACCTGTCTCCTTTATACGATGAGAGCTTAAACCCATTATTTATTCCTGTCTTGACTTCTGTCCCATTAAATGTTAATGGAATGGGAGAGCCGCCGCCGCTGGGATAAACATTGCTTAGTTGCTTGTTTGTTGTTGTTTGGTACTGGAGGGTATCAAAGGTAATACCTGTTTTTTCAAGCTCTCTGTAGACAAGCTCGTAGGCATTATACTCAGCAAGGTCAATTATTGGGTAGGATTCGCCTTCTGTAAGGTCTTCGTCAAGCCCGTTGTCATCATACAACATGAGCTCCTTCAAATGATTTGCTTGCTCTTTTTTACCACCACTCTTGACAGTAAATCCTATTGCGACCCTCCAGTAATCCGATTCCTCACCACCTACACCTTTAAACTTTTTCCCATCTTCCAAAGTTATCTCATCCGCGTAGATTGCCATCTCTGCCCATTTCGCAAGCAGTCCATAACCAGGTGCTGTCTGGTATACATGCACTTTTATCTCTCCGTAGCCTGGAACATATATTTTTTCTGTCTCTCCAGGGGAAATCTGGTCTTTTATTGGGTTTCCATCAGCACTGGTTATTATATTTCCTTTAAGGTCTGTGAATGACACAATCGCTGGGTGCTCGTTCTCTGCTCCTACCTGGGTTGAAATATCGTCAAGGCATACTTTTACGCCTTTCTCTTCCCATGTAAGGCAGTGGCCCACATCAATAATTCCATAGGTTGCTTCCTTTGCTAATTTTACCTTAGAAGTAGGAATTTCGTATACTGTTTGATCGTCTGAAGGAGGGATGACATCACTATTGCTAGGTATTGATACCTCGCTAATTACCCAGGTATCGCCAAGGAACTTTATCTGCATCCTGTATGCTTCAATAGAATCAGAAGTGTCTTTACATGGCTTCGAGACATTATCATATGTTTGATCTTCTTCACCAGGACAGAGTGGTAAACCGTATTCATCTGGCCCAAACACTACTGAGTAACCGCCACCATGGATATTCACATCTACTTTGTCATCATTCCTTGGAGTGTTGCCATGCACCCATGCAAACTGGTACTCATCCCAGTTTGAAGTTCTTCCTGCTCCTGCCCGTACAGTTACTCTTGAGAAGGGAACAAAGTTGTCGCCGCTTATTTTGTAGAAATAGTCGAGATCACTAACCGGTTCAAGAAGATAGGTGCCATTTTGGTTTGCGTAGACATTTGCATCTGTATCAAGCAGGTCGTCATACTCATCCCACTCGTCTCCAGGTTCCCATCTATTCTTCACTTCTTTGTCCATGTAGTCCGCAATCAGCAAACCGAAATCATGCACACCGGTTCCCAAACCAGGAACTGTTACTTCCAGGGTTGTTGTTTCCTGGGAAACTTCACAGGTTCCTGTTGCATTCCCACCAGTGCAGGTTGCTTTTGCTGATGCTTTCAAGGTTTTTGTTGCGTATGCATTGTTTGCACCCTTTGCTACGATTTTTGCTCCTCCTACGCCGTCGCTTGCTGCTGCCTTTTCCCCGACAATGACTTTAAACAAAGGTTGGCCATTGTCGTTCACCAACTCTGTGTTGCCGTACATCAGGCCGGCAAAGGCTACAGAGCTGGCCAAAATTGTGGCTCCTGCCACAATTGCTCCGATTTTCTTCAGGTTCAATTTCATGCTTTCACCTTTTCCTGCATCGCCGAAATCTTTGCTTGGGTCCAAAAGAAACTTGGCGATGCACTGGACCCATAACCCTGTTTATTCATATGAATAAACGGGTTGAAAAACTTGTCAAGCACAAGCTTTATAAAGTTTTTCTATGAGTATAAAAAAATTTTTATAAAAATGTAAATGGAGCATGGCAATCAGCGAAGTATTAGATAGACAAATGACTAGGAATCACTTTTTTGAGCCTATTGGAGAGAAAAGATCTTTCACTTTTCCTTCTATGAGTTTTTCTATTCCAAACGCTTTTTTTGTGTGCGCCTTTATCACAAATGCCTTCCAAGGCATCCCCCTAGAGTAGGCAACTTTTACCCTCCTATGGCCGTCCAGAACTATTTTCTTACCCTCTTTTTCGAGGATGATTATGGGCGTGGAGTAGTTGCGCTTTGTTATTGCCTCGTTTATTTCTTTTGCATACTCATCAAAGGTTGCTTTCTGTTCTTCTCCTGGATAGGTGTACTGGAGTTCTCCTATCTCCTGAACCGTAAGAATTTTTTCCTCCCGATCGAATATTTCATCTGGATAAAGCCTTTGGTAGTATGCAATAAGCTTTTCGAAAAGCTCCCTTTCTTTTTTCTCATCTATCAAACCTATGGGCATAGAATCACCAAAAACTAATTAATTATTTGCAATTATTAATAAATATTACGGAATGTGATTGACCAAACTAGCGCAGCCCTGCGAGCGCCCTGTCCAGAAGCTCTGCACTCCAGTCCACCCTGTGAGCCCGCTTTCTTTTTCCTTTTATTCTGTTTACGATAAGCTCGATATTTTTGTTCACGCTTCTTGCACCGGAGTTTATCTCAAAAATTTTCGCTTTTCTGTAATTCATTTTTGCTTTTATGGAGAAATAGTCGAGAAGTTCGGCGAGAACATTCTCCTGTATTTTTCTCTCATCATACCCTCTTTTTTTCATTCTTTTTACGAGCATGTCTGGGTGCGCTCTTATTACAAAAACATAATCTGCTTTAAAGGGGAATTCGCAAAGGAGATGGCCCTCAAAAATCATGTTTTTTGCTTCTCCGTATTGTTCGGTTAGTTTTGCTTTCAGTTTTCCTACATCAACAATCCTCGCCTTCTTCATCCTGTCATACCCAGAGGAAATCTTTTTCTCTTTAATAAAATTAGAAATGTGGAGTAGTTTATAGTGTAATTTTTCTGAGAGTTTTTTTGCGAGCGTTGTTTTTCCAGAGCAGGGAGAGCCGGTTAGTATTATGCGCATGAAATATGTGTGGCCATACTGCTTTTTAAAGTTTTTTTAGTTTCTTTATTTTCTTCATTAAGTTTTTTTGTGTATTCCTCTATCTTTTCAATGCTTTCCAGAATATCGCTTAGAGAAACATCCAAATCCCGTTTCATCTTTCCTCTAACAAATGAACCAAACAACGCAGCCTTTTTAACCCCGTAGCATTCCAGAATCGGGATGACCTTTTTCTTTATGTTATCAACAGTCAGCATATTTTCACTGAATAGATTGCAAGTTAAAAAAATTAAATCTATCGTTTTTCCAATAGATTATTTCTTCAGCTTTCCCCTCATTTTTGCGTATATGGCATAGCTTATGTATTTTTTCCTGTTTATGTAATCCATGGTTTTTGGCGCCTTTCCAACTCTCTCTTTTATTTTTTCCGTAACCTCAATCGCAAATGAATCGCTTCCAGCCCCGCTTCCAAAACTGGTTACAAGAATTTTTTCCCCTGGCTTTGCATTATCGAGAACAGCTGCCAGGCCGAGTATAGAAGCACCCGAGTATGTGTTTCCTATGATGGGAGTGAGCAGGCCTGGAAGAATTTTCTCTTCTGGAATGTTCAGCATTTTTGCAGCCCTGAGTGGAAATTTTGCATTCGGCTGGTGGAAAACAACATAATCATAATCCTCTACCTTTGTTTTCGTTTTGCTGAGCAGGCCGTTTGTAGCCCCTAGGATGTGCTTGAAATATGCTGGCTCTCCTGTGAACCTCGCGCCGTGGCTGGGATAGTCTGCTCCCTGCCTTCTCCAAAAATCCGGGGTGTCTGTTGTAAAAGAGTATGTTGCTTTTACTATAGCAAGGCTTTCCTCTTCCGGACCCATTATGAAAGCCGCTCCACCTGAGCCTGCTGAATATTCGAGCGCATCGCCCGGCTTTCCCTGCGCAGTGTCAGCACCTATCGTCATTCCGTATTTTATGTATTTTGCGTCAACCAAACCCATGCACATCTGCATTCCCGCGGTTCCTGCCTTGCACGCAAACTCCAGGTCAGCAGCAGTAAGTTCGGGTGTGGCACCTATTGCCTCTGCAACTGTTGAGGCAGTTGGGTTTACAGCATAGGGATGGCTTTCTGAACCTACATAAACAGCTCCTATTTCCTTTCCGTTGATGCCCGCCCTTTTCAGAGCGTTTCTCGCTGCCTCAACAGAAATCGTAGCAGTATCCTCATCCACTCCTGCAACTGCCTTTTCCTTTATCCCCAAGCCCTCTTCTATTCTCTTCGGGTCCTCTCCCCAAACTTCTGCAATCTCTTTTGTTGTGATTCTGAAGGTTGGAACATACGCTCCATACCCAACAATGCCTGCCATGCACTCACCTATGTGCTTATTTTGAGGATTGGTTTAAAAAATTAGCGAAAAGGAGTTCGACAATTATATATTGTAACTATAGTTACAACGCACACCAATGCAAAGGTATTTAAACCTTATTTAACATTAAATTATAACATGGGAAAAAACAGAGTGAAAAATTTCATTAAAGGAGTTGCTATAGTAGGAGCGATAGTGTTTGCAAACAAGCAATTAGAGGCAAAAACCTATGATGATGAATTGACGAAGAGCGTTGCGCAAATTTTGGATACAAGATATGCGAACGATACAACGGAAATAGGAAGGAAGTGGAGGATAATTTCTGTAAAGGAGGATATAACTGCGAAGGATGTTTATGATTTTTTGCATACGCATTGGGACGCGAGAGAATATGTTGAAGAGGTATGCCCAACATGCGTTTTAGGATTAGCGGAGGTAGGAAGAAGGCAAAATTTGCAAAAGGATGATGGTGGAGGAAACGGCGGAGTGAATGTTGGCACGAGCGAGCAGGTCAAACCACAGACAAGCGGAAACGATATTTCAGAGGAAGCGCGAGATTTTTTTAACAGGCAGATTTATGTGGGGGAAAAGAAGATGACTGCTCTTATGACTGCTCTTGAATATTTAATAAATTGTGGCTACCTGCCCGGAGAGATAGAAGCAATTTATAAAAAAATAAAAAGCGATTGGGGAAGCGAAGAGGTTAATCTAAATACAAAATTTCTTGATAGTTATGCAAAGGAAGTTACCGGCAGGGTTTTGCCCTATCCTTCTGAAAAGCCAGAACCTACGCTTACGCAGGCGCAGAGAGACAGCCTCGGTGGATGGGCATTTGATACGCTCAACGCGGTATTTTCAGAATCGCTTGGTGCAACAGGAAAACTGTGGAAGGCATATTCGAAAAGAAACGATAAAGAAGACCTGGATGCGATTTACAATTTTTGCTTGACCATACAATCTATATGCAATGATGAGGAGGGGAAAGTTGTCAGTAAGGTTATGAAAGAAATATATCCTTATACGAAGGCTTTCCAAAAAACAAAAGAACAGATGAATCGAAACTAAAGGTATTTTCCAATTCGCTCGCTTTCCACAAACTCCTTTATTTTTTCAAAATTCAAATAATCCGTCCTTCTCAAGAATGCGATGAATTTTCCGAGTAGAATGTTTGCCCTGTGCTCATCTATGTTTAGAGCGTTCAAAACTTTTTTTATGTACTCTATCGCTTCCTTTTTCTCCTCATCATCAACATACGCAAGTTTTATGGAAACTATTTTTCCAAAAATATCTATTTTTATGGTTTCTTCCTCAGCAACCTCTTCAAGCTCACCGGCCTCTTTTGTTGCAATCCCTTCAAGCTCTTTCCATAAGCTCGCAGGTAAATATCCCAGAATATCTTTCTGGCTGTTTAGAAAGTCATAGAGTATTGCTGGTGTAAGCTTAGAATCTCCATAAGAAAAAGGAGAGAGGAATTCCATGAGCTTTTCCCTCGCAACCCCTTTTGCTTTCATGAGCTCATGGAGGGCTGCAACCATAACAGGTATTTCGCTCGGTGCTCCTTCAAAGCGAATGCTCTCTATAAATGTCTCCATGCTTTTAAATTATTGCCATAGATATAAAAACTATGAGGATTTCTCTCTGTGGGTTTTGCAACGAGAGGTTTGAAAAAAAATTTAAGGTAGGAGAGTGCTACATTTGCAAAGGGAATGTGGAGAGGATTCTCCGGAATGTTGAGAGTGCAGAGATAAAACTATCTGTGAGGAGTGCAGAATTTTTTTCTATCTCCACAACAATCCCTAGGGAAGTCCTTTTGAGGGAGGAGGATGTTTTTGATGTAGTCCTTGGAGAGAGCATAAAAAGCTGGCTGAATGCGAAGGTTGTTGAAATTCTCGCGGAAAAAACAAAACTGAAATACAACGCGAGCAACTCGGATGTAAATTTTACAGTAGATTGGAATGGAAATGTTTTCGCGTCCCCAAAAAACCTTTTCATATTCGGAAGGTACAAGAAATACTCTGGCGAGATAAGCCAGAGCAGGGGCTACTGGAAGGGGAAGGGAAGTGTAGAAGAAATTATAGGTGGAGTTATGGAAGAGGAATGCGAAGGAGCAGGCCATTCTCTGCACGCCTCTGGTAGGGAGGATGTAAACGTGCTGAACTATGCTGGCAGGCCTTTTGTGATGGAAATATTCAGCGCAAAGGAGAGAAAACCGGATTTGGAGAAAATAAAGAAGGAAATCGACAAAACCAAGGTTGTCGAAGTTAGCGACCTGAAGATTGTTGATGGAGGAAGCGTTGCCATAGTAACGGATTCGCATTTTGATAAAACATACAGAGTATATCCCAGCGAGAAGGTAGGTTTGGAGGAGCAGAAAAAAATAAGGGAGGGAATAGAAGGAAAAATAATAAGCCAGTGGACGCCGAAAAGGGTTGAGAGGAGACGGGCTAATAAAATGAGAAAAAGAAAAATCTACAGAATAATTTTTGGAGAGGATGAAAAAGGGCAGTATGTTGAAGTTGAAGCAGAGGCTGGGACATATATAAAGGAACTTGTAAATGGGGATGGAGGAAGAACAAAACCAAGCTTTTCTGAAATTTTAGGAAAACCTTTGGAATGCAAAAAGCTTATAGTTATTGCGATAAAAGATGATTTTGTAAGAGATGTGGTGGGTTAGCCATGACGGAAATTTTAGCACTTGTATTTAAAGAAACAGGATAGCAAAAAGAAAAAACAGCAATGGAACTTTTTGCTTCAAGAGAATTGAACGAAGATTCGCTGCAGGCTGCCAACCCTCGATCAACCGACCCTTCGCTGAAAATAAGCGATGAACAATTTCAACAAATTTTCGATTTGATGGTACAGAAAGCTGGAAAGCCATTGGAAAACTGCACGCCTCTTAAAAGAGCCGAAGTATTGCTCGAAGTAATATGTGTTGATGGTGTGGGTGTGGGTTTACCTGCAACAGCGATAGAAAAGCAAGTTTAGCTATTGCTGTTAAATCTCTGTTGGAGCGGACTGAATATCAATACATGAATGTAGTCCAGATTTCCAACAGGCGAGCCCCAGTAAACGGGCTTTTGCGTCCAGATGCGGCTGGGAGGAGTTCTGCTGTGCAGCATATCCCCCAGCCAATGGAAAAGCCTACCTATTTATAGGTGGGTTGTTTACGATTAAGTTGTGATAATTGACATATATAAATATTTCTGTTCATATAGTGGTATGATGGACTTATTCACCAATTATGAAATCCCTTTTGAGGGAATAAGAATAGCGGTCGCGATTTTGATGCTCGGGATTGGGACATATTTCGACCTCCTCAAAAACAAGAATGTTCCGGATAATTTTCTTTACGCATGCCTTGGGGTTGCATTCTTGTTCGCTGTTTTTCCGTTCAATGATTTGTCCGTGTATGCGCTCGCGCAGGGAATTTTTATTTTTGCAATTGGGTACATGATGTACAAGGCGGGACAGATAGGAGGGGCGGATGTTTATCTCTTGACTGCGGTGGCATTGCTGCTGCCTGTTCCGCCCGCGGTTGCTGGCGTGAGCATGGCAATACCGTTCATATTTTTTGTTATTATTTTTGCAGGCCTGCTTTTCACAGCATACAACATACTTTATTTTGTTGTAAAATTATCGCGCGAAAAAATAACAAAAATTGACTGGGTGTATCTTCTTCTTGCAATTCCGTTCGCGATATTCGCATACTTCTATTCAAACTCAATTTTCTACTCGCAGGTTTATTTTTCAATAATCACAATATTGTTCGTTGGCGCGATTGTTTTCGGCGCGTTCAGGGAAACAATAATGAAACATGCTGTTGCGAAGGTTCCTGTTGCGAAGGCTGAGGAAGAGGTCTTTGCCTCGGAGTATGCGAGCGAAAGGGAGAGAAAAATAGTAAAAGTTAGGGTGATAGATAAAAAAACGATTGAAGAATTGAAAAAAGCAAAAATAAAAGAAATAACTGTTTACGGAAAGCTTCCTCCATTCATTCCATTCTTGTTCGCCGGAGTTCTGGTTTCGCTGTTTTTCGCATCACTCTTATTCCCAGAAGTTATTTTACCGTGACTTTTAGAACCTCTTCTGCTTTCTTCTTTTCCTTTTTCCTCATCTTCAGCGTTAAAATTCCGTCCTTGTATTCTGCCTCGATTCCTTTTGGGTCTACATCAGATGGAAGAAGAACGCTTCTGTAAAATCCTGCATAGCTCTTTTCGCTGTAAAAGTAGCCCTTCTTTTTTTCTTCTCTCCTCTTCTTTTTTTCCGCCTTCACCCTCAGTTCGTTTCCGAATATCTCTACGGAGATGTCGCCCTTCTCTACCCCCGGCATGTCTATCTTCACAATATACCTATTTTCTTCTTCCTGCATCTCAATCTCCGGGACCTTGAACCTAGCCATGCCCATGGTCTTGAAATCGACCTCCCTCCTCAGAAGCTCGTCCCACATCCTGTCCATGTACTTTCTGAACCTCTTCATCTCCTCATAAGGGTCGAATAATACTCCCATCCTCTCACCAAAGAGAGATGAAAAGAAAAAAATAAAAATTTACCTAAACGGCCGGGAGTTTCTTCTAAGGGGAAGGATGCTTCCGCCGGAATAAAAAGAGAACATTTTTTCAGCTCTCTCCATCTCCTCTGGATTAAGGGCTGCGCGCATGTCTGCTTCTATAAGGATTGCTGGGTAGGCATAGGTGGAGGAAATGGAGGAGAGGGTGTAGAGGATTGAAGCGAATTCGCTGAAAGAGTATTTTGAAGGAAGGAATTCTATCCTCAGCGGTCTGTCGTTTTTTGAGGGCTTGAGGTAGAATATGTTTACTTTTCTTCCCCATGGAAAGAGGTCTTTTATTATAGTATTTTCCTCCCGGTAGTTAAAAACAAATGTCCTCTCGCCTTCGTTTAATAGGTAGTGAAGAAAAACACTGTCCGAGCAGTTTTCATCCACAACCCCATTAATGATCTCCATGAACCTTTTTCCCCTTGAGTCTTTTATCATGCCTGCTATGGCAACATTTTTGCTCTGGCTGAGAGAATAAAGCTTTTTGTAAAGCAGAACAACCTCTTTGTAATCCTCGCCAAGCTGAGAATCCTCGCTCGGCCTGTCAGAGAGAAGGGGGGTGAGGGAGCCGTCCAGGAGGAATATTTCTGGGGAGAATTTTTCAATCGCGCTTATTGCGTTTTTTATCTCGAGTTTTAATCTGAAGAGGTTTTTGTGCCAAACCACCTCCCTTTCATCAAGCCCGCTTTTAACATCGTACTCTATTTTAGGAAAGGAGGTAGGATGGTATTCAACTGAAACTAGTTTGTTTTTTTCATACACGAACTTTACAGCAACCGCCCTTCCAAGAAGAATGTCCACTCCATGAAGCTCTTTTGCGAGCAAACCGCCATCGTTGGCCGCTACTGCCATGTTTATTTCTGTTTTCTCCACTGGAATTGCAATCTGCTTCTCCAGCGCCTCTTTGAAAACCGCGTTGCTCTCGCGAAGAACTTTTGCCTTTTCTGCTCTCTGTTTGTTTATGGAAACAACATATTCCGCTGCCTGCTTTAGTTCGTTGAGCATAACCATTTTTGTCTGCAATAAACTTTTAAATTAAATCATTCAATTCTAAGCAATGGTAAAGCAGGCGATTGTAGTACGGATGGACATAAAAATGGGAAAGGGAAAAATGTGCGCGCAGGTTGCCCATGCTTCCCTTTCTGCATACAAAGAAGCGCTGGGGAAAAATAAAAAAATCGCTGAGGAATGGGAAAGGGAAGGAATGAAAAAAATTGTGCTTAAAGCAAAAAATTTAAATGAATTGCTTGAATACTATGAAAAATGCAAAGAAATGGGTGTTCCGGTTTCGCTGATAAAGGATGCAGGCCATACCCAGGTTGAACCTGGCACAATAACATGCTTCGGAGCAGGCCCATGGAAAGAGGAGGAGATTGATGCTCTTTTAGGGCATTTAAAACTTCTTTGATTTGGGGGTGAAAAAATGGACAGGCTGGATGTGATAATTTTTCTTTCAACAATAGGGGTGTTTGTAGTCCTGGCGGTTATTTTCACTGCCCTTCTGTATGCAACAGGCGGGGATTTGATTTATGCTGTTCCGTTCTCGTTTCTAATGCTTTTTATCCAGTGGTACATCGGCCCATTCATGGTAAAGCTATTCACCGGTGCTAAGGAAGTGAGCAAAGAAGAAGCACCTGAATTGCATAACATGGTGGAAGAACTTGCAAAAAAGGCAGGGATTCCAAAACCAAAGGTTTGCATGGTACATAACAATTCTCCGAATGCGTTTGCTTTTGGGAGGACGCAGAAAAGCAGTTATGTGGCAGTACATACTGGTTTATTGAACATCCTGAGCAAAGAGGAAGTGGAGGCTGTTCTTGCTCATGAAATAGGCCATATAAAGCACAGGGATGTTTTTGTAATAACAATGGCTTCTGTTCTTCCTGTTCTCCTCTACTGGGGGGTGATATTCGCATTGAGCGGGCGGGATAGGGAAAGACAAAACCCGTTTGCAGTGTGGATGGGCGCGCTTTTTGCGCAGTTTGTAGGCCAGCTTGCAGTCCTCTGGCTCTCCCGCCAGAGAGAGTTTTTCGCTGATGCGTTCTCAAAAAAAATAATCGGAGACCCTCTTCCCCTTGGAAGGGCACTTGTAAAAATAAGCTATTCACTAAACAGATATAGAAATGAAAACCCAACCATGAGAGCGTTTTATATCGGCGAAGGAGAGGATATAAGCGATGATGTTATCAGGAGTGTAAGCGGTGGAAGGAAGGATATAATGGAAGCGATAAAAAGGGATAGTGGCATGAGCATAGTAGAATGGTTCAGCACCCATCCGAGAACAGTAAATAGGCTTAGGGCGCTTTTCTCATGAGCGCTGGTGTGAAAAAATGTATTTGAGCAATGTGGATATAAAGAAGGCGATAAGGAAAGGGGAAATAAAAATAGAGCCGTTGAGCGAAGAGCAGATAGGGCCGGCGAGCATCGACCTGACGCTGGATAATGTATGGTGGGTTCCAAAGAAAAAAATGTTTCCTGTTGACTTGAGAAAAGTTGGATGGGAGGAGGTGATGGAAAAAAAGGTTGCAGGCACAATAGTGCTGAAACCCGGGGAGCTTTGCCTCGGAATTACGAAGGAAAAAATAACCCTCTCGGACAATATACTTGGAAAACTCGAGGGAAGGAGCAGGTACGCGAGAGTAGGCTTGTCTGTGCATGTCACGGCAGCGCTTGTGCAGCCAGGAGTGAGCAACCATCAGGTTTTGGAAATTGTGAACAATGCACCTTTTCCAGTAATAGTTGGCGAGGGGATGAGGGTAAGCCAAATAATTTTTGCCAGAACAAAAAGCAAAACCTCAAAGCCGTACAGAAAAGTTGGAAAGATTGCAGTCAGGCAATAGGTATTGGTTTTAGGAATTGTTCCAAGAGATGTGTTTTTTTAATTTTATAACCATCACTCTCCAATTCTTCCTCTTCGCCGTTGTATATCAACATTCCTTGCTTGATTTTGAATTTTTTCATAAAATAGAGTAACGGTTTTAATTCACTCTTTCCTACTTTCGAACTTTCTTTGACTTCTACGGGCAGTATTTGGTCGTTTACAACAAGGAAATCGACTTCCTTTCCATTTTCTCTCCAGTAGTATTTTGCGTCCAGAAGGCTCGCCACGATTGTTTCAAAGTTAATTTTTCCGACCCTCCTTAAACCAGATATAACTATTATCTGTTTCAAACCAAGGAGATCCCTAACACTATAGTATACCTTTCTTCGATAGGGTAGTGCAAGTTCCTTGCTAATAGTTCCTTCTTTCCACCATGGGTTTAGGATTGTAAGCAATTCCATATTCTCCCCACATTTTCTCTATGCACATCCTCTCTATATTTGGTATATTAGTTTCTTAAAGGAAGCTAAAAAATCAAACGATAACTCTTTTTTCAGTTATAACAACATCCATAAGCGCATCGTGCTCTTCATGTGCAAAATGCTCGACCTGAAAATCAAAAACCGCACCAAGTTTAAACGGATCGATTTTTTTCAAGAATTTATCATAATACCCTTTCCCATACCCTAAACGGTGTTTTGTTGGGGAAAACGCCAGGGCAGGCACAACAATAACATCTATACGCCTTCTCCATGCAGGCGCAACCGGCTCGGGTATTCCAAACCTTCCCTCTTTTAACTCTCCAATCGAACCAAACTGAGCAAAAACCAGTTTTTCTTTCTCAAGACGCGGGAGAAGGAATGTTTTTGTTTTGTCTCTCAAGAGGGGAAGAACATCCACCTCGTTTTTTATCGGAAAATAAAGTGCAACAACCTTTGCATTTTTGTACTCTTCAATTTTTTTTATTTCACCGCAAATTTTTTTGCTCGCATTTTTAACAAATTCCTCGCTGAGCAAAAGCCTTTTTTCAAGCATCTCCTTCCTGACTGTTCTCTTATCCATAAAGTTCGCCCAGCATGTATATGGAGCCTGCAGCAATTATTAAATCTTCCTTTCCCGCAATCGACTTCGCATACTCAAGAGCTTTTTTCGGCTCCATTACTGCTTTTCCATCAAAATATTTAACAATGTTCTGTGCTCTCTCGCTTCTCTCATTTTTTACTTCCGTTGCAACAAGAACATCTGGCTTCAAAATTTCAAGCATTTTTTTCCAATCCTTATCCTTCATCACGCCAAAAACAAGAATAAACTTTTTTTTATTGAAGAGTGGGATCGCAGATTTAAGGGATGCTGCACCATTTGGGTTGTGGGCAGCATCAAAAACAATAAGGGGATTTTTTGAAACTATTTCAAGCCTTCCCTTGTTTTTTGCTTTTTCTATTCCGCGTTTTATTTCTTCCTCACCAATTCCCAACTCCTCGCAGGCCCTTGCTGCTATGCTTGCATTCTCCATCTGATGCCTTCCGATCATTTTTGTTTTTATTGTGAATTGTTTTTTTCCATTGTATAAAAATTCATTTCCGCTCACATCCGCGCTTATTTCTTCAAAATGAAAATCCCTTCCGAGAGCATACGCTTTTTTTCCTATTTCTTTTGCTTTTCTATCAAAAACATCCCATACATTACAAACTATTGCATTGCTGTTTTTTATTATTCCGGCTTTTTCACCAGCGATTTTTTCCAAAGTATTCCCGAGAAATTTCATGTGGTCAAAATCTATCCTCGTTATTACGCTGAGTTTTTCTTTTGCGATATTCGTCGCATCAAGCCGTCCTCCCATCCCAACCTCCATAACAGCAAAATCAATTTTTTTATCCGAAAAATATGTATACGCAAGAGCTGTGGATGCTTCGAATTCCGTTAGGTCTGTTTTGTTCGCTATTTCTAAAATAAACGGTTCATATTTCTTAACTTCACTATCTTTTATTTCTTCTCCGTTTATTCTTACTCGTTCGTTCCACCTTACAACATGCGGAGAAAAATAGCTTCCAACCTTGTAGCCTGCTTCTTGAAGAACCGAGGAAA
>JBAMLP010000045.1:0-393 GCA_039793475.1 Candidatus Micrarchaeales archaeon | reverse complement strand
CCCTTTCCATTCGTACCCGCGACTAAAACTACGGAATAGTTTTCCTGCGGATTTCCTAAAATTCCCATCGCTTCTTTTATTCTTTCAAGGCCCGGCCTGCTTCCTTTTCGCAGAAGAGAGTCAAAAACCATCCAATCTACCTTTCCTTTGCAGCGATTAGTGTGTTTTTCAGCAAGCACGCAACAGTAAGCGGCCCAACCCCTCCTGGAACAGGGCTGACGTGCGCTTTCTTTTTCACATTTTCAAAATCAACATCCCCAACGAGTTTTCCTCCAACATTCGTCGTTCCGACATCAACAACATACGCTCCTTCTTTTACCATATCTGCCTTTACCAGCCCGGGGCTTCCGGCAGCAGCAACAATAATATCCGCATTTATAGTGTACCCCGCGA
>JBAMLP010000044.1:0-19337 GCA_039793475.1 Candidatus Micrarchaeales archaeon | reverse complement strand
GTTTAAAAAACTTTCTACACCAAGGTTCCGATATCTGCAATTCCTCCCAGCAACAAGTTGGTGGGTTTCTTTGCAGGTGGTTTTTATGAACTGGGAAGAGGCCTTCCAGAAGTTTGAGAAGAGCAACATTCAGATTTCCCTGCTCATAGTTCTTCTCGTTCTCTATCTTGTGACGAAGCACATACTTTTTGCTGTTCTCACTCTGCTTTCATTCATCGTCATGCTTGCTTCGGAGGTTTATTTCGGGGTGAAGAAGCACGGCGTTAGGTATGAGGTCATAGATACGATAGTCGCGGTAATATTCGCTCTTGTTGTGTGGTATGGCGCGTCTTTTCTTCTAAACACTGCTTCTCCGATAAGCGCGGTTGTTTCCTGCTCCATGCTTCCAGCAATCCAGAGAGGCGACCTTATAGTTGTTCAGGGCATTTCAGAGTATACTGCATACGAGCTCAACATAACCCCAGAGGATTACAATGCCCTCCTTGGCTATTCAAGGGCTGTGCACCAGGATAAAATAATTTCCATTAAGGGTTCGGTATATGCCTTCTGTCAGGCAGCTCCCGATGACCCGTTCTGCTACGATTTCGCAACAAAACCAGATGAGTTTAGCGAGAGCCGTGGGAATTTTGTTTTTAATTATGGCAGGTGCCAGAGAAAGATAGGCACTGAAATTTACAAGGAAGAGCCGTGCATCCTTAATGTTTCCTACAAAAACAAAACCTACCCCATCAGGCTTTCGCACGACATAATTGTCTACCAGCCAAACCCAAACGATGTTTTCGCACTCTACGGAGACATAATCCACCGCGCCTACTTCAAATTAAATGTAAATGGAAAAACATACTACCTCACAAAAGGGGATAACAACAACCTTCTTGATATTCAGTATTATTCATATTACTACGAAAGGGGGAACACGCCGGTTCCAGCTGAGAATGTGAAGGGTAGGGACCTGTTTCAGGTTCCTTTTCTTGGTTACTATAAGCTTTTTCTTTCTATGATGTTTGCTGAGGACCCGCAATGCAACACCATACTCATTTATCCACATGAATAAATATCACAAACCTTTAAATAAATTTCCCCGAATAATCATCCTACGGTGTTTTCATGGGAAAATTTTCCGAGGCAGACAGGGAGATAATGCGCACATGGATATGCAGGAGATGCAAGTCGAGAAATAAAGCTGGAGCCGAGAAGTGCAGAAAATGCGGCTCCTCCTATCTGAGGCCAAAGAAGAAGGAGATAAGGGCAAAGAAATAATCTAAAGGCTCTTTTTTATTTCTTTTATTACTGATTCCGCTATTCCCTTTGCTATCCTATCAAGAGTTTTTGCATCCAGAGACTCCAGCACTCCCTTCATCCTATTCAAAAACATTCTATCTGAAAGCAGGATTTTCAGGATTGTTTTCTTATCTAGTTTTTTCTTTTGTTTCAGCAATACCTCCAGCATTTTTCTAGTAATCGGCGGAAGAACAGGGAGTATTTTTTCCACATCTTTATCTTTTTTCACTTCTTCTATCGCGCTATCCACCCTAACAATCATCTCCTCAACAATCCTCTGCAAGTCCTCTCTTCTTTCCACGGATGCGGTTATCCTTTCAGGGGTTGCGGTTACAAATCTGTCTATGAGCTCTGCCTCTTCCGAACCCTTTATTGGTGCGCTTTTTTCAAATTCTTTTATTTCCCCAACCGCATCTTTTGAGTATAAGTCCTGCAGTATTGGATAGACAACATACTCTATACCTGGAGAAAGATTTTTTGCTCCAAGCGACTCATTCATTTTTTCCTCAGCCATGCTACTGAACTTTATCTCAACACTGCTTTCAATCTTCTCAACCTTCGCCTCCTCATACGCAGGGTTTATGTAAAAAATAGTGAATGTTCTTTTTTCTTCACTCTCTGCTCCCCTATCTTTTTCCTCCCTTTCGGTTTTTCCCAACTCCTCGCCCTTTTTCTCCAGCAGATCCTGCATCCCCTTGAATGAGCTTTCTAGTACTGCAATCAGCATAACCAGATTGAGCAGGTTCTCCTCCATCGGTCCCGGAAGACTGATCTTTCTCTCCTCGCCGCCCTTCTCTACAAACTTCTGCATAGCAGAATTTCACTAATAAAGTTTAAAAATAAATTTCCTTGATTTCCTGATTCCCCCCAGACCGTTTAATCCAACCACCTAATCCCATAGGGGGGTTGGAGCTAGGGGGGTTTTAGAGAACGGTTAGGTCCCCCCTGGCTTATGCAGGGGGCAGGATTTCCAAGCTTTCTTTGCCAACTTTCTTTGGCAACCCGAAAGAAAGCTGTTTGAACCTGCGAACCCACTAAGGGACAGGATTTCTTCTTTGATTAACATTCGGCAACAGCCGAATGAATTACTTAAGTCCTGCGCCTTTGACCAGGCTTGGCGACCCCTGCGTAAGCGGAACCTAGGTCTACTCCACTTTTTAAATGAAGGAAAATGTTTATATTCATGCGCCATTTCATACGTTTCTACTATCCTTCCGTCCCTTCTCCTCCAGCACTCCTTCTTAGGAACGGGCGCTCAATACAGTCCGTTGCGTTAGAACTAAACAGGTCGATCTCGATTGAATTTTTGGAAAGAAGATGCATCGGCTACAAGGGTGTTTCCGGATATTTTCCCTGCCCCAACGACGCGATAAATACAAAACAGTGCCCCACATGCAGGTTCAGGGATATTTCCAAAATTTACACAAGGATGGATACCTCAGGCTATGAGGGAATGGAGGAAAAATTCAGGAATCGCATGGTGAGCATTTACCTAGCTTCATTCGGGCCTTTGGTGAAGGTGGGAGTAAGCGAGAATGTTGAAAGAAGGGCGTACGAGCAGGGTGCGGATTTTTGGGTTGAGATAATGCGCATGAGGGCAGAGGAAGCATATTCTATGGAGCAGATACTCAAGGAAAGGTTTGGCGTTCCTGATGCGATACATGCAAAAAAGAAAATTTCGTTCCTTGGTTCGAAAGAAAATCCTCTGCCGAAGCTGATTGAAAAAATACGCTCAGATGGGCTTGTCTCGCCGCACCTTGCGGAGAGCATTTCGGTAAAAAAGAACAGTTTTACATTTCCAAAAAACCCCAAGAAAAGCGAGAAAGATATTTCAGGAATAATTTCTGGCTGGAAGGGACAATTCCTATTCTTCTCACACAATGGAGAAAACTTTTTTGCAGACATGAGAGCAAAAGAGGGGTTTGTTGTGAAAATAAAAGGATAACGCAGGTTTTTATTTTTTTCTTTGTTTAAAACTCTACCATTCGCTCCGGTAGTCTAGCTGGTCAAGGATATCGGCCTCTCGTAGAATTGGAATCTGGAGAAAGCCGGTGACCCGGGTTCGAAGAACCCTTTGCGCTGAGTGAAAGGTTCGAAAATCCCGGCCGGAGCAATATTTTTATCTTTTCCCTTTGCCACGAGGCTTTTTTCTGGTCCTTCCGGCAGGTTTTTTCGCCTTTGTTTTCTGGCCCATACCCATCCTTATTTCTTGCTTTGCAAGCAGTTCGCCCTTTTGCACGGTGCTCATATTTAATATCTCATATATTGGGCAGTAGCCGAGTATTCCTGTCACCAAAACAACCACGCCGACTATGTACAAAATCCAGTTATTGCCATAGTAGAACCCAAGCACTATCAGGAAAATACCGACCACAATCCTCAATGTTTGGTCCAGAATTCCTACATTCTGCTTCATATTCTTCACCATTCTCCTTTTCCTTTAATAGAGTTTTTAAACATTTCTTTTGATTTTGCTACGATGGATGTCCTTTCAGCAATAGGCAACACGCCCCTTGTTAAGCTGAAATGCGGAGCATACGCAAAGCTTGAGTACTACAACCCAACTGGTTCTGTAAAGGATAGGATTGCAAGGCAGATTGTTGAGGATGCGGAAAAAAACGGGAAGCTGAAAAAGGAAATGACAATACTTGAGGCTACCTCTGGGAATACCGGCATCTCCATGGCTTTTGTTGGAGCTGTAAAGGGATACAAGGTGAAGATAATAATGCCCTCTTGCATGACCATGGAAAGAAGAGCGATAATAACTGGTTTTGGGGCAGAGCTTGAGCTTGCAGACGACCCGATACATGCCATAAACAAGGCCGAAAGATATGCGAAAGAAAAACCAAAAGTTTATTTCTTTGCAAACCAGTTCGCGAATCAGAGCAATGTAAAGGCCCATCTAAAAACAGGGGAGGAGATATGGAGGCAAACAAAAGGAAAGATAACACATTTTTTCGCAGGTTTGGGGACGGGCGGAACAATCACCGGCGTAGCAAAATACCTCAAAAAGAAAAATCCACAAATTAAAATTATTGCAGTTGAGCCGAAAGAGAATGAAATAATCCAGGGGCTTATGAATCTTTCATTTAGAGAAAAGTACGCAAAAATTTTGGAGCCAGAACTTGTGGACGAATTTGTTGAGATCTCTTTAAAAGACGCAATTACCTACCAGAAAAAACTTATGCTGGAAGAAGGAGTTTTTGGGGGGCAGAGTTCCGGTGCGATATACAAAGTTGTTTTGGAATGTTTGGATGAAGCAAAATTTCCTGTTTTTGTCGTTCCGGATGCTGGCTTCAAATATCTCAGCATTTTGAGTATTGAAAAATAATTAAAACGCCCCGGGTCGGGATTGAACCGACGGCCTTCCGGTTAACAGCCGGACGCTCTACCGCTGAGCTACCGAGGCTCTGAATTAGCGAGGATGAAGATGATGTAAAGGATATAAGTATTTAAAAACCTAATTAACCTTTTGTGAGCGAGAAATCCCACACTCTTTAGGGGTGGGGGTATGTCACGCAATCTCGCATTCGCTCCATCCGCAATTCGGGCATTCAACACATCCTTCTTCATGCGCAAGTTTGCTTCCACAAACAGGACAGATTCCTTTTTTTATTTTCTTGATATCGTTATTGTTTTTAGCAGCCAACTCATTCACCCTCGCTTCTGAGCTTAAACGAGAGCAGACTGCTTATCCATCCGGAATGGAACAGCTCGGAAAGAAGCCTTTTTGCCTTTGACAAAACTTTTTTCTCATCATCCTCTATGAGCCATATCAAAAACAGCAGGTCCTGAATCCCTGCTTCCGTCGCCTCATCGAACTCTTTTTTCAGTTTTTTTATGTCATCCTTATTTTTTCTCAAGAATTCGTTGAAACTTTTTGTTTTTTTCGCCTTTTCCGTTTCTTCATCAGGTTCCTTCTCTCTATACATGGATTAACCTTCCAATAAACCATTTAAAAAGTTTTCGAGTGTTTCCTGAGCATCTCCACTCCAACCAGTTCTTCCCCGCCCAGATACTTCAAAAATGCCTTTCCGCTTAAACTAATATAGCCAATCTTTTTATCGTCTATTCCGAGCGCTTCCAGCGCGTTTGTTGTATGCCCGCCACCAATTAGAGAAAACGCCTTGCTTTCTGTTATTGCTTTCAGCACTTCTTTTGTTCCATAAGAGAACTCTGGAATCTCGTAAACTCCCATCGGTCCATTCATCGCTATATTCTTTGCCTTCTTTATAACCATAGCGTATTTTTTGGCTGTTTCAGGCCCTATATCGAGAATTTCACCATTTATTTTTTCGCCGACTTTTACATTTTTTCTTTTTCCGCTTTCATCCTTTACTCCAACATCAACCGGAAGCATTATCTCCTTTCTGTGCTTTGCCATTATCTCTTTCACCTCATCAACATGCTTCAGCAGATCGCTCGTGATCAGGTAGCTCATGGAGGCTCCTATATCGTTTCCTTCAGCGTGCAGGAAGAGGGTTGCTATCACGCCTCCAAGCAAAAATCTATTCTTTCCGTTCATTTGTTTTTTCATTATTCTCAGCGAATCCTTTACTTTGCTCCCACCCATGATGAAAACAACATCCTTTCCTCCACTTACTTTATTCAGCGCCTCAACTTCCTTCACAAGGGTTCTTCCCGCGAGCACGGGCAATTTCTCTCCGAAACCAACAACAGACGCATGCTTCCTGTGGCTGACGCTCAGCGCATCGAGTATGAAGTAATCCGCAAGCGGGGAAAGTTCTTTTACGATCTTCGCTTCATTTACACCCTCCTCTTTTGTCTCATCCTCCACAAACCTCACATTCTCAAGCAGGACAATTTCTCCGTCTTTCATCCCTCTTATCGCACCTTTTGCTTTCTCTCCGCACACATCCGGGACGAATTTCACCGGCTTTCCGACCTCTTCTGCAAGAAGCAGAGCATGTTGCTCCAAGCTCAAAAAATCCTCCTCTCCCGGGCTTCCCTGGTGGGAAAGCAGAACAACCTTCGCTCCCATTTCCGAAAGCTCTTTCACGCTCTTTGCGTGCTCCCTTATCCTAGGGTTGGGTAGAACCTTGCCCTCGCTCACCGGAGAATTTAGGTCGATCCTTTTCAGAACAACCTTTCCCCTCAGGTTTACATCATATACGGATTTCATTTTCTCACCTGGTTTTCTTTTTCCCCTTTGATTTTTTCTTCATCAATTTTGCCTTTTCTTCCTTTCTTTCTTTTCTTTTTTTCTTCGCAGGGCATTCAAAATTCAAACACATCTCGAACGTTCCCCTCCTTCCCATCATTATCCTTACAATAGGAGCGTTGCACTCCTTGCATGTTTTTCCCGTAGGTAGAACATATGCGTTGCGCGGAAGCGAGTACGCCATACTGCAGTCGGGATAGTTTGAACAGCCCACAAACTGTTTCCAGCCGTTCATTCTTATTATCCTCAAATCCGAGCCGCATTTTGGGCATTTTCCCACTATGTTTTTCTCGGCATCCATCACCTTCCACGATTCTAGCAGCTCCTTCCCTATCTCTTTCTCTTCTAGCTTGAACCTGCTTAGGATTCCGGTAAGCACCTCCCTCCCTTCTTCGATTACCTCCTCCTTCCTCGTTTTCCCCTCCTGTATCCCCTCCATCTTCTTCTCTATTTTCCTCGTAAGCTCTACATCCAGTACCTGAGGAGAATGCTTTCTGAGCACCTCCTCGACCACCATTCCAAATTCCGTAACCTGTATGCTCTTTCCCTTTATGTACTGCCTGTCGTAAAGCGTGTCTACGATAACCGAGCGCGTTGCCTTTGTTCCCAGATGGAGCCTCTCAAGTTCTTTCACAAGTGTTGCTGGTGTGAAGCGCGCTGGCGGCTTTGTCTCCTTTTCCCTCTTCTCAGTTTTCTCAATCAAAACCCGCTCTCCAGTTTTGAATTCTGGAAGCTCCTCCTCCTTGAAATTCGCATAAGGGTAAAATTCCATCCACCCCTTTTCTTTTGTTGTCGCACCTGCCGCTTTGTACTTCTCGCCAGCGTCAACCCTCACGCTTACACCTTCTCTTATTGCGTATGGAGCAAAGCATGCCAGGAATCTTCTTGCGATCAAATCGTAGAGTTTTTTCTCGTTTCCCTTGACCCTTCCCTTCAAGCCCGTCGGATGGATTGCTGGGTGCGCAGGGTCCTCCTTCCATCCCTCTTTCGGACTGAGCCATCTGTTTTCGAGCAGTTTTTCAGCATCCTTTTTGTACTCCTCCTGCTCCTTCATTCTTTCGATTATTCTCGGTAGGCCCAACCTTGCGGGTAGTTTCTGGCTTGAGGTTCTTGGGTAGGAGATGAGCGATGCTTCGTACAGGGACTGAGCAAGCTGTAGGGTCTGGCTCGGAGAAAACCCAAAAACCCTGCTCGCCTCAAGCTGCAGGGAAGTTAAATCGAATGGTGGGTTGGGCGGTATTCTCCTCTCCTCTCTCTTTACATCCTCGACAACCCCTTCCTTTCCGGTTCTTTCCCTGGCTAAGTCTGCTTCCCTCTCGCTGAAAAACTTCTCCTTTTCATGAATGAATTGCACGCCCTTTATTTCCGCATAGATTTCCCAGTAGGGCACGGGCTTGAAGCTCTTTATCTCCTTCTCCCTCCTCACAAGAATCTCCAGCGTTGGGCCCTGCACTCTTCCTATGCTCATTGTTATTCTCCTTCCACCACTAGAGCTTATCGCCCTCATCAGAGCCCTGCTCAAATTTATGCCATAATACCAATCGAGCACATGCCTCGCCTCTCCTGCACAAGCATTGTTGTAATCCATATCCTGCAAATTTTCAAAAGCTTCTTTCAATTCGTAAGGGGTCAGGGTGGAAAACTTCATCCTCTTTACTGGCTTGTTGCCAACAGCAAATCTGTAAACATTGTACCCTATCAGCGTTCCCTCTATATCATAATCGCACGCGACAACAACCTCGTCAGCTTTTTTGCCAACCGCTTGGAGCACGTCCAGGTACTGCTTTGTGTAATATGCGCTTTTGTTTGCTTTATAAACCGGAACCCATTCGATATCAAAAACAGGATAGTCGAAGCTTCTTTTTTTCTCCGCGAGCGTGAACATATGCCCAACCGCTGGCGCGACAACAATCTCCTCTCCAACAGTATAGTATCCCGCTTTTCCCATTCTCACAAATTTTGCGCTTCCTAGGGCAGATGCAATCCTCCCTGCAACCTTTGGTTTTTCTGCGATTATGAGAATCATTGGTTTTCTGTTTTTATTAAGGTTTTTTAAAATGCTCGGTTTTGATTACTACTATGAAACCATCAAAACACGATTTTTCAGCGGTCGCGTTTGGAACGATGGATGGCGTCATAAATGTTTTAGGTATTCTACTAGGCGTTTATGCAGCCACCAAAAGCACGCTTGCGGTTGTTGCCTCGGTTGTTGCAGGAGGGGTTGCGAATGGAATCGCAAACGCAGCAGGCCTTCATGTTTCAAAAGAGGCGGACGGGCTTAGAGACCACGGAAAAATATTCTGGGTCATGCTTTACGGGTTTATTGCTACATTCTTAACGGGCATGATTCAGATAGTTCCGCTGTTCTTCCTTCCGCTTGATGTCGGTGTGTATGTTGGTGCATTCATCGGGCTTTTGCTCCTTGCCATCCTCGGCTACCTAAACGAGAAAGACATTAGCATTTCTTTTGAGTATGCTCTCATGGGGCTTGTGGGAGGGATTCTTGCATATTCGTTAGGAACGCTCGTAAATTCGCTTATTGTGGGTTGAAGCATGCTCTCTTATTTATCAAAAACTACTGGAATTGATGGCAAAATTAAATCCTTCCCTGAAGATTTTATTGTTGAGGAGATTCTGCCTGATGGGACAGTTCTTGAGATTGATAAAGAGGTCCATTTCCCAGATAACACTGAAAAATTCCTACATTTTGTTCTGCAGAAAAGAAACTGGACAACTGAAAGAGCAATAAGGGTTGTTGCATCTGAGCTGAAAATATCCCACAAACGCTTTAACTACGCGGGAAATAAAGACAGGATTGCGGTAACAACACAAAGGGTTTCTGCATTTGCCCTGAAAAAGGAGAACCTTCTCTTCAAAATTCCAGGTATAAAAATAAACGGCGCGTGGTATGAAAACGAAAAGATTAAACTTGGTAGTTTACTCGGCAACAGGTTTAAAATAAAAATAAGAAATGCAAAAAACACAAAAAATATCAAAAAGATATATTCGGAGCTGAAAGGAAAATTCCCGAATTATTTTGGCGGGCAGAGGTTCGGGAGCAACAGGAGGAATACATACAAAATCGGCCTGGCAATTTTGAAGAATAGGTTTGATGAAGCTGCAAGCATATTCTTAACAGATGTTGAAGGGGAAGAGAATGAAAAAGCAAGAGAAGCGAGAACGAGGTTAAAAGAGGAGCAGAATTTTTCTAAAGCCCTGTGGTATTTCCCCAAGCATCTTCATCTAGAGAAAAAACTGCTCGAACATTTGGCAGTCCATCCCAACGATTTCGTGAATGCATTCAGAAAAATTCCCCGCTTCACATTGCTGCTTTTTGTCCATGCTTTCCAGAGCCACCTTTTCAATCTGGAGCTTTCCGAAAGAATAGAGAGCAAGGATTTGGAAGCGAAGGAAAACGAATATTATTGCGGTGAAAATTTCTACGGTTTTCCGGATGTAGAAAAAAAGCAGGAAAAAGGCTGGCTTGTTATGAATGTTGTTGGGTATGAAAGCGAACTTAACGAATATGAGGAAGGATTGCTCAATAGATTTGGATTGGAAAAAAGCGACTTTAAACTCCGTTCCTTCCCAGAGCTTTCTTCAAAAGGAAGTCGCAGAACAGCATTTGCGCCATTTAAGGATTTTTCCTTTTCAGGTTCAACCTTTTGTTTTTCCCTTCCAAAGGGGAGCTATGCAACCTCTGCTCTAAGAGAGTTTTTAAAAACCTGACTTCATAATTCTTCATGGAATTTGAGGAATCGGAAGAGCAGGATATAAAATTTTACACAACAGAAGATGTTTTCTACAACCCTCACATGGAGCTGAGCAGAACCCTCTCCTCTCTACTCGTCGGCGCGCTTGAAGAAAATCTCAGGGTTGTTGATGGCATGGCTGCTTCTGGGATAAGGGGAATGAGGTATAAAAAAGAAAATGGTAATGTCGAGAATGTTGCATTCGTTGATGTTTACACTAAAGCGGTTGAATGCATAAAGAAAGGAATTGCGGCAAACAAAATAAAAGCGCATATTTTCAAGAGCGATATAAATCGTTTTCTTTTCAATTCAACAAATGAATACAACTTCATCGAACTAGACCCATTTGGTACCCCAACCCCTCATGCTTATTTTGCCGTGCGCGCGTTGAGAAACCTGAAAACAGGCTATATTTCAATAACCGCGACAGATACGGCTGTTCTGTGCGGTGCGCATAAAAAGGCATGTTTGAAAAACTATCATTCAAAGCCCCTACGGAATTATTTCTGCCACGAAACAGGTTTGCGTATTTTAATTAATCATATCGCAAGAATAGCGCATGAATTCAATCTCGGCATAGTTCCTCTCTTTTCCTTCTACTATCGGCATCAAATGAAAACAATAATGAAATTGGAGAAGGGAGGAAAAAAAGCTGATGAAAATTTGAATCATGTTGGCTGCATAAATTTCTGTCCAAGTTGCCTGAATACCACCTACGGAAAAACCATGGAAAAAACATGCGGTTTATGCGGAAAAATGAACGAGCATGGGGGAGAACTTTGGCTTGGGGGAATAAACGACAAAAAAACAATAAAGAAAATGCTTGCTTTGAATAAAAAAAGAAAATACAAGAATAAAGAAGAAATAGAAAAGTTCCTCAGTGTGTTGTACGAGGAGCTTGAGGTCCCATATTTTTTCGATACGCATGCAATCGCAAAGGTTTATGGAATAGCGCCAAGCAGGACCGAAGATGTTATTAAAAATCTGAAAAGGAAGGGTTTTGGGGCAAGCAGGACGCATTTCTGCCCGACAGGGTTCAAGACAGATGCAAACATAAAGGAAATCGTCTCTTCATTGAAATAGGAATATTTAAAAACACCATTATTAATAAACTATAACTATGAAATTGAATAAGCAATATTTATGGGTTGGAATAACGGCAGGTGCATTTGTTTGGGTTTGGGCGAATAAACTAGACGCAAAGGAGAAATTGTCCGATTGGCAATCCACATTACAAACTATGGATACGACAGGAAAAAGGGACGCTCTTGAGAATTATTATAAATATGTGATAAAAACAAAGGATACTTCAGCAATAAACTGGCTTGTTAATTATTCTGTTAATGATAGTTTGGGAAAAGGTTTGGAGAGGGTGGGTTTCAATGACGATATCGCATTGACATGGTTGCTGATTTACAGTAAGGATACGAGCATATCTTCTCCGGATACAGTTTTTTGGTGCGTTCGGCATGCAATCAAAGAAGGCAGGTTGGATAGAGGTAGCCTTGTTGATGAATATTATGAATACTATAAAAAAGGATACATGCGCGAACTGGAGTACATACAAACTGTTGAAACATCATTTCTCAAATCTGCATTCCCTCCAAAAACGACAATAGACGCTCTGCTTAAACTCAACACGGATAAGGGCGTATACCATGCTTTGCGCATCCTTGGGATAGCTGTTTACAATCAAATGGGTACTTGGTTGGATTTCGCGGAACTATTTGTTGAATATTGTTCGATTGGGAGAATAGCAAAACAACTTAAAAATCTTGAAAAAGATAAAGAAAATAATCTACTGGATAACTCGTGCAACCAAGCATGTTTATATGCGGCACTCATAATGGCAGCTAAAAATAATGAGAAAGATAAAATCGCTAAGGATATCGCAGGCCAGATTGATAGTTTAGATTTTGCAGTCAGCATTCTTGAAAACATGTATACGGTAGATAGTTCGTTTTATTCTTTAACTTCTTCAGTTAAGATAAGTTATGATAAAGCATCGCAAGATGTCTTCATGAAGCACTACAACCCAAAGGCAAAAAAAATCTTACAATCCGCTATCGAAAAATATTCTGAGAGAGCTAACGCGGCGGATGAGGGTGCACTTGAGCTATGCTTGAATTATTTTTCTTATTGTTATGGCGAATCGGATAAGGAAGCAACGGAAATACTTGATGGTTTGAAAAATGGTACCTCACCATATCTAAAAGGTTTAGATGAAAATGATAAAAAGAAAATAAGCGAAATGGCTAGTAAAGCAATCAAAAACAAGAAGGAACCAACTTATCATAAATAGAACAACTATTCCACGGTTACAGATTTTGCCAGGTTCCTCGGCTTGTCCGGGTTTATTCCCCTCTCTACGCTGGTGTAGTAGGCAATAAGTTGGAGAGGAATTATAAAATAGAAAGGATAAAGAATTTTTTCTCTGCACTCAATAACTATTGCTTCGTCAACAATCTTTTTTATCTCTTCACTGTCCGTTATTGCAATTACATGGGCGCCCCTCGCCTTCACCTCCTTTATGCTTCCTATCATTTTTTCGTAAGTTTCATCCTTCTGCACAAGGGCAATCACCGGAACATCCTTTTCTATCAAACTCAAAGGTCCGTGCTTCAGCTCTCCGCCTGCATACGCTTCGCCGTGTATGTAGGAAATTTCCTTGAATTTCAATGCGCCTTCATAAGCAATCGGCATGCAGATTCCCCTTCCGATAAAGAATACGCTCTTCGCAAACTTTAATCTCTGCGCGATTTCCTTTGCTTTCTCCCCAGTCTGTTCCATAACTCCTGCAATTTCATCCCCAACCAAAGAAAAGTTTTTTTCCGGGAAAGCTAGTTTGTAAACTACCGCAAGCTGGGAGGTGAAGGTTTTTGTTGCCGCAACGCCTATCTCAGGCCCGGCGTTCATGTACGCTGTTTCATCAGCAACCCTTGTGATGCTTGAACCCACAACATTTGTTATGGCCAATATTTTTGCCCCGCTCTTTTTTGCGAATTTTATCGCTTGCAAAGTATCTGCGGTTTCTCCGCTCTGGCTTATCGCAATCACAAGAGTTTTTTTATCAGGTACGGCAACATATCTGTATTCTGACGCAATTACAACATCAACCTTTTTCTTGAGCTCTTTTTGAAAAAGATATTTAAGCATCAAACCCGCATGGTAGCTTGTCCCTGCAGCAATCACATCTATCTTTTCGTATTTTTTAACAAGTTCGCTCGCTTTTCTTGCATCCGTCATAAAACTCTCTTTTACCGAATATTTCTGCTCCTCTATCTCTTTTAGCATGTAGTGGGGATGTCCTCCCTTTTCTGCCTCTTCGGCGGTCCATTTTGCTTCAATGGTTTTTTTCTTCCTCTCTTTACCCTGCAAATCAAAAAACTTCGCTCCGTTTTTCTCAATAACTGCAATTTCTTCCTCATCCATCGGTGTAAATGTTTTTGTGTGTTTTAGCATTGGGGTAAAATCAGATGCACAAAGCATCTCGTCTTTTCCAAAACCTACAACAAGCGGGCTGTTCCTCCTCGCCAAAAACAGCTTGTCTTCACCCTCAATCATGCATACTATTGCATAGGAACCTCTAAGCCGGTTTATTGCTTTCCTAAACGCTTCAAAATTCTCGGTATTTTTTCTGTATTCCTCAACCAAATGCGCAATTATTTCGCTGTCTGTTTCCGAAGAAAATTTATGCCCCTTTGCTGCCAACTCCTCCCGCAATTCAAGATAGTTTTCAATAACTCCGTTGTGCACAAACGCGACTTTTCCTTCGCAGTCATGGTGGGGGTGGGCATTCTCAAAGTTTGGTGGCCCGTGGGTTGCCCATCTTGTATGGCCTATCCCCAAGGCTCCATCCATCTCAAGAAAATCAACCTTTTTTGAGACCTCGTCAAGCATCCCCGTATCCTTTTTCGTCCTTATTTTTCCATCATCGCCCATCACTGCTATCCCAACCGAATCGTATCCTCTGTACTCCAATGCTCTCAATCCTTCTAGTATAACCTCTGAAGCTTTTTTGCCTCCCGCATACCCTATGATGCCGCACATCGATAGTTTTTGCAAGATAAGGATTTTTAAGCACAACGCTACAAATGAAATTTTCTTCGGGTGGTTTTATGAACGCAGAAGAAGTTTTGAGTAGGTTGAGAGAGGGAAATAAAAGGTTTGTGAGCGGACAGAGAGCTGGGTATGACTTTATTGCGCGAAGAAAAGAGGTTTTGGAAGGGCAGAGGCCGTTTGTAACCATAGTTACATGCAGCGACTCCCGCGTCATCCCTGAGTTTATTTTTGATGCAAACATCGGCGAGCTTTTTGTTGTGCGAACCGCAGGCAACATTTTGGATGATGTTTCTCTCGGAAGCGTTGAGTACGGAACAGAGCATCTTAAAACCCCACTCCTTCTCATTCTAGGACATGAGAAATGCGGCGCTGTTACTGCAACCTGCTCTGGTGGAGAAGCGCACGGAAAGATAAAGGACATAGTAAAGAAAATAAAGCCCGCATGCAAAAAAGCGAGTGGCGAGGTGGAGAAAGCGATCGAGATAAACCTTGATGTTGTCCAGGAGTATATTCTGAAAAAAAGCAAAATAGTTAGGCAGCTCGTTGAGAACGGAGAATTAAAAATAAAAAAAGCAAAATATATGCTCTCTACGGGAGGGGTGATTTTTTATTAAGAACACAAAACCCTATTTGCTTTTTCAATCCCTCTTAAAAAAATACGGCCCGCAACATTGGTGGCCGGCAAAAACAGAATACGAGGTTATTGTTGGAGCAGTGCTCACGCAAAACTGCGCCTGGAAGAATGTTGAAAAGGCTATAAAAAATCTAAAGAACGCCGGAGTGCTTTCACCCAAAAAAGTTCTCATGCTTCCCATGAAAAAATTAAAACAACTCATAAAGCCAGCCGGGTTTTACAACCAAAAAGCAAAGCGCCTGAAACTAGTTACAAAAAAATATCTCAAGCTTAAACCAAAAATAGCTTATCTTTCAACCGAAGAAATAAGAAAGGAGCTTCTCTCGATAAATGGGGTGGGGAACGAAACCGCGGACAGCATCCTTCTTTATGCATTCAACCGCCCGGTATTCGTTGTGGATGCGTACACAAAAATATTTTGTAGGTACTTCAACCTTTGTAAATGCAAAACCTATGAAGGCTACCAGCACTTTTTCCATTCGCAACTTCCAAAAAATACTTATCTTTTTAACGAATACCATGCTCTCATAGTTGAATGGGCGAAGAAAAACAAGCAGGCATTAAAAACATTCGGGAGGAAATGATTTCCTATGCAGGTAGAAAGCGAAAAACTATATACGTTCAAAAAACAGATTCGCGTGCTGAAAGAGTTCAGGGGCAGCGGAACGCAGCTCGTTTCAGTCTACATCCCAGCCGGCTATCCTATAAACGAGGTTTCCAGCAAGCTTAGGGGAGAGATGAGCCAGGCAGAAAATATAAAGAGCAAGCAGACGAGAAGCAATGTCATAGGCGCGCTCGAAAGGATCATAACAGTCCTGAAAGGATACAAAAAAACACCTGATAGTGGTATTGCAATTTTTTCCGGGAACATCAGCGAGGACCCATCAAAAACAGATATACAAACATTCGTCATAGAGCCGCCATACAAGCTCAGTGTAAGCATCTACAGATGCGACTCCTCATTTTTTCTCGAGCCGCTGGAAAGAATGCTTGAGGCCACGGATGTTTACGGAATTGTGGCTATGGACGGAAGGGACGCGACCATTGCTATTCTAAGAGGAACCGAAACACATGTCATGCGGAAGCTCCACAACCCCACCCCCTCGAAAGTAAAAGTAGGTGGGCAGAGCGCAAGAAGGTATCAGCGCATTGTAGAGGAAGGCACCGAGAACTACTATAAGAGAATCGGGGAGGCGATGGATGAAGTATTTTTGGGAAAGGTGAAGGGGGTCATCATAGGAGGGCCAGGACCTGCAAAGGAGAACTTCCTGAAGGAAAGGCCGTTCAACTACCAGCACAAGATTCTCGGGGTTGTAGACACTGGGTATGTTGACGAGCATGGCATAAGCGATATCGTGTCGAAGTCAGGTGAAATACTCGCAGAGCAGGAGGCGATCAAGGAAAAAGCGCTTGTTGAAAAGTTCATAAAAGAGGTTGTGAAGGGAGGGCTTGCGACCTATGGTTTGAAGCAGGTGGAGGATGCCATAAGGATAAAGCAGGCAGAGCTCGTGCTGGTTTCAGAAGGCTTGGAGTACTCCCACATAAAATTAAAATGCGGCTCATGCGGAAACGAGGAAACAAAAGTGCTTAAGGAAAAGCCCAAGGAACCATTTAAATGCCCGAAATGCGGGGCGGACATGTTTGAGGAGGAAACAAAGCCCCTTGTTGAATACATAATAGACTTGGCAAATGAAAACCAGGTGAAGG
This sequence comes from Candidatus Micrarchaeales archaeon, assembly GCA_039793475.1. GTDB lineage: Archaea > Micrarchaeota > Micrarchaeia > Anstonellales > J096 > JAWAFD01. The sequence continues at coordinate 2,719 of JBAMLP010000044.1, read as the reverse complement.
TTGAGGTCATCTCAACAGACACTTCAGAAGGGATGCAGTTCCTTCATGGTTTTGCTGGTTTGGGCGCTTTTCTAAGATACCGAATATGAAATCATGCAGGGAAAATATACATCCCCTTCTCCTATTACGAGAAGCCCCTCATAAACAGTGCTCATATTCTCTCCTTTCGTTATATAAAAAATATAACACTCTTTATTTAATATTTGCATGCATTCCTGCACTGTTTTACTTCCGTTTTCATCCACACATCCCCCTTCATCAAAACCCATTATCTGCATTTCCATGCCAACAAGCCCCTGGCTCCCTGCAAGGTCCACCCCGCACTGCAGGATATTTTTCCTATACGGGTCTTCAACTCCCCTTATGTCCATTATTATGGCTGTGCAGTTATGCTTCAAAAAATCTTCGCTAAATTTTGAAGAGTTTAGTTCCTGCCTCCCATCAATGAGAACATCTTTTACATTTCCCTGCCAATAACTAGAGTTTATGTAAACATAGTACGAAAGCGCTACCGCAGCTATGCCGAGAATTATTACAATAACTGTTCTGTTATCCATGTTTACTGCACCTCTCCCATAACTGCTGAAATCGGGCAGAGGGTGAAGTATGCCTCATCGCCAGAAATTCTTCCTGCTATATCCATTGTCGTAGAAAAGCTTGGATTCTGCTCGACATTCGAATATTTCAGCACTATCCTTGGCACAGAAATCTCGTCCCTGCACTGCTGCTTATCTTTGTTTGTTTCCACACCGTTTATATAGCATTTGTCGGTGAAAATATAGAATACAACCGTCTTGTTCTGCGCAGCCAGGTTGTTTATTATCTTTTCTGCGCAAGTGCTCATCGGCTCTGCCGCTGTTTCCGGAGCTCCTGCGTAGTCAACAACCACTGCAATGTTGTCTTTTTCCGCGATAACACCCGAGAAATCTTCAAAGGTTGCGTGGAGCAAAGACCTGTCTAGAAGAATGTAAAAAACAACATTCAGCAAAACAAGAACTATCGCAACCACACCCACACCTATCCAATAGTATGTTTTTTGATTGGCGTTTGTAAACCTCCCCCTTATTCTTAGGTATAGTATTGAAGAAGCCAGCACAAGAAGAGAGGTCAGTGAAAGATAGGAAAAAACAGAAAGCGACAGCGGTAGAATTTCAAGAACATTCTCCCTTTCGCTCGTTGGCATATCCCTCACCGCAAGTAAGAGGTTCGAGGTTGTTTCGCCAGCGTTTTTTGCAAACGCCTTTGCGGATTTTATGACCTGGTGGTCCTCCTTTGCTTCAATGAGGGGTTGAAGCTTCTCCTGAAGCGCTATGTACCTAGCAGAGTATTCAGCATACAAATCCGGGCTCAGCCCCTTAACAAAACCGCCATCCAGGTTGATTTTTTCAACTTTGTACTGCGAAAGCTGCGCCACCTCTTCTGTGCTGAGGTCTTTTGCTTCAAGCAAAAATATCATTCCAGTTACCTTGTCTTTCTCCCGCTCTGCATCATAGTACCACTGCTTGTTTGGCTCTATTGTTGCGTTTGCCTCTTCAAGAAGTTTAGCAAACTGGTCTATTTTTTCATCCATTCCCTCAAACCTCTTTGAAGCTATACCGCTTTCTATCTCAGTCCTGAGCGCCTTTATTCCATCAACCTTGCTTGCAAATGTTGTGTTCATTACAAAACCAAGCGATTCCTCAGACCTGTTGAGCACATCTTCAGCTGACGCATTCATAGGGGTGTAGATATCGAGGTAGTACGCAGTCAAGTCTTGGTTAGTCTTGTAATTTATCCTTTCCTGGGTGTTATTCACAAGAGAAGATGCTATCTGCATGTAGGTTCCCAGGGGTTTTGTTTGTGCGATAAGCTGTGGGAGGAAAAGTTTTATCTGCGCTATAACAGTTTCGTTGTATATTATGGGTGGGCATATTCCAAAGCAGTCCCTACATTCGGAAATTTCGAGCGGAAACCTGAGTTTGCTGTTTTTCATTACACTGTAGTTCGATTCTATTATCGGTATGCTGGAGTTCATGTACAAAAGCCCCTCATAAACATTATCCGCGGAAAGGTTGTTCAGATAATTAAAAGTTCCGTTCATTCTTTCTTCCACAGTTCTTGTTGCAGCCCAAAACTCCTTTATCGGGCCATAGAGCATGTCAGGGTCGTTGCAGTTTATCTCCTTCCCGTAGCTTACGCATATGAGTGTAGCCCAAAACATGTATTCGTCGCCATACAGCTCTACATAGTCGGACGGAAGTTTGTATTTTTCCCCAGTCCTTTCCCTGCATGTCTGCTCCTCTCCTACTCTCGCAAATCTTCCCTCACCATTATTCCTGCTTGCATTAAGCTCGATAAAATAGGCAGTAAGGTTCGCTATCTGAGACGGTGTGAGATAGTACTTGGAGGTGTAGTATGCTTTAAGCACTGTTTCTATTTCTTGAGTATTATTTACTATATTCTCGTTTTTGAGAAGGAATACTTCTTTGTTTTTTATGAAAACAATTTCGTACTTAACACCACTTATGGAGAATGCTTCGTACCTTACATCGTTTATGTTTTCATCAGGATAGAGATAATCTTGGATGTTTATCGCGATATTTTGCACTATTAGAATTGTAAAAAACAACAATACTATAGATTTTTTCATGCTGAAAGGTATATCCATAAACCTTTATTAATCTTGCTGTCGTCTTTCTCCTACCCTCTTCCTATTCTCTTCTAGTCGTGAAATACTTTG
>JBAMLP010000043.1:19438-22021 GCA_039793475.1 Candidatus Micrarchaeales archaeon | reverse complement strand
GCTTGGTATAGATAAGCACTTGTATTCACTATTGTTGTATTTTTAACAAATAAGCTGGAGCAATTATTAAGAAATTGAAGTTCATAATAATTTCCATTCTTTGAGCCCATAAAAAGATTGTTTGAAAAATTTGTGTGCTGGGTGTGGTTAAAAGCAAGGCCAAGTATTTCGTTTGAATGGAAATAGTTTCCGGAGATGGTTGCATAATCAAGCTCATAGGCATAAAACCCATATGCATTATTGTAGAATGTATTGTTTTCAACTATTGCACCAAGACCATCGCGAGAATAAACACCAAAACTGTTGTTCCAAAAAACAGAGTTATAAATTTTTGGTGAATTCGCTGCAGAATAAACAGAAAAGAATGGATAGACGCCAACTTGAAAGCCAGAGATATTGCAGTTTTTTATTGTAACATTCTGACTGTTATTTATAAGAACCCCATAGTCCTCTACCCCCCCGTCTCCTCTTATGTAATGCCCGTTGCAATCAAGGGTAATATTGCTTCCGGTTATTGTAAAACATGTAGAATTGGTTACTATGTTCTGTGTGAGATAATAATAAGCATTTGAGGAAGAAATAGCGCCACAGGCATCTAGCGGTCGTGTGTTGATGCTGAGGGTAAGCATATCCACATACCAAGTGCCAAGCGGGAATGTAGGCATGGCGCACCTGTATGTTTGGTTGCTTTTGTTTATCTGAGCAACTTCCGTAACATTACAAGCATAAACCGTATCTTCTGTGGGGACTGGAAGATTCTCCTTACAAGCAACATACCATGTATTATCTGTATAGTTATAATATTCTACACTTAGATCAAAAGTTAGCCCAGGCCCTGTCCTTTTTATTTCGCAATCAACAAAAGCAGATTCTATCTGATCCGATTGGCTCAAACCTGTTGAAAATGTTGCATTGACCCAATACGCCCCAACGCTGCTACTCTGAGCATAGTTATCATCAGAATAACTCACATTAAAAGTAACATCATATCCATAATAGTCATAAGCAACATCTGGCCCTTTTTCCACAAACGCTGGGTCGTTCTCATCTATCTTTATAATATACTCCTCGCCAGGGAGAAGATAACGAACAAAACTCCATTCTCCATCACAAACCTCGTTCTCAAAATCCCATTCCCTGCACTTGAACAGGCTTCCTCCCTTTGCCTTAACAAAAACAAGCGTCTCTTTTGAACTTATTGGATTGACCGCAAACCCATTCTCAATCTTTTTAAACTCAATTTCACCATCAGTAATGATCCCTTCGATGTGTTCATCGTCGAATTTTATTTTTACTTTATTTTTTATTTTCTCTGCTTTTTTGATTTTTGTTTTTTCTATTTTCCATTCTTTTACATTCTCAAATTCCTCAACACCAACAACAAGCTCGCTGGATACTGAGGCAAAATCCAGCCCGAAAGGAAAGGAATCAAAAAGGGTTGCTCTTTCTTTTTGGATTCCTTTGCCATTAGCAACTTCACTTTCTATATTTGGTTCCATTCTTTCTCTGATAATAAAACCGCGAACATTCTCAGGAATTATAACATTCTCAGAAATGTTCTGGGATGTTGAGTTTATAACAAAACTTCTTTTTTCTCCCCATGTTTGATTTCCGTTTTCATCCGTTGCAAGGCAATTCCAAGAATATTCCCCATCAGGCAGAATGAATTCCCATTCAGCCGACTTAGCACCCAAAGGGAGTGTTGTTTTATTCATCAGAAAGAAGTTTTCATCACTTCTCGCAATAAAAATTGAAATGCTTTCAATCTCGAAATCACTTTCTGCTGAGCAGGCAAACTTTACTGAGCATGGCTCACAGGTATCATTGTAATACTCTTCTGGTGGGTAGTTAAGAAAAACCCTAAATTTGTTAAAGTAATCCTCTACATTCAAGTATTCAAACTCTTGATAGTAGATTCCGGTTTCGTCATCATAAATTACTGCGTTATTAAGAATCTGGTCCATGTAAGAAAGATCTATGTATTCATCAACATCAAAAAACTCTGAAACATTGGATTGATTTTCCTCCGGCTCTCCGCTCTCGTTGAAATATTCTTCGATGTCGGTATATTCATCTTGTATGTTTTCTGTTTCGTTTTCGCTTTCATCTACATAGCTTTCATCTACATAATTTTCAATGTTCGTATATTCGGCTGGCGGGATATCGAAATATTCATCACTAAGATTCTGATAATACATGTCTGGGTCGTCGTTAATACTGAGCATCTCATTCAAAGCACTGGTTATGCTAGCAAGGGGGTCTTCCTCATTCTCGTGAATTAAAAATGCGACTGGCATAAACAAAACTAGCGAAACCAATGCAAAAACCCAAACCCTCATTGGTTTAGAATCAGAAAAGAGGTTTAAATACCTTTCTCATGCTTTATTTTATTAGCCGGGGTGGCAGAGTGGCTATGCGGCCGGCTGCAGAATAAGGGCACCTGAGTGTGTTCTAACCCAAGTGCCCTTATCAACCCCTTCCGCCTTTTGGTGGAAGAGAGATGGTACGGCGGTTGGCACCTGAGTGTGTTCTAACCCAAGTGCCCTTATCAACCCCTTCCGCCTTTTGGTGGAAGAGAGATGG
>JBAMLP010000043.1:0-19338 GCA_039793475.1 Candidatus Micrarchaeales archaeon | reverse complement strand
TGGTACGGCGGTTGGCACCTGAGTGTTTTCTAACCCAAGTGCCCTTATCAACCCCTTCCGCCTTTTGGTGGAAGAGAGATGGTACGGCGGTTGGCACCTGAGTGTTTTCTAACCCAAGTGCCCTTATCAACCCCCTATGTTTTTAGGAGGTTTTGGGAGACCCGGAGGTCGGTGGTTCAAATCCACCCCCCGCTACTGGTCGTAATTGGACATGCGGTCTAAAAACTTATAAAAATCCTTCTCTACAAATTAAACGAACCTATCATATTCTGGGGTGGTGAAATGGAAAAGGAGCTTGCAGAAATTATCGAAATGATAGACAGCCTGCTTCAGGACTTCTCAGTTCCTAGAAATGTGAGAAGAGCGTTGGAAGAAGCCAAAAATCGTCTTAGAGGAAGCGAGGAGCTTGGCGTTCGCATAAGCGCGGCTGTTTATACAGTAGAAGCGGTCAGCGATGATGTGAACCTACCAGCCCATGCCAGGGCCCAGCTCTGGGCGATTCTCTCTGCCCTTGAGGGCATAAAGAATGATTAAACAGCTTTCTGAAAAAGGGATAAGGGTTGCAGTTGATGCAGAAGAAATTCTGAAAGGAAGGCAGGACCTCATACATGCCGCGATCGCTCTGAACAAGGTCTTCATAACAAAAGAGGATGTTGAGAAAATAATAAAGGAAAAAGAAGAGAGGGAAAAAAAAGAGAGCCAGGAAAAGGAAACAGAGGTTGTAGTAAAAATGGGCAAGAAACCACCAGAGGCAAAAGAATATTCCGCCGACATTTCGATTGACTACAAAAAAGACATCACAGGAAAGAGCAGGACAACTGGTAAGGTTGAAAATTTTATAGAATATTTCAGAAACAGGTATAAAAAAATGCGCAGGCTTTTTATGGGCAGCAAGAGCGGGTACGCGGACATGGAGGTAGTGGAGTTGAAAAACAGAAATCAGGAGAAGGTGAGGATTGTGGGGATGGTGTACAAGAAAAGCATTACCGCAAAGGGCAACATTCTCTTGATAGTTGAGGATTTAACAGGAACCTATAAGGTTGTCATACCCAAAAACAACGAGAAAATTTTTGAGGAGGCAAGGAGGATTGTAAAAGACGATATTATTGCATTTTACGGAAAGGTCGTCCACCCGCTTCTCATCATAGATGATTTTGAATGGCCCGACATTCCTTTGCAGAGGAACAGGAAGACAAGCGAGAGGGATTTGGAGATTGCATACATCTCTGATATTCATTTTGGGAGCAACAAGTTCCTTAGTGCGGCATTCGAGAAATTCGTGAACTGGCTGAAAAAGGACGAGCGAGCCAGAAAGGTGAAGTACATCGCGGTTGCAGGCGACATCGTGGATGGGATAGGCATCTACCCCAACCAGGAAAGGGAGCTCATTATTAAGGATATTGAAAAGCAGTATGAAATGTTCGATGATTTCGTGAGCATGCTTCCAGACTACATCTCAGTGATCGTCATCCCAGGCAACCACGATGCAGTGAGAAGGGCAGAGCCAATGCCAGCAATAGGGAACGATTTGATAAAGAGCGACATTGTAAGAGTAGGGAACCCGGCAAGGCTTTCCATAGAAGGTGTTTACCACATTCTCTACCATGGCACATCACTGGACTCTTTCATAGCGAACATCCCGAAGCTCAGTTACACTAAGCCGGAAGAGGTGATAAAGGAATACCTCGTGAGGAGACACCTCTCGCCGTTTTACGGCGAAAACCCCATCATACCCGAGGAAGTTGATTACATGGTTGTTGATGAAGTGCCTGATGTCATGCACATAGGCCATATCCACAAGAACGGTTATCTGACCTACAGGGGGACTCTTCTCATAAACTCCGGAACATTCCAGGCGCAGACGGAATATCAGATAAAACAGGGCCATGTACCGACCCCTGGCGAGGTGCCGGTGTACAACCTGAAAACCACAAAGCTTTCAAAAATAAAATTCGCGTGAGAGTATGGAGATAGTTGCAGATGAAGAAACGAAAAAATACTTCGATTCGCTCAGGGCAGAGCTTGAAAAAGCGTACTCAATAGCCTCGAAGGCGAGGGCCAAGGGGTTTGACCCGCAAACAGAGGTTGAAATCGCGATAGCAAAGGATGTCGCGGCAAGGGTTGAGGGAATCACCGGAATAGAAATCGCAGATGAGATAAGGAAGAGGGAAAAAGAGGGAAAGAGCAGGGAGGATATCGCATTCGAACTTGTAAGGGAAATCGCAAAAGGAAAGCTCATAAACGGAACGAAGGAAGAGCGTATAGAAAAGGCAGTGAGGGTTGGCACAGCCATTCTAACTGAGGGCGTTCTTGTTGCTCCCACAGAGGGAATCGCAAAAATAAAAATAAGGCAAAACCCAGATGGAAGCAACTATGTTGCTGTATATTTTGCAGGGCCCATAAGAAGCGCCGGAGGAACGGTCGCAGCGCTCAGCGTGGTTCTTGCGGACCTGGCGAGAAGGGAAGCAGGTATCGGTGATTACAGGCCTCTCGAAAAGGAGGTCGACAGGTATGTTGAGGAGGTGAACATTTACGAGGCGGTCGTCGCCCATCTCCAATACAAACCCCCTGAGGAGCACATACGGATAATTGTCGAAAACTGCCCGGTTTGCATAGATGGCGAGCCAACAACCGAGGGTGTTGAGGTTTCCGTGAACAGAGACTTAGAAAGAGTCGAGACGAACAATATAAGAGGAGGAATCCCACTTGTGATATGCGAGGGAATAGCGCAGAAGGCTGCGAAGGTTCTGAAATACACAAAAAAACTCGGGCTAGAGTGGAACTGGCTTGAAAAAATAATAAAAATAAAAACAAGCGAGAAGAGGACTGAAATAAAGCCTAACCCAGATTATTTGGAGGGGCTTGTCGCGGGAAGGCCAGTTTTTTCCTACCCCATGGCTAAAGGAGGGTTCAGGCTACGCTATGGGAAAAGCAGGACGAACGGAATAATGGCAAAGAGCATCCATCCCGCAGCGATGGTTCTTCTAGACGACTTCCTCGCATACGGAACCCAGCTCAAGCTCGAAAGGCCTGGGAAAGGAGCTGTTGTTGCAGCAAACGAAAGCATAGAACCACCCATCGTTCTTCTGAACAACGGCGATGTTGTAAGAGTAAAGACAATAGAAAACGCGGAAAAAATAAAACATGAAGTCAAGGAAATACTTTTCCTCGGAGACATTCTTTGCTCTGTTGGGGATTTTCTAAAATCAAACACCCCTCTTCTTCCTCCAGGCTATTGCGCGGAGTGGTGGGCAGAAGAAGCGAAAGCAAAAGGAATAGAGCCAAAAAAATTCTCCTCGGTTGAGGAGGCGATAGAGTTCTCAAAAAGACACACCCTTCCTCTCCATCCGGACTATCTTTTTTACTGGACGGACTTGAACGGAGAGGAGTTAATTGCGCTTTCAAAATGGCTTTCATCTGGGAAATTCGAAAAAAATGAAACTTTTGTTGTTGAAAACTCAACCGAGAAAAGATACCTAGAAAGGATTGGGGCAGAGCACAAGCTGAGGGAAGGCAAGGTGGTGATTGAGGGCGACACAGCCCGTGCGCTTCTTTTCACGCTCGGCAAACTGAAAGGAATTTCAAAAGAAGAAGATGTTCTGAAAATTCTTTCGAATGCATGCGGGATTGAAATCAGGGACAAGGGAGGGACTTTTATAGGCGCTAGGATGGGAAGGCCGGAAAAGGCTAAGGAGAGGAAGATGGAGGGCTCGCCACATGTTCTTTTTCCGACCGGATCAGACAAGACCAGGAGCATATCAAAGATATACACAATGCTGAGGGAGAGGGGAGACGGAAAAAACATAAACCCAGAAATCGCTACACTCAGATGCACAAAATGCAAACAGTTAACATTCTACACCAAGTGCCATTTGTGCGGTGGAAGGGCGGTTGTCGAGCAGAAGGACATGAAAAACACTGGTAGGTTTTCAATCGACATTGTAAAGCTCATGGAGAATACAAAAAAAGCAGTCGATTTCATGCCGACAGAACTGAAGGGCGTGAAAGGGCTTATGAGCTCCCAAAAAATTCCGGAGCGGCTTGAAAAAGGCTTCCTGCGTGCTAAGCATTCAGTGTATGTTTTCAGGGACGGGACAGCGAGGTTTGATGCAACCGACCTTCCCTTAACCCATTTCACCCCAAAAGAACTGGGCGTGAGCGTTCAGAAAATAAAAGCCTTAGGCTACCTGAGGGATTATCTCGGGAAACCCATAGAAAGCGAGGAACAGCTCATCGCCCTAAAGCCGCAGGATGTGGTACTTTCAGAAGCTGCCGCGGAATATCTCTTTAGGGTTTCAAAGTTCATAGATGATATGCTTATAAGGCTTTATGGGATGGAGCAGTTCTACAATTTAAGAAAAAAAGAAGACCTCATCGGCCATCTTGTCGTGGGCCTGAGCCCGCACACAAGCGCTGGAGTTCTCGGAAGGGTGGTCGGGTTCACAAAAGCAAACGTCTGCTATGCCCACCCATATTTCCATGCCGCAAAGCGCCGCAACGCGGATGGTGATGAGGACGCAGTCCTGCTTCTACTAGATGCCCTCATCAATTTTTCGAAGTCCTTCCTCAGCAACAATAGGGGAGGGACGATGGATTCGCCCCTCGTCCTTTCAACAGTCATAGACCCGAGGGAGGTTGATGATGAGGTTCATGAGATGGAAACAGTTTCCTCCTATCCACTCGAATTTTACGAATCCGCGATGAAGATGAAAATGCCGTACGAGATTTCCATGCCACGCGTTAAGGACAGGCTTGGGACTGAAGAGCAGTACTCCCAGATCCAGTTCACGCACCCAACCTCGTTCATAGCCAGCGGACCACTCAAAACAACATATGTAAAACTAAACACTGTCCCGGAAAAGGTGCAGGCAGAGGTCTCGCTCATGAGAAAAATACGCGCAGTGAACATAAACGACGCAATGGAGCGTCTTGTTCTCAGCCACTTCATCCCGGATCTGTACGGAAACCTTCGCTCTTTCTCGAGGCAGGAGTTCAGGTGCGTGAACTGCAATGAAAAATACAGGCGCGTCCCCCTTGCAGGAAAATGTCTCACATGCGGTGGCAACCTTACTCTCACGATACACAAAGGAGGGATAGAGAAGTACTTAGATATTTCCATGAGGCTCGTTGATGAGTTCAAGCTCCCGAATTACCTAAAACAGAGGCTCGTACTTTTGGGGAAAGAGATTAAAAATGTTTTTGAGGATGAAAAGATAAAGCAGACTGGAATCTCAGATTTTATGTGAGTGGTTTCCGGTCGGGTTTATAAGAGAATCAGAAAAGGTGTGCATATGGACTTCAATTATACACTGTCTCTTCTCCTGTCCTCCGAATTTGCCTATTTTCTTCTCTCCTCCCTTACCCTTGCCTTCTACACATATTTGATATTTTTATTCTACAGAAAGCTTGCAAAAAGAGACGTCGAACCTTTTAATCAAACAGAGCAAAAAGGAGCCTTTGGAATCATAAAGAAAACAATTTTCGGGTTTTCTTTTCTGGTGAAAAATCTTATTCTGGTTCCAATCTATGTATTCCTCTGGGCATTCCTTATTGCGGGCATGGTTGTTTTTTTGACAAGAGAACATGACATAAACTTCGCTATGCTTGTTTCTGCTGTTCTGGTGTCAACAACCCGCATGCTTGCCTACATCAATGAGGAGGTTGCTATGGAGATGGGAAAGCTTATCCCACTTGTTTTCCTAGCAACGATCATTCTTAACCCATCCATTCTTTTCTCTGTACCCATAGGCATCGATGAATCATTGTTGTCTGTTGTAGCGATAGCACCAAAAATAGCCGTTTTCATGATAACAGTGGAGCTTTTATTACGGTGTTTATATGAAATTATACGGACAATAAAATCAGCATTTGGTGAAAAAAATGAAAGTGTATAATAGTCGGTTTCTTTACAAGTGATCTTATGAAAGAATTCTTTGTTGAAACAAAAAAGCGGATTGAAGTAGTTGACATAACCAAAGAGGTTGAAGCAAAAATTGAGAAAACTGCAAAAGCATGCCTGGTTTTTGTCCCACATGCAACCGCAGCAATAATAATAAACGAGTACGAGCCAAACATAAAAAACGACTATGAAAGATTCTATTCAGAACTTGCAAAAGGCGAGTGGAAGCACAATTCAATAGACAACAACGCAGAGGCGCATCTTCTTTCCTCTCTCGTAAAACCCTTTGCAGTAATTCCATGCGAAAACGGGAAGCTCGTGCTTGGAACATGGCAGAGGATGATGCTTCTTGAGTTGGATGGACCTAGAAGAAGAAAAATTATCATAACACCCATCTAGTTAATGTTTTTATTCCTTGGCTTTCTTTTTTTAACATGCAACCATCCGAAAGGCTCAAGCATCATCTCACTTCAGAAAACCTCTGGCTCTATATACTAAGCCTTGCCGGAAAAAAGCCGGTGTACGCATACGCGCTCAGGAAAGAGATAAAGAAAAGGTTTGGGTTTGAGCCGAGCTTGGTGATGCTCTACCTAGTTCTTCCGCGGCTCGAACTCTCTGGCTTTATAAGAAGTGAGATAAAGGGAAGGAGAAAATACTATGCGATTACAAAAAGAGGGAAAGAAGAACTTGAAAAAGGAAAAAAACAAATGAAACATATCGCTGACTTATTGTAACTATGGTTACAATGCGAGGATGCACAAACTATTTTAACCCTCTTAAACAAAACCACCACATGGTCCAGCCAAAGATAAGCATAGAGGAGCACAGAAGATGGCTCCGCTCCTCTCATTTGTTGGAAAAGATAAACCTAAATGCAGACTCAATCATCGGAAAACTGAGCGAAACGCTCTTCGGCCCGAGCGTTGATTTTTTTGTCGGCTCGTCCGGCTGGCCGAACATAAACGCGGGCCCACTCATTTCAATTGGCGAAACAACCGAAACGAAGTCGTTGTTTGGTTTGGGTTATGAAAGCATAATTTCTTCACGTTTGGCGATGGCAAGGGGAAAAAAGTTCACCTCAGTTTATTCCCCACGAATTTCAGAAAACATCAGAGAAATAGCAATGAGCACAAAGCCTGTTGATGTTGAAGCGCATTTTTCCAAAAAACCCTCCCTTGAGCTTCATTTCTCACCAATAGTTCAGCCCATGGGCCCGTCCGCTCCACTGAGAATGCTCATAGAAGCAGAAAACCCAAGAATACCACGCAAGGTCTACTCGCTTTACGAGGAAAAAATAAAAGCTGTTGAGGCGATTTCAGAGTTGCTCTCTCATGGGTTTGACAACTACTACATAACAAAAATTTTTTCGGCCGGGGTTTTGGGTGAGGAAAAGCGGCTCGTTCCAACAAGGTGGAGCATTACGGCCAGCGATGATATAATCGGAAAAATCCTGATCCGCAAGGTAAAGTACTATAAAGAGAATAATGAAATTCTTGTTTTTTCAAGCTATTACCTCTTTAACCAGTTCGTTGTCCTTCTCCTACCAGGGAGATGGGAGTTTGAAAATTTTGAGGCATGGGCTCCAAAAACTAGCTGGGGCCTAAACCCAGAACAATACACAATAATAGAGGAATACGAAGGATGGAAAGGGAGATGGAGGTATGCAGAGCAGGCAGGCGGCTATTATGCTTCCCGGCTTGCAGTCTTAGAATACCTCGAAAGGATGAAACTCCAGGGCAGGGTCGTTGTTTTCAGGGAGGTTTACGAAGGTTTCTACCTTCCTGTTGGTGTCTGGCAGGTGAGGGAGAATGTTAGGAATGCGCTTAAACAAAAGCCGAAAAAATTCACGACCATAGGCGAAGCACTTGACGAAGTAAAAAAATATCTCCGCCTTCCGCTAAAGGAATACACAAGGAGAAGCAGGGTTCTGGGGCAGGCCGGGCTTAAAGATTTTCTTTAATGTTTTCACAACACTCGTCGCCGGCCTTACAAAAGGATTTCCGTAGCCAAAAACCTTTGATTTCCTAAGCGCTTTGAGCAATTTCTTAGGGTTCTGAATATCAAACTCCTCAACCTCTGTGTAAACGCTTCCAAATTCAAAAAGAAAATGTGCATCGCTTCCAGCAGCCATTAATTTATTGTTTTTTTCAGCAAACTCATACGCCAGTTTATTGTACCTTTCAAAGGCCCTTCCGTTCAAAACCTCTATCACATCTGCTCTTTTCCCGAGCTCCGGCGCGCCCTTTCTCGTCCTATCGAACATGTGCGGGAGATAAACAACCCCTCCCTGCTCCCTTATCCTGTCCACTGCCTCATACCCATCAATACCTTTCGGCACTTCTTCTTCAATATCAAGCCCGTTTACATCCCCCTGAGCAGTAAGTATTTCCTCGCCAGGAATGAATTCTTTTGTGATCCTTTTCATCCTTTTGTTTGCCTCTATGCTGTTGTGGTCTGTTATGGCAGGGATTATCCCCTTCTCTTTGCTCGTTCTTGCGATATCCTCGAGTTTTGTTAGCGAATCTTTGGAGTATATAGTATGCACATGAAAGTCTATCTTCATGATTATTTCACCAACGCCATTCTTTTTAAACATTTAGTAAGTAAACACTAGCATGCAACCTCTTAAAAATGCATACAGGTTATTTTCTCAAAAAGCAATACCATTTCTTTATCTTATGATTCTCCAGCCTATATTTACGGGCGCGATACTATTTGCATTCGCAGGCATTTTTTTCATTCTTCTTGTTGTAATAAATGCCCTCGATTATCTAAATCCATCAAACGGAATATACGTAGTTGGTGCATTTATCGGCATAATGCTCGCCATGACTTTCTATTTTTATTCTGCTTTCAAGGGCGCTCTTGTGAAAGGTTTCTCGCAGATCGCATTCGCCAATGGAATGGACCTGGAAGATTTTCTGGTTTACAGCACAGCAAGAGGAATGAAATTTTTTGGTGTTTCGCTTGTGAAAACGCTTATCTACATTGTTCTGCTCGCTCCCCTTGGGGGTGTTTACTATCTTAATCCCTCTATCTTTTCAGCAGAATACATTCCAATAGTTCTTGCAGCCATCTATCTCCCACTGTTTTTTGTAGTAGAATACGGCTTCTGCCTTTCATACACGGCAATCGCTCTTAGGGATTTTAACATTAAAGAAGCAATAATGACATCTATAAAGATGACATTTAAATCAGTAGCAGATTTTCTTCCACTCTACCTTGTTTACTCAATTGTGTGGTGGGCAAGGCTTATCCCTCTTGTAGGAATAGCCATCCATTTCGTCCTCTACCCCGTTGTCTACACCGCCCTCATATTCCAGTTCCAAGAGAGTGTCGGTAGGTCATACCGCCCGCCATCATTCCATGGAGAGAAAGATATAGATATCATCATCGGCTGAGTTTTTCTATATACCTATATGCAGAAACCGCAGCCAGAGCTCCCTCCCCAGCAGCCCACACAACCTGTTTTATATTATTTTTTCTCACATCGCCCGCCGCAAAAACCCCATCGCCCGCCATCAGGTTTTCATCAGTTAGTATATACCCATGCTCATCTGTTTTTACTATTTTTTTGAAAGGATCGCTGTTCGGCTCCATCCCTATATAAATAAAAACCCCATCGATTTTCATCCTCTCAGTTTTACCTGTTTTGTTGTTAAAAAGCACAACCCCCTCAACCTTTCCCTCGCCTTCTATCCCCTTAATTTCCGTATTAAAAATAAACTCAATCCTTTTATTTGTAAACGCCCTATCCAACAAAGCCTTTTCAGCCCTTAGGTTCTCCCTCCCTTTTCTGTAAACAATATAAACTTTTTTTGCAAAATTCGTAAGATATATTCCCTCATCAACAGCCGAGTTTCCGCCGCCCACCACTATTACTTCTTTATTCTTAAAGAACGGGCCGTCGCATGTTGCACAGTAACTCACTCCCTTCCCCTTAAGCTCCTCTTCTCCGCGAACCCCAAGCTTTTTTTCTTTTTCACCAGTCGCTATTACCAGTGCCTTCGCCATCAATTCCCCAACACTGGTCTCGAGCACTATCTTTTCACCAACTTTTTTTGCATTTTTCACTTCAACGAAATTCTTCAATTCTGCACCTGCTTTTTTCGCATGCTCCGCTAATTTTTCCGCAAGTTCGGTCCCGCGTATGTTTTCTATCCCAGGGTAATTTTCGACAATGCTTGTATTCGCTATCTGGCCCCCAAAAACTCCTTTCTCAACAACAAGCACATCCAAACCAGCTCTCGCCGCGTAGATGGCTGCTGTAAGGCCTGCTGGCCCACCTCCGGCAATAAGCAGGTCGTGTTCCTTTTTCCCGATTTTAGAAGGCAAAGTAAACATGCTTTACGCTATTGTGCACAATGTTTAATAACTTATTTATTTCTCCGCTCATTCCACTTCTCATCGATTTTTTCATCAAAAATAACCAACTCATACCTTCCGTTTTCCTTATTTATGATTTTCGCCTTCGTGTTCCCCTCACTCCTTTTCTCACCATCGTAGAAAAACACCCTATCCAAGTTTTTCCATTGCGCAGACCCCCGTACATACCTGTACCTAACCTCCATCTTAAGCTTCATTGAGAACGCGAGGGATTCGAATTCATCTATCCATTCCCCAGGAATTTCATACGAGACAAACCATTTGTTTATCTTATATCTCACAATTTTTTTTATGCGCAAGAAATTTAAAAGGTTTCCATCAAAATGCATTCGATGGGAGTAGAAGAAGATTTAAGAATTCTTAAGCGCATTCTGGCCAGCATTCCTGTTATACAGATTCCAAGAAATAGGTCGCAAACAACGATTTTTCTTGGAAGAAACGCTTTAGAACACGCGGTAGACTACATCAGCAGGCCATCGCTGTTTAGAAAATATGTTAGAGAAGCCGCCATCAAACTTAACAACGATGAAGTTAAAGAAATTGCTTCCAGACATGGAGCGTTTCAAAAAGAACCAATAACAGATGTGTTAGAAAGTATCCTGCCGCCCGAGGACAGGTTTGAAGAGCTAACTCAGGCAATACAAGCTACACACCCTAAACTTGCGAGCAAAATACGATACGCTCCAGAATACCATCAGCTTTACGCTCTTTCGATGCCTGATGAGGTTAGGTATCACTCATCAAAATATACAGAAATAATAAATTTATGTAAAGAAATTCTTCTGGTCAACCAAGATGAAAATGTTTTGAAAGTCAAAAAAGAAGCTGAGAAATGCCTAGAATTTCTGAAACGATGAATCAGCAAAGACCACCAACCATTCTTTCCTCAGCTACAACTTCGAACTTTTTCTCAAATTCAGCGAGCCGGCAATAAGCAGCACCAGCCCAGCGAAAGCAAGCATCATTTGAACAAAACCATTGTCATGGGTTTCCTCAATGGCGGGTTGTTCTTCCGTGAATGCTTTTGCAACCCCAAATTCCCCTCCCTGCTGGCCTTCCATTTTATTCAACACAACCCCTGCGTTCTCCTCTTCTGCAGGGTATGGAAAAACAAAAAACGCGTATCCTATAAGCAGCAAACCAACAATAAGCATTATTACTGCAGTAATAGGCTTTCTTTCAGGTGAAATGAGCTTCCTTCCCTTCTGCGTGAGCTCGTAGTACTTCCACTTCCTCCCCTCCTCTATTCTTTTCACCAACCCTGCTTTTTCCAGCTTTTCAACATGCTCGAGAACGGTTGGTGCTGAGATTTTCATCTGGGCAGCAAGCTCGCTCTGCGTTTTCCTTCTTTCATAAAGGGACTTAAGTATTCTTATTCTCGTATCAGCACCTATAGCCCTCAGAAGCTCCCTATCCACTATTACCTCCTCAGCCATGAGCATATTTTTACTTCTAAATATAAAAATAAATCGGTTTGGAAAAAATTAGGTAAAAAACTAATTTTTTAAATCGTTCCATTCCACTGAAAAACATGCTATATGGCCATGCCTTGTTCTCAGCGCTTGAAAGGGAGAAAAAGGAAGGGAAGATTCTGGTCGGCCAGCTCGCGCCCGCGGTGCGGTTTTCCATAGGAGAAGATTTAGGCCTTCCTCCCGGAACAGAGCTAACCGCAAAAACAATTTCTCTTCTCAAAACACTAGGTTTTCATGAGGTTATAGACACCCCAATCGGTGCCGACCTGATAACATTAGAAGAGGCGAAATTTTTCGTGAAAACAAAACTCGCTTTCAAACCCCTGCTCAACTCATGCTGTGTAGGATGGCGGGAGTACTGCAAATCAAACCACAAAGCTCTCCTATGCTACATAGGAAGCATCGTTTCTCCTATGATGGCAACCGGTTTTGTAACGAAAACATACCTCGCGGATAAAATGGGCGTGAAGCCAAAGGATATGATTTCAATAGGTGTAATGCCATGCACGATAAAAAAACTCGAGACAAAATACAGAATGAGGTCGGGTTTGAAATATGTCGATTATGTCATAACCGCTCAGGAGCTCGGCCAATGGGCGAAGAGCAAGGGTTTGGATATAAAAAACATGAAGGACGGAGAGTTTTCGAAATTCCTTCCAATAAGTTCAAAAGATGGGACTATCTTCGGGGTTACTGGTGGGGTAAGCGAGGCATTCATCACCACGATGGCCAAGCTCATGGGAGAGGAAAGCGAACTCCTCTTCTTCAGAAAAAACGAAGCAATAAGGGAATATAATTTTGCAGTAGGAAAAATAAAGCTGAAAACCGCGGTCCTGCACGGAATCGTAAACTTCCCCTCCCTTCTCCCAAGAATAAAGGACTTCAATTTCATAGAGATAATGTTCTGCCCATACGGTTGCGTCGGTGGCCCTGGCCAACCAGCCCCGCCAACCGAAGAAAAATTAAAAGCAAGGGCAGAAGCATTAAGAAGATTTTCAGATGGAAAAAAACAGAGAACCCCTCTGGAAAACAAACCGCTCATGGAAGCACTCGAATGGTACGGGGGGAATAAAATTAATGTTTTTGAAGAACTTACATACTGGGGTGAATAGATGGTAATACTATATGTCCCATTCCCGAACAGAAGAGAGGCGAAAAAGGCGGCCCAGCACCTTCTAAGAAAAAAGCTTATTGCCTGCGTGAACATTTTTGCATGCGAAAGCATCTACGAGTGGAAAGGAAAAAAAGAAAGCACCAAGGAATCCGTTGCAATTTTCAAAACAAGCGAAAAAAACGAAAACAAGTTGAGAAAAGAGATAGAAAAAATCCATCCCTATGAACTTCCTGCGATAATAAAATTCGATTGCTACGCAAATGCTCTTTTTGAAAAATGGGTGCAAAAGCAAACCACTCCCTAAGTTATGTTTTTTTCTCTTATGAAATAAGGGACATCCCGCGCGTTAAAGCAGAGGTTCATAAACTCCAGTTCAGCTATATTCACCCATTTTGCCTCAACATGCTCGCCCGAAAGTTTTATCTCCTGAGAATCAACACGCCCAGCAAACACAACATACACAGAATGCTTCGTATCCCCACCTTTTTCATACACTGCCGATGTCACTGTCAGAAGAACAAGGTCCCTTGCTTTTAGGCCTGTTTCCTCCATACACTCCCTTACTGCTGTGATCTCAGGCATCTCTCCGAACTCTATCCTCCCACCTGGAAACTCCCAGCATTCTGTATCCCTTTTCAGAACTAGAACCTTTCCATTATTCACCGGAACAAGATAGGCGTTAATCTCTTGAACTTTCATTTTTTATCAGCTTATCGACTTTTTCCTCGTCAAGAAGCTCCATTGTAGTGCTGCATTTCGGGCATTTGAAGTTGTAATCCGCCGCATCCTCAAATTTCATGAGCATTGCTATATCATTGCATTTGGGGCAGAAATAGTATTCCCCCTCATGCATTTTCGCGAGAACAAACTCCCTACTCGCGTTCATCCTTTCCTGTATCCAGCTGTTCAGCCTCTCCATATTAAGCTTCCAGTTGTAGTAGTACCATCCAGTCTCCTCATCCTTCGTTCTCTCGTAGCTTACTATCCCCTCATTGTGGAATTTATTGAGCACAGACCTCACATCGCTTACTTTCACACTCAGTTTCTCAGCTATCTTTTCATCCTCCCCGTACTGCGTGAGCAGCCTTACAATTTCCATCGCGTTTTCCCCACCCGCATCTATAAACAGCTTTCTGACCTCTGGCTTTTTCAGGATCTCTATTACTGGCGCCATCCTTCTTCTTTCCTCATCATTGTAAATTTTCTTCTTTATCTTCACAGTTTTCTTCTTACTAACTTTCTTCATACCTCTCGCAGGCTTTTGCGAAAGTTTCAAGCGAAGCTTGCTCGATCTTGTGGGTCTATTTTTTTTACTAGCCTTTTTTTTACCCATCAAACCACCAGCAATTAATTTACGCAGTTCAAATATTTAAACTTTTCCCGTCTTACAGGAATTGCAACTATCTACCAAACTTTCGCTTTCTTTTGGCATAATCCTTAAGCGCGGCCTCAAATTCCTTCCTGCTGAAATCTGGCCAGAGCGCGTTGCAGAAATAGAACTCGCTGTATGCGGATTGCCATGGCAGAAACCCAGAAAGTCTTTTCTCGCCACTAGTCCTTATTATCAAATCAGGTGGTGGGATATCGCCCGTGGGCAGGAATTTTCTGAAGCTCTCCTCATCAACATTTCTCACTCCTTCCCTTATCACCCTGTTCACCCCATCCACGATTTCGGCATGCCCACCGTAAGCAAGGAGAAGGTTCAGCTGGTACGGCTTGTTTTTTTCTGTTCTTTTTTCAACCTCACGCATCATCATCTGCACCTCATCAGGAAGGAGGTGTATCCGCCCAAAGAACCTTATCCTCACTTCATTCTTCTCCTTCCTCCTCTCCTTATTCATCCTCTCCAGTCCTTCAAAAAGAAATTTTTTGAAAAGTACAAAAAGCTTATCAACCTCCGCTCTCTCCCTCTGGAAATTCTCTGTGCTGAACCCCCACATCGTCAGCATTTTTATCCTGTGCTTCCTGCACCACTTCGCGACATCGCCTATCTTCATTATTCCCTTTTCGTAAGTTTTCTCCAGGCTTATCTTATGCTTCCTGCTCCAGCGTCGGTTTCCATCTGGAATAATCGCAATATGCCTGGGCGTCCTCCTATTTCTCCTAGCCATGTTTTTTCATCCACCCTAAGAATTTCGCAAGCCTGAAAGCATACCCATACTCGTTATCATACCACGAGAATACCTTCACAAGATTTTCCTTTGCCTGCGTAAGCTGTCCATCAACAATTCCAGCATAAGGCATTCGAATTATATCACTGGAAACGATCGGCTCTTCAGTATAAAAAAGAACACCTTTCAGCTCGCCCTCGCTTGCCTTTCTCAGTGCTCCGTTCACCTCCTCTCTGCTTACCTCTTTTTTCAAAACAAAACTACAATCAGTAATGCTTCCGTCCGCAACCGGAACCCTCATCGCGATTCCATCCAGTTTTCCGTTCAATTCAGGGAATATTTCGCCTATTGCTTTCGCAGCACCCGTGCTTGTCGGAATGATGTTCACTGCAGCAGCCCTCGCCCTCCTTATATCCTTCTTATGGCTCCCATCCAATAAATTCTGGTCGCTTGTATACGCATGAATGGTTGTTATGAACCCCCTCTCAATTCCGAATTTTTCATGCAGAACTTTCACAACCGGTGCCAGGCTGTTCGTTGTGCAGGAGGCCATAGAAATGATTTTATGCTCCTTTTTGTATGCGCCATCATTTACCCCAGGTACTATCGTAACATCCACCCCTTTTCCAGGAGCGGAAATCACAACCTTTTTCGCGCCCGCTTTTATGTGCTTCTCGGCGTCCTCCCTTTTCCTGAACTCACCGCTCGCCTCAACCACAACATCAACTTTCAACTCCTTCCACGGAAGATTCTCTGGGTATGTTTCGTTTATCCATTTTATTCTTTTTCCATTAACCATCAGGTCTCCGCCTTTCACCTCAACGCTTCCATTCCATTTCCCATAAACGCTATCGTATTTGAGCAGATGGGCGTGCATCTCCACAGCGCTCCTGGTGTTTATCGCAACAAGGTCTATCTCGTTTATCACTCCAGAGTCAAAAAGCGCCCTGACCAACCCTTTGCCTATTCTTCCGAATCCAGAAATAGCGACTCTCATGTTTTTTATTTGTGGTTAATATTTTAAATACTTACTTTCACTTACTTCCTGGTGATTATATGTTTTCTCTAAAAGATAGGGTGGCGATTGTTACCGGCGCGACTTCTGGTATTGGAAAAGGGATTGCAACTATTTTTTTGAAGGCAGGTGCAAAAGTAGTCATAAGCTCTGATAACCACGAGCACTGCAAAAAAACAGCCGAGGAGCTCTCAAAATTCGGCGAAACATTCGCAGTTTCCTGCGATGTTTCAAAAGAAAACGAGGTTAACGCGCTTGTGGAAAAAACAGTAAAGAGATTTGGAAAACTAGATATAATGGTGAACAACGCAGGAATATATTTTCCAAAGAAATTAGAAGAAATAACAGAGCAGGACTGGAATAGATTAATGGCCGTGAATCTAAACGGTGTTTTCTTCGGGACAAAGTACGCTTCTGTGCAGATGAAAAAACAGAAAAAAGGAGCAATAATAAACATCGCGAGCGTTGCTGGTATTCGTGGGATAGGTAACGCTACACACTATGGCGCTTCAAAAGGAGCTATTGTAAATTTTACAAAATCAGCAGCCCAGGAGCTCGCCCCCTTCGGAATCCGTGTAAATGCAATCGCTCCGGGTTTGATAGAAAGCGCAATGACAAAAGATATAATTGCAGACAAAAAACTCCTTGAAGCCTACCTTGCCACGATTCTCATGAAAAGAGTAGGAAAGCCAGAGGATATTGCATACGGAGCTCTCTATCTGGCAAGCGATGAGGCTTCCTATGTTACTGGAATTGTTCTTGTAATAGATGGCGGGTGGGTATGTCATCTCTGACATCTACACAAATTGAACTAGAACAAAGCAGGCAAGAGGTTCACAACGAGAGCAACCAAAAGGAGGATTGAAAGCGGCTGGGCAATCTTCTTCCCGACAACCAGTTCCACCATCCTATACCCATCAAAGAAAGGAATCGGAAGAAGATTTACGACCGCTACTGCATAATTGAGCGCAAACGCAAGTCCCAAAAAATTGTACATGAACTGAAGAAATCCCAAAGCCCAAAAACCCTTCTCAGCAAAAGGAGTTGCCGCCAACATAAACAAAAGAAAAACCACAAGCAGAACAATGCTCGCGAAGAAATTTGCACCGGTCCCAGCAGCCAGCACCCTCTCCTGCTCCTTCACGCTTCTCTGCGCAAGATGCTTCTCATCAGGCTCAACAAAAGCACCGACCGGTATGAAACCGAAGAAAACAAGCCCAGAGCTCATCAGCCTCACCCTCGCAATTCTTGTAAGCAGGGCGTGCGACCCCTCATGGACAATGAGTATGAGCGCTAGCGCAAAAACCCCTTCAAGAAAAGGGAGATTTATCCCTGGGAGAAGAAGGGTTGCTCCCTCGTACACCTCCTCCTGCACTCCGCTTATGATTATGCTGTATACTGCGGAGACAACCTCAACTCCATGCGCTATGAGCGAGTAGGAAATAAAGCCAGTAAACCCTGTAAAGAGGAGCATCGTGGGATACGCCCAGTTCACCTCCCCACCGATCGTTTCGCTCACGCCAGCTATACCTATCATTGAAGTTATCACAGGGAGGGCAAAGGAGGCAACCACGAGCGAAGCAAAAAACATCACAAACATAGCCGTGAAAACAATCGCGGCCCTTTCCTTTACCGGCCTCCATCTTATGATAAAAAACGAGGCCAGGCCAAAAGCAACAGCCACCGAAACATCCGCGAAAATTTTCAGTATTTTTTCATGCCTGAGTGCAACCTCATTTATTTTGCTTATCCCCTTCCTGCTCCTGAGCAGAAAAAGCCCGTACTCCCCGTCTAGTTTGTACTCCTTCCTCAACCATTCCCCAACAACTCCGAGTTCTAGAACAGCGGCGAAAAATTTTACAGTTCCCGGGATGTCAATGTTCAATATTATGTAGAAAATCGCTATTGTAAAGAGTATGATAAGCTTTCTCATAAGGAGGAAAATTCTACGAAACATTATAAATGCTTTTCTGATTAATTAGTTTTTATTCCAAAGAGAAGGGAGATGTGCGAGATATGCGGAGAAAGGGAGGCAAAATTCACCGTTATCATAGAAGGTGCAACCATGAACGCCTGCGCTGTCTGCGCGAAGGGCGCGAAAATTCTCCACAAAAAACCTGAGGAAAGAGTAGAGAAGGGAGGGAAGGTCGTGGAGACCGGAAGGACCGAAGAGGATATTGTTGAGGGCTATGGGGAGATTGTGAGGAAGGCAAGGGAGGGAAAGGGAATGAGCAGGGAGGAGCTTGCAAAAAAACTTAACGAAACTGAGAGCTACCTTGAGCACATAGAAAGGGAGAGGATGAGGCCCACATTGAAAACAGCAAGGAAGCTTGAGAAGGCGCTCGGGGTGAAGCTGATAGAAAAAACAACAGAAGTGATACTCGAAAAAACAGAGAAAAGGAAAAAGGAGGAGCTGACGCTCGAGGATTTTGTTGAAGAGGAGAAGTGAGAGCATGGGAGTCGACCTTTCAGGGATTGTGGAAAAGCATGAAATAACCCTGGAAAGCTTGGCAGGCAAAAAAATTGCTATAGATGCCTACAATGTTCTCTACCAGTTCCTTGCTTCCATAAGGCAGCCGGACGGAATGCCGCTCATGGATTTCTCTGGAAATATCACGAGCCATCTTTCAGGTTTACTCTACAGGACCGAGAGGATTGTTGAAAACGGCATAAAACCAGTTTATGTTTTCGATGGCAAGCCACCGAAGTTCAAGGAGAAAACAATAGAGAAAAGGAGAAAGGCAAAGGAGGAGGCAAAGGAAAAATGGGAGAAGGCGCTCGCTCTTGAAGAGGAGAGGGCGAAAACATACGCGCAGGCAACCTCAAAACTTACTGATGAGATGGTTGCGGAAAGCAAGGAACTCCTCTCCGCCATGGGCATCTCCTACATAGAAGCGCCAGGGGAAGGCGAGGCGCAGGCAGCATGCATGGCAAAAAAAGGAATTGTTTACGCATCTGCTTCTCAGGATTATGATTCCCTTCTTTTCGGCTCCCCACTTCTCATAAGAAACCTTTCTATTACCGGAAAAAGAAAGTTGCCAAGAAAAGACCAGTATGTAATCGTCTATCCAGAACAGGTCTCGCTTGATGAGCTCCTTAACACTAGCGGAATAAACCAGGAACAGCTAGTTGCCATAGGAATTCTTGTTGGAACTGACTTTAACGAAGGGGTAAAAGGAGTCGGGCCAAAGACAGCTCTTAAAATAGTAAAGGAACAAAAACAGCTGAAAAAAATTTTGGAATTTGTAGGCGAAAAATACAAGCATAAATTCGAGCCATACATAGAGGATGTTTTCAACTATTTCCTCAACCCGCCGTGCACTGATGTTCAGCTAAAATGG
>JBAMLP010000042.1:18807-22455 GCA_039793475.1 Candidatus Micrarchaeales archaeon | reverse complement strand
TTTAACTTAGGAAAAGTGAAAGTTACAGTCAAAGCTTCTGACATGAATTCTGCAAAACAGATTTTGGCGAATTATCTCCTTCAGCAACCACATGTGAGTTACGGCGGCACTATAATAGTTGGTACTAGTGATAAAAATGCAAATTTTTATGCGTCTGAAGAAAATTTTAAGCATCTACGGCCAATTACAATTAGTTACAAGAAAGATGATAAAACTATTTCAAGAACATTCGCCATTACCGGAGAATTTGCTGCCAAGATGGATAAGAAAATACCGCCAATGTAATGTTTTTATTCAAAAGCCAGTTTCATTTGCAGTACATTTTCCAAGGTTTTCCATTTTTTCCTTATGTATTTTGATGCTTTTTTCAGATTTTCCTTACTCCTCAAAAACTCAACTGTTTTTTCATCCGAAGGATAGCCAGACCCAAAATCCCCAACAATCGCATGCAGTTTTTCCACCTCCCTATCCCGAACAACTTTCGCACATATGCTCGCTGCTGCAACAATGGGAAAATTTTCATCTGCTTTGTGTTCTGCCTCAAATTTGAAAATTCCAAACCTTTCCATCCTTCTCCGGAAAACCCACTCATACCTATCAGGCATGTCTATTATCACATTCGGGCATCTCGCCTTCTTCATGAGTTCAGCCATTGCTCGGGCTTCGATATCATTCAGGCTCATTTCATCCATCAGTTTGTTTATTCTTTCAGCCGGAATTATCTCAACAAAAAAATCGCAGAATTTTTCAAGCTCCTTAAGAATTTTTTCCCTTTCATCAGGAGTAAGCTGTTTTGAGTCCTTCTGGCAGAGAGAATTAAGTTTTTTTTCGTGCCTCTCCGAACATTTAGCTAAGCATACAACCAGCGGCCCTATCACAGGGCCCCTTCCTGCTTCATCTATTCCGCAAAGCATGATTAGGATATCATCGCTCTTTTCTCGATTATTACATAATCGCCGATGGCCATGACGGTTTCATACGGCACAAGAACATTTCCATCTTCTTTTCTCATCCTTTCAGCGAGCATATTATCTGGGTTTGGCTCAACGATGAGTTCCTCTATTTTTCCAGAAAGCTCATTTATGTTTATATCAATAACCCTCCCGAATTCCTCCCCATCGTTCGTGATTACCCTTTTTCCCGAAAGCTGTCTCGCGAGCAGGTATTTTGCCATATGACCACCATTCTAGAATTCTGTTAAAAGGTTTTTAAATGTTTCTAACACACAGGGCTACCCGTACCTACCATATTTCCCCGACGCTTACGGTTGCAGCCACTCTATTTCAAAATAACTGTTTTTTCCATTTTCAAGCTCTATCCTCTTTATATCATAATAGGTTACACTGCTTTCCCTATCCACAATAGCAAGGAGAAGCTCAACACCATCCTCCCTGCATTTCTCCAGTGCACTGTAAAGAAAATCACCGGTAATCACAGAATCCTCTGAAAGTGCAAAAAGATAGAACTTTGGTTCACCAGTTTTTGGGTTTGTTGCTACATTGCCAGCACGGTGGTAGAGCATAAAATCTGGCTTTATTTTCTTAGGTTTTTTCATCTCCTTTGGGATTGCCAGTATAAATGTTTTCTTGACCCCGTGCGCGACCCTTATCGCCCTGCTCCAGTCAGAAGCTAGCAGCGCGGCTTTTCTCGGGAATACATGAAGGACATGCTTTGAGTGGATCCACCCCTTCTCCTGTGAGGGGTTTACTCCGGGCATGTATATCCTGAAATGACTCCCGAACTTGAAGCCTGTCTTTACGACATACCCTCTCTCCCTCCATTCTTCATAGATTCTGTATATATCCTTAAAATAGGGTATTCTTCTTTCGCCTTCAGAAAGTATTTTTTTTCCGTCAACATCCAAAATATTTTTTTTCCACAGATAAAGCGCCTCATAGCTGTCGAGAGCATAATTTTTTCCGAGATGGGAGATTTTGTACATACCAAGCTGGCCGAACCACTGGGTCATGTAGAGCTCCCTGCCCGCCGCATAATCATCGCAGGAGATAAAAAAATTCTCCGCATCAAATCTGCCCTTTAACCTCACTTTTATTTCTTCGGCTCTTCTGCTCCTGTATGTTTTCACGACCCTCTCTCTTCCAACTTTTTTCTCCTTTTCAGGAATGGCAACAAGCCCCCTATTCCTCCAGTCCCTAAACGCAAAATACTTTGCAAGCACTCCTCTATTTGCGGCCTCCTCAAACATCTTCTCAATCGAAACCTTCTTCCCATTCTTAAAAATTTCAAAATTCCTCATTTCAGAAAGAAAAAGTGCTTCGTAAAAAGACAGAACAACAGTGCCCTTTCTGTTCTCGCCAAAGAATCCGCTGATGAGTTTGGTCGTTTCTTCAGCATCAGAGCAGTAAAACTCCTTTTTCCACTCTATCATTCTTCCACCACTATGCTTCCACCCTCATTCTTAACATACACAGCCCCTGAGAAAGTTCCGGATGAGGAAATAGTGCATGGCAGCTCTTCACTGCTCGTGCTGTTCCCGCCTCCTCCCTGCCGGATCGTGACCATCTTCCCGCTTCCGCTTATTTCTATTTCACTTTTTAGCTGTATTTTTCTGCTGTTTCCGTCCCCGAGTACGCAGACTTCACTCATCGCATGCGCCAGGTCGGTTGCATCGGAAAGAAACAGGGCTTTCTGGTAGCCTATTTGTTGTGCGGTGTTCGCGTTTATGAGTGCGTGCAATGAAAACGACAATAAGGTTAGGGCAATCAAAGTAATCAGCAAATACTCTATCGTCGCTTGGCCTTTCATAATTTTTTCCTAACCGGTGCACATCCCCTGTACGCACTTGCCACTTTTGCAGTCAGCGTCGGTGATGCATGTCTTTTCCATCGCGCCCGTTATCTGGGTCGTTTTGTTCTGTGCAGCCTCACCGCTTTGTTGTGCGGTATGCAAAAGATAGTTCGCGGCAATCGCAACGATCGCGAGCACAACAGCCAGCAGTATTATCATCTCAGCAGACAGTTGTCCTCTCATTAAAACACCCCCATATAATTTTGTCAGCAATATTTTAAACATTATCTTATATACGAAATCTCCTTCTGCTCTCCACCCATGTATTTCTTCACTTCCTCTTCAATCTGCTTTATCGCGACCTCTCCCTCTTTAGCAACCTTTTCAAGTTCCTCCAAGTTTATCTTGAAGTCGAGGTATTTAGAAAGGAGTTCGACAACCTTTTTTGCGCTCGCGGCATCCACATACCCTCCGTGCGTCTCTCCCATCAGGCATATTCCGTCTACTCTGTTCAGACCAGCAAGCGCCGGCAGAAGGCCAGCAATTCCGATTATCGAGCCTTTCGCCTCACCGAAAATCACTCCCATCTTTTTAAACTTTTCAATCATTTTTTTGTTGTTCGCAGCTCCGAAAACCCTCTTCGTCTCTGTCAGCCTCCCTGTGCTGTACCCACCTATTGTTATTATTTCGTTTATCCCAATTCTTTTTGCATACTCAACAACCATGCCAGCCACTTCGTACTGGCCTTCTGGAATGAGCGCCTGCACATCCCCAATCATCACAACAAAAGGCCTTTTGCTCCCTTTTACCATGTAGAAAGAATTCTTCAGCATTCTCATCCCGCCCTTTTTGTTCATCAGCACCTGGTGCGGAAAATAGGGTGAGTAGAGGTCAGCAATT
>JBAMLP010000042.1:13858-18797 GCA_039793475.1 Candidatus Micrarchaeales archaeon | reverse complement strand
TTTCAGTCCTAAGTTTTTTTACAATATACCTGCACGCAACCCTTCCAACAAGCCCTATGCCTGGCAGGCCTGTGATGAGCACGCCGTTCTTCAATTTTATTTTTTTCCTCTCAATGATCGTTGTCTCCTTCATTCTAATCCCTTTTCCTTCCTCCTGTATTTTGCGTATCTATCCGAAGGTTTAAAAGGTGCTGGGTGGGGACTCTCGGTTTTTTTTCCGCAGTGAATTTCGCTCAGAGTGTATGCGCCGCACACTGCGCATTTTCTCATGTATCTCACTTCTTCACCTTCTCCCAGGTGAATTCCACATCCTTTCCCTTTATGTAGTTTTCGATCGCTTCCATCGCTTCCTGCACCTTTCTGTTCGCCTTTTTGAAGTCTTCATCAACAACAGTGATGGAGTAGCTCGGCGCCCCCAAGTATTTTATCTCGCCAAATTTCTCTGCGTTTTCGAGCGCATTCCTTATAACCTCAATCCCATTGCTTTCGTACACTTTCAGGGTGAATGCCACCTTCACCCTTGCTACTGGCTTCTTTACGCTCTTTTTCACTATATCCACCATGATACCCTGCGCCTTTTTCGGAAAGGCTATGCCCTCAAAAGCCTTCCTACCATCCTCAAGAATGCTTACGAGAAAATTGTTGAGCGAGCCATATTTTCTCTCCACCTCTTCTGCTATTTTCTGCACATCCGCGTCTGCTTTCGCCTGGTCCAGTGCGACCTGAATAATCTTTCTTGCCCTTGACTCCCTGTTGTATGCTTCAAGCTTTTTTCTCTTCTCCTCTTCACTCACTCTCTTTAGGGAGACATCAACCTGGCCCTTCGCCCTGTCCACCCTTATTACCTTAAGAACAAGCCTTTGGCCTTCAGAAATAAATTCATGAATGTTTTTTATCCACCTTGGCGCTACCTCGCTTAGGTGAAGGAATCCATCCATTTTGTACTCCGTGAGTTCGCAGAATGCCCCATAGTCAAGTATTTTTTTTACCCTTGCAACTACAAGCTCATTCTCTTCAGGAAGTTCAGTCATATTCTTCAACAACCTCTCCGCCGACCAGAACCCCCTTTCCACCCATCGGTTCCATTAGAATGGCACCACATTTCAGGCATTTCACCTGCATTGTTGAATGTGTAAATGTAACCTGCTCACCGCTGCACTCCTTACACCTGACTTTTATAAATCTGCTCATCGTTTCACCTCTTTATCTCTGCTTTCTTTTTTGTTCTCGTCCCCACAACCTTCTCATGGGATTTTTTGCATTCCGGGCAGGTGAGTATCAACTTCTGCCTTTTTCCTTGTTTTTTAACGGTTTTTTCTCCTGCCCTCTTTCCTCCGTGTCCCATGAGCTTTTTCTTGTGTTTCAGCGTGCCGAAAGAAAGACTACGCGCTTTTCCCTTGCTCGCTATTTTAACAGTGTGTACCGCATGTTTTTTGCAGTGTGGGCAGTATGTTCTCATTTCTTTAGGAACCTTCATGCAATCACCTCTTCGGCCAACTTCGCCCTTAGCAAAGTATTCGCTTCTTCTGATGGAAGCACCACCTCTTCACGCTCCCTGAAAGGCCCGTAGACGTTTCCATCTGGTGCGGTGTATGCTTCAACCTTCTTGATCATCCTTATCTTCTTTACCCTGTCCTTTTTAACGCTTTCCGTCTCCCCCACACTGAAATTTCTTCTGTACTCCTCCATCCTTTCCTTTATTGAATAGAAAAGATCCTTCTCCTCTTTCGTGAGGTTTTCGCTCTCTATCCCCCTCACTGCCAGGAGCACGACCTTCTCCCCCCTTTTTTCTATTATTCTCTTTATTATTCGCTTTACATTATCATACTCCCTAAGCACCATCACCCCTCCACTGTTTATTTTCACCTCAAGCTCCATCGCATAGTTCTTTGCCTTCTCGTAAAAGTCTTCTGGCAGGGGGGCTAGGGATGCCTGCGTTAGCTCCTGTCGCTCAATATCTCTCAGGACAGAATAAGTTATCATCACTCTAATTTTAGATAAGAATTTTTTTAAATGCTTTGTTTTTTTCGCTATCTCGTAATCGCCCGTCAAGCCTTGACATATTAGAGGGCCTGCCGAAATATGGGCCTTTTGCTCATCATAACAGGAAGGGTTAGGTTTTCAAAAGGCTTGTTTTCGTTCGCTTTTTCTATCTCTTCTACTATTTTTTTAACATCCATCTCTTTTTTCTCTCCGCTTTCCCTTACTGTCACTGCGAGTTTCCCACTTTCCATCTCCTTGTCTCCGACAACAGCAACGTAGGGAACCCACTCCCTCTCAGCGCTCCTTATTTTTTTACTTAGAGTTTCCTCCCTATCATCTATATCATACCGCACATTTTTTCCATCAAGCTCTTTTGCAACTTTTTTAACGTACGCAAGATGCCTTTTGCTTACGGGAATCATCCTGAGTTGCGTCGGGGAAAGCCATACGGGAAGCATCGCCTTCTCGCCTTTCTGCATTCTCATCGCCTGTTTCTCAAGCAGAGCATACACAACCCTTTCCAAACTTCCGCTCAAGCTCGCATGCAAGATTAATGGCCTTTTCTTTTCTCCGTTCTCATCAACATAACTTATATCATAGGTTTCTGCGTTCTCTACATCAATCTGTACTGTTGTAAGCGCACTCGCCTTTTCCATCGAATCAACGAAATTGAACTCAAATTTTGTTATGAAATATGCATATCTCTCTTCAAACATTTCAATCAGGATCGGTTTTCCAATCCTTTTCACAAGTTTTTTATACCATTCCTTGTTTTTTTCATAAAATTCATTCACAACCCTAAACCCGAGTTCAACTTCTTCAAGCAGGCCAACGCTTTTCAGCCACTCCATCCCCTTTTCTAACTGCTTTTCAAACTCTTCCTTCGCCTGTTCCATGCTCGCAGTAAGGGTATGCATATCCGGCATGGTGAACGCCCTGAGCCTCTTAAGTCCGGCAAGCTCTCCGCTCTGCTCCCTTCTGAAGCTGTATCTCGTGAGTTCATACATCTTCAAAGGCAGATGCTTATAGCTTATTATCATGTCGTGTTCCATCAAAAACTGGCCAAAGCATGCAGCAAACCTCAAAAAATATTCTTTTTCCTCGCTCTTCACCACATACTGCCTCGCAGGAAACCTGTTCAGGTATTTTTTGAGCGCAGGATGCTCGTAATCATACATGAGTGGCGTTTCCACTTCCATCGCTCCATACCCAACGCAGAAATCAGTAATCCATCTCTCAAGCAGTTTTTTCACCAGCCTCCCCTTCGGATACCACCTGAAATTTCCGGGGTCTGTTCCTGGCTCATAATCCACGAGTTCGTGCTCCTGCATTATCTTTATGTGCGGCGGAGTTTTTTCATACGCCCTTACCTTTTCCGTCTCGTATTTCATGAATTTTCTCAAATTTTCGTGCTTTGCGTAGTTGAATTTTTCAACAGGAATCAGCTCGCCCTTCACATCCATTATGTAGAACCTGCTTTTCATCTCTTTTTCTTTTTTCAAAGATTCGCTTACTTCCTCCTTTTCTCCCTTCTTTCCCGCAACTTCCCTTATTTCCCTGCTCAGTTCGCTCAAAGGATGGCCCTTTGCCTTTAGAGTAAATGCTTTATACCATCCAAAAGGCGCATGCTTCACAGAATACCCTTTCTCTTTCAGCAGTTTTTCGCCCTCGTGCAAAACCTCGATTGCAACCGAAGGGCTTGCAGGGTTTGAGGTTAGATGGACATAAGGGTAGAGGACGATGTTTTTTGTTTTAACCTGCTCAGCTACTTTCTCAACCTCCTCAGCATACGCACTAGCTATCTTTACACTATCCCCTCTTTCCACAGAAGTAAAAACAACAAGGCATTCCTTCTCCTTCAGCTCCTTTATCCCCTCCTCCGCACTCTTTATTGCCTTGCTCTTTGTTTCTATTTCTATGTAATCACTGTGGATGGTAAGGATTCTCATAGCACCACAGTAAAAAAAGAAAAAGAAGAATTTTTAATAGTAATGGAGAAAGAATAACCATGCGCTGGCAAATGAAACCCCAAGTATTTTTCGCACCGGCCGGTGTTCCAATCCAGTGCAGGGACAGGAGCACCCTTGGAGGGGTGAGATGCACGGCAGAGCTTGGTCTGAATTCTATGGAGATGGAATTTGTTCAGGGAGTAAAACTGAATATGAAAAAGGCTGAGGAGATAAGGGAAACGGCGCAAGAATTAAACATAAAACTAAGCTCACACGCACCCTATTTCATAAATTTCTGCAACAGTGATAAGAAAACAACTACATTCAGGAATTTAGAGCAGTCCGCGGTCATCACCGAAGCGTGCGGTGGCTATATCACAGTTTTTCATCCGGGGTTCTATGGAAAATTCAGTAAGGAAGAGGCGTACAAGATTGCAAAGGGTTTGCTGAGCGAGGTTGTTGAAAGAATAAAGCAAAAAACAAAAAATGTCCTGCTTGGAGCGGAAACAGTGGGCAAAAAGAGCCAGTTCGGCGGGTTGGATGAGGTTATAAAGCTCTCGCAGCATGTTGAGAGGGTCTGGCCTGTTATAGATTTTGCGCACATGCTTGCAAGAGAGCAGAATGTAAAATTCAAAAAAGAAGAGGACTACATAAAGGTTTTCGACCTTCTCGAAAAGGAGATTCCCGGCTACACGAAAAAAATGCACATTCATTTTTCCGAAATCAACTATAGCGAAGCCGGGGAAAAAAGTCATCTTCCTCTTGGGACAAAATACGAGCCAGATTACCGGCCCATGCTTAAGGTGATAAAAAACAACGGCTACTCTGCGATGATCGTAAGCGAAAGCCCGAAAATAGAGTTTGATGCAGTCAGGATGATGAAGTTTTACGATACCTTAGAATAAAGTGATACATCAAGTAAGCGATAAAAACAAAAGCAATGAGTGTGTATAGGAGATTCCCGGCTACACGAAAAAAATGCACATTCATTTTTCCGAAATCAACTA
>JBAMLP010000042.1:5012-13758 GCA_039793475.1 Candidatus Micrarchaeales archaeon | reverse complement strand
GATACCTTAGAATAAAGTGATACATCAAGTAAGCGATAAAAACAAAAGCAATGAGCGCGTATATTACTATATCGTAATTTTGTTCTGGTCTTACCACAACTTCAAAACTGTTTTTTTCCAGCACGTAGTTTTCAGCTTCAAGAAAATATGTTCCTGCCTCGCTCAGTTTTATTTTTATCTCTCCTGCATAATCTGTTCTCATCGCTATTTTATTTCCTGAAGGATAGGTGAGCGTTATTTTTTCATCAGGTATTCTTTCAACTCCACTTCTGAAAGTTATCGTAATCCCCTCATCCTTGAAGAGAGGACCTGTTGTTTCGAACTGCGCTTTTTTTACCTCTTTTTTCCCATCAACTATTTTTGGAGGAATAAGCTCCCTTTTTTCTCCCTGCTCGGCCATCTCTTCACTTGTTTCGTTTATCTTGCTTAAGCCCTCCATTACTGCTTTCTTCTCCTCAAGCATCTTCCTTGCCTCTATAAGAGCTTCGGTGTTATATTCAAATGGCCCGCACACCCCTTCCAGCACAAGGGAATTTTTTGTATTCCTTTGGGAAAGGATGTTAACTTCCATAACCGCTGAGAGCATCTGTTCAAAATTTTCAGGTGTGTATGCAAACGGGACGATGAGCTCATCCACCCTTTTTGAGTTTGAGGTGAGGTTGAGGATTGATTCCGCGTACCTCTCGCTCTGGTTTCTGTACACCGCAGCACCCCTGCAGCTTTCCAAGCTTGAACAGTGTTTAAAATACTCAACACATTCTTTTTCGCTCTTCCTGCTTTTATCAAACGCATCTATTTTTGTCAGTAGTTCGTTCCTGAACTGCTCCATCTCACTACTGTTCATCTTGCTGGAATAATAATTCTGGAGAATGTTTGCTATCATGCTTGCATTCTCTACAGTGTGAAAATCCTCTTCGTAATACACAACAAATGAATTGGAAAGATTCCCATCTATGATTACAATGTAATAGTACCTTAGGTTATAAGCCGCCTCTTCGACCTCGTATGTTTCATTATCATAAAGGTGGTTGTAGATATACTCATCAAGCGTAAGAGAAAAACTGAGACATAAAATAACAAATAAAAAAATAATTTTTCTCATCCCACTCCCTCAAAATCCACTCTTATCCTTTCTCTCTCTACGTTTACATAAACCGCTTTCTTTACTATTGCTCTTCCTATGATGTGCGCTTTGATTTTGTGCTTTTTTGCTATCCCAACCACTTTTTCAGCATCCCTCTCATCTGCGACCACAACCATCCCAACCCCCATGTTGAATGTCCTGTACATCTCCCTCCAGCTCCCAACCTTCCTGTATATCTCCATGAATATTTCCGGCGCTTCAATCGCATCTATCTCAAAACCCCTTCCCAAGCGAAGGAGTTTGCTGTACGCTCCGCCGGTTATGTGCGCAATTCCGTTCGCAAGTTTTTTCTCAACAATTTCCATAATCGGCTTCACATAAATTTTTGTGGGTTTGAGCATCTCCTTTCCCCACACATTCACATCCAGGACCTTTCGCGCAAGAGTATACCCGTTGCTGTGCAGGCCTGAGCTTTCAAATCCTACTGCAACGTTTCCTGGCCTTATTTTTTCACCCGTGATAAGGTCCTCAACTTTTCCGAATGCGGTAACTGCAAGGTCAAACGGTTTCTGCCCTCCCTTTATTACATCCGGCATTATCGCCGTCTCTCCACCAACAATTTCCATCTCCGCTTCTTCAGCACCTTTGAGCAAGCCCGTTATTATTTCCTTTACCAGCCACTCGTCCTCCTCAGCGAGCGCTAGATAGTCAACGCCATAAAGAGGCCTTGCCCCAACGCATATCAGGTCGTTTGCGTTCATCGCAACCGCATCAATCCCCACCGTATCGAATTTATTCATCTCCTGTGCAACAATAACCTTTGTTCCAACCCCATCCGTATGCATAGCATACAGTTCTTTCCCTATTCTGAAAATTCCTCCATAATGGCCCTTCAGCATTCCACCTATCCTGCTGTTTATCCATCTCTGTATTCCTCTAACCTTCTTTATATCAACATTATATTTCATAGATTTCTTTCCAATGAAAGCATTTTAATATTTTCCTCTGAATTTTACAATGGTGATAACATGCTGTGGATGAACATACTCTTTGCGTTGGTTCAGCTGATTGTTGGGATTATTTTTGCTGCGGGTTCTATCTATTTTGCAATGAACCTTCTGGACAGGTTTACAAAAGGGATACATGAGGTAAGGGAACTCAGAAAGGGAAATCTTGCAGTTGCGGTCTATGTTGCCGCATTCATTTTTTCCATATCGATGGTAATAGAAAGCGGGGTTGCGCAGATAGTTTCAGCATTCAACCCAGAATCCACGCCGACCGTGATGGTTCTGATTGTTGTTCTTAATGTGATAAAACTTTTCATAAGCGTTCTCCTTGCAGTTGTTGCAATCTACATCGCCCTCCGCGTTGTGAACAGGATTACGCCCGAGATAGGGGAGTTTGAGGAGATAGCGAGCGGGAATGTTGCGGTTGCCCTATTCATAGCTGCAGTCCTCATATCAGTGAGCTTCATCATACGCGCAACCGTCGCGAACCTCAGCGACTTCCTGGACCCGCTATCCATCGCATCCATGCTTTACCACAATGGTGGCTGAAATGGAATTTTCAGAATGGTACACAAACATCTTGAAGGATGCTGAGCTAGTCGACCTGCGCTACAACGTAAAAGGTTTTTTGGTTGTACTACCGTGGGCGATGAAAACAATTAAACTGATCTATGATGCCTACGAGGGTGAGCTTGAGAAAGACGGCCAGATGCCGACGCAGTTTCCGATTCTCATCCCAGAAAGCAACCTTAAAGTTGAGGAGGAACATGTGAAAGGTTTTGAAGGCGAGGTTTTTTGGGTCAGTAAGGCAGGATTCAATCAGCTTGAGGAAAGACTTGCCCTGCGCCCAACTTCCGAAACTGCCATCTACCCTCTTTTTGCTCTGTGGATACAAGGAAGAAAGGACCTGCCAGTGAAAATCTACCAGAGCGGAACGGTGTGGAGGTATGAAACAAAAGCAACGCGTCCATTTATCCGCGTGAGGGAGATAATGTGGATAGAAACGCACGATGCCTACCCAACTCCAGAGGAGGCGATGGAGCAGGTTAAAAAGGATGTTGAAATTGGGAGAAAGGTTTTGTGGGAAAAGCTTGGAATCCCATTCGCTGTTTTTCAAAGGCCCCAGTGGGACAAGTTCGCAGGTGCGGACCGCACATATGCCGCCGACACCATAATGCCAGATGGCAAGGTTCTCCAGATTGCTTCCACGCATTTCCTTGGCCAGAACTTTTCAAAGGTTTTCAACATAAGGTACATGGATGAGGATGGAAAGGAAAAATTTGTTTGGCAGACCTGCTACGGGCCTGGTATAAGCAGGATATACGCCGCGCTCATAAGCGTCCATGGAGACGAGAAAGGGCTAGTTCTTCCCTTCAATTTCGCACCCACGCAGGTTGTTATCGTGCCCATATACAAATCCGATAACAAAAAGAAGATTGATGAGTATGCTAAGAAAGTAGTTTCCTCTCTTGAAGGCCTGCGCGTACATTACGATACTTCGGATAAAACACCAGGCTTCAAGTACAATTACTGGGAGATGAAAGGGGTTCCGATGAGAATAGAAATAGGAGAGAGAGAAGTGGAGAGCGGAAAAATTGTTCTTGTAAGGCGGGATACAAGGGAAAAGCAAACTATTGATTTGAGAAATTTGAAGGCCGCGGTTGAAAAAACCGCAGAGAAAATGTTTTCAGACATGAAAAACAAAGCGAAGAATAGGTTCGATTCCCTGATGCATGAAGCAGAAACAATGAAGGACATAGAAAAGAAGCTCGAGCTCGGTGGTTTTGTGAAAGTTCCTTTCTGCTCAATAGAAATGGATGGAAAGGGATGCTATGAAAAAATAAAAGAGAGCATGCATGCAGAAGTAAGAGGGGTAAAATTCCCTAATCAAGAAAAGCCGAAGAACAAAAAGTGCGTTGTTTGCGGAAAAACCGCTAAACATTTTGTGTATGTTGCAAGGCAGTATTGATCGATCCATCAATGAGCTCTTTGTTGTTTTTTATCCACTTTGGTATTATTTTTTTATCCAGCAACTCGCCATACACCCTCCCAACTCTTTTCATAACTTTTTCGATATCCTGTGAAGTAAAGCAAAGTTCTCTTAGAAAACCACAAAATTCCGCATGAATGGCTCTTTCTATCGCATTTCTCAGATACGGACTCTTATACATGCCTGTTTCTTCTATATCTTTGGCTCTTTTCTTTATTTCCCATCTGACTGATTCTTTTATACTTTCTTGGTAGTATTCTTTACTAAGCATTATCTTTAGCAGAGCTTGTACCGCGTTGTTTAGCATCCAGGGCATTGAATCATTTTCCATTCTTTTCACGCCATCTAGTCTTTTCCAAATAACCCAAGCAAGAAAATCCTCGTGCGTTTCTTTTCCAGCGCTACATGCAAAAATTATTGTTTTTCTAAAATCACCTAAATTCTCCCAACTTTTCTTTAACCTCTCATAGTCGTTTCTCTTTTCATATCCCAACAACTCAAACAAAAATCTCCATCTATTTTTCTCAATCTTTTTGTTATACTCAAAAGGCTCGTAGGTTGCACTGAAACCAACCCAAACATTTTTCAGAATCATCCATATCTTTTTTTCTTTTTTATACTCCGGGTATTTTTCTATCAGATTTCTATTTCTATAAAGAATAATCTGCTTCCAAAAACCAATGTTTTGCTTTTTATCCTCCTCTATTTTTGGTTCTATGTTGGGAAAAAGACTACCTATTTGGGGATGGCCTTTTTGTTTCCTTAATTGTCTTGGCATGTAGATGTTTTGCACAAACCTTTTTTTAAATCTTTTTGTCCATCAAACTACTCAAGCCCCGTCGTCTAGCGGCCAAGGATAGGGGACTTTGGATCCTCTGACCCCGGTTCGAAGAACCATTTTCGCTTCGCGAAAAGCGTTTCATCGGAAAAGGTTTGGAAATCCGGGCGGGGCTACCATCATCTTATGCTCCTTATCTTCTCCCACAAAAATTCCTTCTCTTTTTCGGTAAGCTCTGGGTTTGGCCTTATAAATATGGAATAGAAATGTTCAAGCAGCTCCTTTGTTCTTTCCCTATCCTTCAGATACGCGAGGTTCATGTATTCCTTTGCGCTAATAGGGTCGTTCAGGAATATGCTCGAGATCGCAAGGAGAAAATAAGCATCCACATCTTTTTTATCTATCTGCTCTAAGTGCTCCTTTGCCTGCAAGAATTTTCCCTGCTCTATGTAAGCAGACGCCATCGCTCTAAAAATTTCCTTTTTATCTCCGCCATCAGCCATCGCCTTTTCTAGGCATTCAATTGCATAATCGTAATTTTTTAAACGCATAGAAATTATGCCGCGCAGGTAGTAAAGCTCGGGTGTTTTTTGCTTTATAAGAACCTCATCCAGCAAAGTGGCTGCTTCTCCATATTTCTTCTTCTCAACCAAATCGAGAATAGTAGCCATTTCTGTCATGCTTATAAATTTTTCCATTCTTTTTATAAATGTTGGCGAAGGCTTGGAAGGTTAAAGGTGGTAGAAGATTGGAAGGTATATAAAACCTTCGCTCCATAAAAAATAGTGTGGTAACAATGGTTGGACAAGCATTCGAGCAAAGACGCGAAGAGGAAAAGCGTGAGAAAGAAGAGAAAACAGTAGAGCAGAGAATATACGAACTTGGCAGAAAAACCACAGACCCAAAAGAAACCATGTCAAGAATACCGCAGACAAAGCAGGTGCAGGAAGCCATAAAGACAGACACAACCATAAAAGCAATTGAATCCACAGCAAGGCTCTCCAAAAGTATATACCTTACAAATGTTAATATAAAAGAAGCTGTGCCTAACCTTCTTACTGCAATTGAAGATATCGTACCAAAAAAGACAAGATAGCTATTTTACTCATATTCTATCGTTCCAGGCGGTTTATTCGTTATATCATAAACAACTCTTCCAACAGCCCTTATTTCATTCGTTATTCTTGTTGAGATCGCGTTCTCAACCTCTTTTGGCAGATGAACAAAATTAGCGGTCATTCCATCCAAACTTTGAACAGCCCTTACAACCACAGTCCATCTATATATCCTTTCGTCTCCTGCCACCCCTACTGTTTTTACTGGCAGGATTGCTGCGAAATACTGCCATGGCCTCTCCATCTTTCCTTCCTTTACAGCTTTGTCTATTTCTTCCTCAACAATAGCGCAAGCTTCTCGCACAATTTCAACTTTCTCTCTCGTAATCTCCCCAACTACCCGCACAGCCAGCCCAGGACCTGGAAAGGGTTGCCTTTCATAAACATAAACAGGAAGCCCAAGAAGCTTTGCAATCTGCCTTACCTCATGTTTATAGTACTCTCTCAGTGGCTCGCAAAGCTCCATTTTCATTCCCTTGGGCAGGCCGCCAACATTATGATGGCTCTTTATAGTGTCCCTTCCCATTCCTCCGCTTTCTATCCAATCCGGAGCAATCGTCCCCTGAATCAAAACCTCTGCACCTGAGTTTTTCGCCTCCTTTTCAAAAACCCTTATGAACAGCTCGCCTATTTTTTTCCTTTTCTCCTCAGGGTCGCCAACTCCATCAAGAGCAGAAAGAAACTCCTCCCGCGCATCTATCATCTTAAGCGGAATCTTTACTTTTTTGCAAGCCTCCTTCACTCTCCTATCCTCGTTCTTTCTCAAAAAACCAGTATCCACAAAAAAGCTTTCGAAATTTATGCCTGCTTTCTTCGCCAGTACAGCAGCGGTCATGGAATCCACTCCTCCGCTTACTGCAATCATCGCCTTCCTTTTCCCGACTTTCTTCCTTATCTCCGCAACCGATTCCTTTACCGCTTCCTCAGGGTTGAACATGCGTGAATTTCTCCAATTATGTTTT
Organism: Candidatus Micrarchaeales archaeon; assembly: GCA_039793475.1. Classification (GTDB taxonomy): domain Archaea; phylum Micrarchaeota; class Micrarchaeia; order Anstonellales; family J096; genus JAWAFD01. The sequence goes on along the minus strand of JBAMLP010000042.1, from coordinate 6,822 downwards.
AAATGTTTTTCCTGTCTAATCCGACCATGTTCATCGCTGATTTACACATTCACTCAAAGTATTCCAGGGCAACGAGCATAAATGCAGACCTTGACGGCTACTCGAAATGGGCGGGAATAAAGGGAATGGCGGTTCTTGGCACTGGTGATTTCACCCATCCGAAATGGCTCAAAGAACTGAAAGGAAAAATGTTCGCTTTGGAAAATGGGCTGTTCGAATACGAGGGAACGAAATTCATCCTAACCGCAGAAGTGAGCAACATTTTTGAAGCAGGAAAAATAAGAAAAGTTCACACGGTTGTTCTCGCTCCTTCATTCGAACTTGTCGAGCAGTTCAACGATGAGGTGAAAAAATTCGGAAACCTGAGCGAGGACGGCAGGCCCGTGCTGAAAATGAGCTTAGCAGAGCTTGCGGATGTTGTTTCAAAACTGAAAGATGTTTACCTCATACCGGCGCATGCCTGGACCCCTTGGTTCGGAGTTTTCGGCTCAAAAACAGGGTTTGATTCTGTTGAGGAGGCGTTCGATGGAAAAACAGAAAGAATAATCGCGCTGGAAACTGGTTTGAGCAGCGACCCTATGATGAACTGGATGGTTTCAAGAATAGACAAATATTCTTTGGTGAGCAACAGCGACTGCCACAGCCCGCAAAAACTCGGGAGGGAGGCGAATGTTTTTGACTGCGAAATGAGCTACACGGGAATAGTAAACGCAATAAAAACGCGGAAAGGTTTTGTAAAAACATACGAATTCTATCCTGAAGAGGGAAAGTATCACTACGATGGGCACAGAAATTGCGGGGTTGTGATGCATCCAGAAGAGGCTATGAAAAATAAGAACATATGCCCTGTGTGCAGGCGTACCCTTACAATAGGGGTTCTACATAGGGTATATGAACTTGCTGACAGAAAGTACGGGTTCAAGCCGGAAAACGCGGTTCCATTCCAACACATAGTCCCTTTGCAGACTATAGTCTCTAAAGCGCTGAAAAAACCCGAAACCTCCCGTTTAGTGCAGGAAGCATGCGACAAAATCATTCAGTATTTTGGAAATGAGTTCAATGTATATGAAGCAAAGGAGGATGCGATAAAACTCGCAACCTCTCCTGAAATTGCGGACGCGATAATAAGAGTAAATAATGGAGAAGTGAAATGGATGCCTGGGTACGATGGGGTTTTTGGAGAACTCGTTTTGGGAAAAACAGGCAGCGAAACCAAAAAACAAAAAAGTTTAATGGATTTTTGAGTGCGCAACGAAGTTTATAAATTTTAGTACTGATACATAAACCATGGCATCCCTGCTGAGCTTTGCCAAGAAAAACCAAGAAAAAATACTCGCGCCGTTCGGGCAGACGGATGTTCTTCTCCTCTACGGAATTGTAGGTGAAAAACTGAAAAAATATCTGAATGGAAAGGAGCTGGGAAGCAAGATATGGCTGCCTTCCGGCAACATTCCCTATCTCATAAAAAGAGGGTCGAAGCTTGAACCGCTTTTCATAGATGAATTTGTGAATGCAATAACCATTGAATTTCTTGAAACCAGAGCAAAGAAAGATTTTTCCTCTGCGAAGGAAGAGCTGACAGATGCCCAGAAAAAGGTTTGGGAGTATTTTGTTCCAAGAAAATTTGCGGATTTCTTCTACGCAACCAACGGCGAGCATCCGAACAGACCAATAGACAGGATATTTTTTGACCTTGACAGGGGGAGTGATGTTTCAGCTGAACAGGCGCAAGAGGTTGCGAGGCTTTTTGTTCGTGCTATCGAAGAGGATAGGGAGCTTGAAAAAGTAATCGGAAGCAGAGAGCCATTCG
>JBAMLP010000042.1:0-5002 GCA_039793475.1 Candidatus Micrarchaeales archaeon | reverse complement strand
CCATTCGTTTACTGGACCGGCAACTCCTTTCATGTTTTTCTTTTTCTGGATAAACCAAAACCAAACTCTTTCTATGAAAAATATTTTAGATACTCAAAGGATGAACCAGAATCGAGTTTCACGGGAAGATGGGTAAAAGAGGTTAGTGGGCAGGTTAAGTTCAAAGTTTCCGTAGGCCATGAAAAGCTTCCAAACACAGTGAGCATAGACCCCTCGCAAACACCCTCGGGCAAGCTGTGCAGGATACCCCTCGGCTCGCTTCACATGAAAGACGCGAAAACCGTTGACGGCATTTCCATTCCAATAACAACCACTATGCTCGAAAACGAAAACCTTGTTGAGAAATTGAAAAAATACAGAGCGAAGGAAGTTGTGAACGAACTCGAAACCATCGCGGAACGGCTGCCGAGAATTTTCAGATGATATGTAAATACTTTTAAACCTAATTCCAAAAACAATAACTATGAAACTCTACGAAAGAATCATGGAGCTTGCGCTTACGAGGAGCTTTTTCTTTCCGAGCAACGAAATCTACGGAGCCCAGTCTGGTTTTTACGACTACGGACCAACGGGCAAGCTGATAAAAAACAATTTGGAAAATTTATGGAGAGAAATGTTTGTGCGGGAAGAGGGCTTTTTTGAGGTTGAAACTGTAGCAGTTAATCCAGAAATTGTTTTCAAAGCATCTGGCCATGTTGATGAGTTCACAGACCCGGTCGTGGAATGCCAGAAATGCCACAAGAAAGCAAGGGCTGACCATCTTGTCGAAGAAAAGCTGGGCGTAAAGTGGGACGGAAAGTTGCAGGGTTTGGAAAAGCTCATTTTCGACAACGACATAAAATGCCCTTCCTGCGGCGGTACCTTATCAAAACCCTTCTTTTCGAATCTGATGTTTTCCACCCAAATCGGCGTGGATGGGGAAAAAGGATATCTCAGGCCAGAGACAGCCCAGGGAATTTTCACCTCCTTTCTGAGGATTTTCAGAAACCATGGAACAAAGCTTCCGCTCGCGGTTGCGCAGATAGGAAAAAGTTTTAGGAACGAAATAAGCCCGAGGAAGGCGCTCGTGAGGCTGAGGGAATTCACACAGATGGAGCTGGAGTATTTCTTCGACCCGGATGAGCAAAAGATTGAAGGGTTCGAGAAAATAAAAAAAGAAAAAATCCGCTTCCTTACAAGGGAAAAGCAGAAAAAGAAAGGGAAACCCGAATTGATGACAGCAAAAGAGATTGTAGAAGAAGGATATGCAAACGAAATAATGGCTTACTTCCTTGTAAAACAATGGCTTTACTATGTCCGCGCAGGCCTTAACCCAGAAAAAATATGGTTCAGGCATCTCCTTGAGAATGAAACGCCCCATTACTCAAAATCAAATGTTGATTTGGAGGTTGAAACATCCTACGGGATTGTTGAAATTTCCGGAAACGCGTACAGGACAAACTATGATCTGAGCCAGCACGAGAAGTTCAGCAAGCAGAAAATGGAGGTTGTTTCAAACAATAAAAGAGTTATCCCGCATGTATTTGAAGTTTCCATGGGCGTGGACAGGTTGTTTTTCTGCCTGCTTGAGCACAATTTCAGGGAAAAAAGCGAGGAGAAGGACTGGGAATGGTTCGATTTCAGGCCTGAGGTTGCGCCATATCATGCCGCAGTTTTTCCGCTGATGAAAAAAGACGGCTTGGCTGAAAAAGCAGAAGAGGTTGCTGAAGGGTTGAGGAAAAATCTCAATGTTCACTACCAGGAAAGCGGGAGTATAGGAAAGAGGTACGCGAGGGCGGACGAGATAGGAATCCCGTACGCAATAACAGTAGACTATCAAACTCTAGAGGATGAAACCGTGACGATAAGGTTCAGGAATTCAGGAAAGCAGGAAAGGGCAAGGATAGATGAACTTGACAAAAAAATAGAAGAATACAAAAAAGAAGGAAGAATAAACTAAACCCCTAGAACTTTCTTTGCTTTTTCAAAACTCTCGTTAACAGGCTTTAATGCAACTTCTGTGTATTCCTTCTCTTTGCTTAGTATATAAACGCTCTCCAAGTCCACGCCGTTTTTCGCAAGTTTTTTCGTTATTTTGGCAAGTTCCCCTGGCCTGTTTGGCATTTTTACAACGATTATCTCGCTTTCCTCCACATTTTTTACGTGCGGGACTCTAGAAAGGATTTTTTTTGTTGTCGCAGGGTCGGTTGTGATGATTCTGAAAACCGCTTCCTTCGGCTCCCTTGCATATGCGGTAATTGTTTCTATGTTTATCCCACTCGCGCCCAAAGCTCCTGCCATGCTTTCCAGTGTGCCTATCTCATTCCTTGCAACAACTATTACCTCCTTCATAATATACACCATATTTTCAATTTTGTAAAGAACTGTTTAAAAACTATGCATATATTGGGAATTTTCCAGTTAGTGCATGCACGGCCTCTTTCACCTTTGCGCAAACGCTCTCATCCCCTATGTTTGAAAGAACCTTGTGTATCATGTTTGCAATCTCTCTCATCTCGTCCTTCCCCATCCCCCTTGTTGTCACCATTGGCGTCCCTATCCTTATTCCGCTGGTTTTCATGGGTGGAAGAGGGTCGTATGGAATCCCATTTTTGTTCAGGATGATATCTGCCTTTTCTAGTGCAACCTGCGCATCAGCACCGGTAAGATTTTTGTTTCTCAAATCAATGAGTATGAGATGGTTGTCCGTTCCTCCGCTTACGATCCTGTATCCCAAACCAGCAAACTCGTCAGCCATTGTCTTTGCATTTTCAACTATTCTCCTTGCATACTCCCTAAACTCCGGTTTAAGGGCTTCCTCAAAACATACTGCTTTTGCCGCTATTGCATTTTCCAGAGGTCCTCCCTGCGTTCCTGGAAAGACCGCACTGTCCACCTGCTTTGCATACTTTTCTTTTGTTAGTATGATGGCACCCCTTGGCCCTCTAAGTGTTTTATGCGTTGTTGTTGTTACAACATCAGCATAGGGAACAGGAGAGGGATGGACCCCACCAGAAACAAGACCTGCTATGTGTGCAATGTCAGCCATAAAATATGCTCCAACCTCATCTGCTATTTCCCTAAAAGCCTTCCACTCTATGATCCGCGGATAAGCGCTGTAGCCGGCTATTATGAGCTTTGGCTTTTCTTCAACAGCCCTTTTTCTTATCATGTCATAATCCAGCATCTCTGTTTCTTTGTTCAAATAATACGGAGCGGGAACAAACCATTTTCCAGAAAAGCTTACCTTATACCCATGTGTTAGATGGCCGCCATGGTCCAGCGCGAGCCCCATTATTTTATCTCCAGGCTGGAGGAATGCAAGGTATGCAGCAAAATTCGCGGTTGCTCCTGCATGCGGCTGAACGTTTACATGTTCAGCACCAAAAAGTTTTTTCGCCCTCTCTATTGCCAAAATTTCCATCTCATCAATATACCTGTTTCCTGCGTAATACCTTTTTCCCGGATATCCCTCGGAATATTTATTTGTCATTATGCATCCGCTTGCCTCCATCACTGCTCTGCTTGCATAGTTTTCGCTCGCGATCAGCCCGAGTGTTTCCTGCTGTCTTTTCAATTCATTCATCAAAATTTCATAAGCCCTACTATCTGTTTTCTTTATTTCTTCGTACATAGCACCCCCAACCTGTAAAGGTTAAAACATTTTTAAAATGTTCTGTTGAGTTTTTCTTCATGGTAGCATTCATGGATTTTTTTCTTTCCCTCCCAGGTGGGCAGATAACAGCAGCCATCGCCCTGTTCGCGGCGGGGTGGAGTATTCTTAACATACTGCTCGCGACATTCGTGGCGCTGTTCAAGAAACTCACGGAGAGAACAAAAACGAAACTTGACGACACAATCCTTGCGCGTCTAAGCAGTACTCTCCAGTTTTTCATAATACTACTCTCAGCCTACATTTCAATATGGCTCGTTTACGGGGAGATATTTATTTTCAGCGTTTCGCTGACGACTGCTTTCACAGTGCTTACAATACTCACCGCTGGCTATGCGCTGATGAGGGTTGTTGACACCATTCTCGAATGGTATGAGGAGGAGATTGCGCCGAAGACAGAAGCGAAGTTTGACGAGGAGTACATGCCCCTGATAAGAAATATCGTCCGCATAACACTACTCGTTGTTGCCGTGCTCATTGCCTTAAGCTACCTAGGAATTGACATCACCCCCGCATTGGCCGGTTTGGGTATTGCAGGGCTTGCTGTTGGTCTGGCGTTGCAGGATACCCTTGCGAATTTCTTCGCCGGTTTACACCTTCTTGCTGATAGGCCCATAAGAACAGGGGATTACATAAAAGTTGGAGGAGAGGAAGGATATGTTGAGGAGGTTGGGTGGAGAAGCACAAGGCTTGTTACATGGGACAACAGACTCGTCGTCTTACCGAACAAAGTGCTCACAGAGCAGACTATAGTAAACTTTTCTGGTCCTACCGAACCGACAAAACATACGATTGAAATTGGCGTTGCCTATGGAAGCGACCTCGATAAGGTTGAAAGGGTTATACTAAAAGCAATTAAAGAAACACAGAAGTTTGACAAAAACATGGATCTCTCAGTTGAACCTTCTGTTATGGTAAATAGGTTTGATAATTTTGCGATTGTTTTTAGAATAGGTTTTTCAGTAAAAGATTATACAAAGAGGCTTGCGGTAGCGAGCAATATACTCAAAAACATATACAAAGAGTTTAAAAAGGAGGGAATATCCATACCGTTCCCGACGCACACTATATACCTGGCTGGTCAGCGGAAAAAGTGAGAAACAGAAAAGCAGAAATCGCTAGATGAGTGCTTCTACATCCTCTTTTTTTCTATAAACTTTAATGTGCTTTCCTTTTACTCTCACAGGCATCGCAATCGCAACTTCCAGAGGCAGGACCGTGTATTCATCCTTGTCTTCTTCTACTTTTGTAACCTTCGCCTTCTCCCCCTTGAAAGGACCTGATGTTATCTCAACAATGTCCCCAACCTCGACCACAGCCGCCTTTGGCTTCGGGGCTTTGAGAATTTTT
>JBAMLP010000041.1:10236-22820 GCA_039793475.1 Candidatus Micrarchaeales archaeon | reverse complement strand
GATATTTCAGATTTCAGGCAGGCTGGAAAAATAACCGCAAAAGTGCTTAAGGAGGCAGAAAAGCTGGTGATGCCCGGAGAAAGTTTGCTGGACATAGCTGAAACTGCAGAAAAGATGATCGCTGAGGAGGGCGCGAAGCTCGCATTTCCGGTTAACATAGGCATAAACAGCACTGCTGCCCATTATACGCCCGATATGAATGAGAAAGAAACTGTTCCTGATGGGGCGGTTGTTAAAATAGATATTGGGGTAAGAGTTAACGATTGCATAGGGGATTCTGCAACGACTATGGACTTGTCTGGAAAAAATGAAAAACTTCTTGAGGCGAGCAAAACAGCATTAGAAAAAGCGACCCAAACAATAAAACCAGGCGTAAAGGTTGGGGAGGTTGGGGGGGTTATAGAAAGCACGATAAAGGAGTTTGGGTTTAAACCGATTGCAAACCTAACAGGCCACAAAATAGAGAAAGGGCTTCTTCATGCAGGCGTGGAGATTCCGAATCTAAAAACCCCAGACCCGTATGAATTTAAGGAGGGTGATATTTTTGCAATAGAGCCATTTGCAACAAATGGAAAGGGATATGTAAACGATACAGACGAAGTAAGAATATTCAGTTTGCATGCACCCGGGAATGTTAGAATGAGGCAGGGAAGGAAAGTTCTAACACATATTCTGGATAACTATGGGCTGCTCCCTTTTGCTGAGAGATGGCTTCACAAAGAGTTCAAATCAAAATTAATTGTTAATGCAACTATAAGGGAGATGGTGGAAAAGGGAATGCTAAAAACCTACCCTGTTCTAAAAGAGGCAGGGAATGGGATTGTTGCGCAGTTTGAGCATACTGTTCTTGTTAATGTGGATGGCTGTGAAGTTCTAACCAAATAGCCCTCCCTTCTTTTTATATTCATTGAAAAGTTCCACTTCTGTTCTTCTGTTTATTTTTCCCTGTTTATGGCTCAGCAGACCGCCGCCAAAACTCTTTGGAATGTGGAGGATTTCGTGAATGATTGTTTTTATCTTGTTTTTTTCGCTCAAAGAGTCGAAATTTTCGCTTAAAAATTCTATAACATAAAAAGGAGCAGAGAGGTCAAGTGCAACCTGCCATATTTTAGGAAAGGCCCATATCCGCGCGTATGCCCTCGATTTTGCCCCCCTGCTGCGGATGCAGATTATTCTCGGACCAATAAGATGCCTCCATTCCAAAACATCCAAAACATCATCAAGCATCTCCTGAATATCTTTTGCTGGTTCGTATTTTACTGCCATCGAAAATACTCATGAGAAAGATTTAAATAAAGCTTACTCTGGCAATTGTCGAACTAATAAACGGCGAATTTATAAATGTTTTCAGAACAACACGAACAAAAACAAATAGAGGTGAGAGGATATGAGCAATGACAATGTAAGAAAATTTGGAGTAATCTATTGTTACTCTCAGTTTTTAAATATGAATGAAAAAAGAATAGATCGATTGATTGATAGATTTGGTGTGGAAAAAGTTGAAAAGGCGCTTGAAAATAGGAATAACGACCTCCGGATGGGTCGTTTTAAGAATAAGAACCCTTATCTAGAAGAGTGGAATAAATTTGAAGAGTGGGAAAGGAAAAGACAGTTTGGTTAATTTTTTTCTTTCCCATTTTTCAGCCTTTTTATCATTTTTCACACCTTACCCAATAGCCATTTCCACAATGGCATAAATTTAATTTTCTTGCCTTTTATTTTTTCTTCAGCTTCATACTCTTTAGTTATAACCAAAAGATTATTGCATTTAAATTCTTTACTTGCACTAAACAAAGGTTTGATTTCTCTTTCTTTTGTTATAAAATCTCCTATACTATAACAAACTTGGATAAGTTGCATTAGTTTTTTTCCTTTTCTAATAACAAAATCAACTTCTTCTTTTTTTATATTTTGATAGTACGATACTTCCAAGTTTCTTCTTAAAAGTTCTACAAAAACAAGATTTTCCATCCACTTCTTCTTGGCCCAATTATAGAAACAGCTCTTTGTATTGGCTTCTCAAAATCAATCTCTATATCCCTAGGATAAATTTCTGGAAACTCTTTCTCTTGAAAATCTTTTATTATTTCAGACCATTTTTCCTTTCTAATTATAGTATTGTATATAGAGAAACTATTTATAAATGTTTCTCTCTACATAATCCGAATATCAAATTTGATACGACAGAAAGGCTAAAAGAAACCTTTTTATTTTATTTGCCCAATACATTACTATGCCAAGAAAGTTCATCGTAATTATGGGCTCCATAATGTCGGGGCTTGGGAAGGGAATGGTTACCTCCAGCATAGCAAAACTTCTCCAGAGCAGGGGGTATTCTGTAATTCCGATAAAATTCGATGGGTATTTGAATGTTGACTGCGGAACAATGAACCCATTCAGGCACGGCGAGGTTTTCGTTTTAGATGATGGAACAGAAGTGGACTTGGATTTTGGAACATACGAGCGTTTTCTCAACATCTCCCTTCAAGGAAAGTGCAGCATAACTGGTGGAAAGCTTTTCAGGCTGGTTATAGAAAAAGAAAGGCGAGGGGAGTATTTAGGAAGGGATGTGCAGTTCGTCCCGCATTTAACTGATGAGATAAAGAAATGGGTGAAAGAAGTTTATGATGAGAGTAAAGCTGATGTCGTTGCGATAGAAGTCGGTGGAACTGTTGGAGATTTGGAAAACGGGTATTTTTTGGAGGCGATGAGACAGTTGGGGTTGGAGGAGCAGGTATTTTTCATCCAATTAACCTATGTCCCAAGCGTTTCCCCAGGGGAGCAGAAAACAAAACCCACTCAGCATGCAACAAGGCTTCTGCAGAGTTTGGGAATACAGCCGCATATGATAATTGCAAGAGAAGAAGAGAAGCTGAAGAAGGAGGCAAAGGAAAAAATAAGCATGTACTGCAATGTTCCGATAGAGAATGTAATAGACGATCCATTCGTTGAAACTCTTTACGAGCTTCCGCTCGTTTTCGAAAAGCAGGGAGTGTATACAACAATTGCAAAGTATTTTGGGTTGAGAAAAGAGGGAAATTTAGAAAGCTGGGAAAAGCTTGTGGAGAGCATAAAAAATTCAACAAAAACTACGAAAATTGCAATAGTTGGAAAGTATACTGATGTGAAGGATGCTTATTTGAGCGTTAAGGAGGCGCTTGCGCATGCTGGCGCATGGCTGAAGATAAAGCCTGAAATAAAGTGGGTTGAATCGACATGGATAGAGGAGGAGGGCGCTAAGAAGCATCTTTCAGATGTAGATGGAATAGTAGTTCCGGGTGGGTTTGGAAAGAGGGGGATAGAGGGAAAAATTTCTACAGTAAATTATGCTAGAACAAACAAAATTCCATATTTGGGGCTGTGTTTGGGGATGCAACTTATGGTTGTGGAGTGGGCGAGGAATGTAGTTGGGTGGAAGGACGCAAACTCGACAGAATTCGACAAGGAAACGAAGCACCCCGTGATAGACATCCTACCCGAGCAGAGGCAGATTGCAAGGATGGGAGGAACGATGAGGTTGGGAGCGTACGAGATGAGAATAGAGGAGGGAACAAGAGCATGGGAAGCATACAACTCTGAGAGTGTCTACGAAAGGCACAGACACAGGTACGAAGTAAACCCAGAGTTTGTCGAGGAGCTTAGAAAAAGCGGGTTGGTTGTTTCTGGATGGCATAAAAATATTGTGGAAATGGTTGAATGGCCGGAAAGCTTTGGAATAGCAACGCAGAGCCACCCTGAATTCAAAAGCAGGCTGGAGGCTCCTGCTCCGCTGTTTAAACTGTTTTTAAAAGCAACTGGGAAAAAATAGACTATCGTTCAACCTGCATTGGAACTTTTGGTGGTTCTTCTATAAGAGGGCATTGACAAGCAAACTTTAAGTATGGTCTTGTTTGCAATATCAACACTATTTTTTCTACATGCTTCTTTTTTATTTTTGGATTTTTCAAAAGTTCGGTAAGCCCAACATCATTTCCGGTTTCAGCGTAAACATCAATCGCCTCCTCAACAAAACCTTTACGTAGCATGCATTCTGCAACCCAGTTCATATTTCCAAAATCAGCACCGCCATGCCAGCTTCTAAAATGAGCGACTGCCTTAAGTAATAGTTCTCTGACATCTTCTTTGGTCTTACCTGAGAAAATACTTGCGCGTTCAGCAATTCTCCTGCCCTCATTAAAAAATTTAACGTAATCCGCCATAGCGTATTTTCTACCTAACATTTTAAAAATAATGCGAACAAGAAATATCTGCTTTTGCGCCGCAGTAGCTCAACCCGGGAGAGCACTCGGCTGAAGACCGAGGTGTTGCTGGTTCAAAGAACCCTTTTTGCTTGCGCAAAAAGCGTTTCATCGGAAAAGGGTTTGAAAGTCCGGCCTGCGGCACTCACATTTCAAAAATACCTTTAATGCCGGTTGCGAGCATCCCGACCGCAACCGCGAGAAGGAACAAGCCCAAAACTCGCGAAAGAATTTCCACAACGCGCATGTTTATTTTCGGTATGAGAGAGGAAAGGAAGTAGAAAACAACACCGACTATCGCAAACGCTACAATTGTATTGACAACTGTGGTGAAGGCGCCAAGCTCGTATGTTTTTATTGTCAGGAATGAGATCGTTGCGGGACCGGTGAGAAGCGGGGTTGCGATAAGGGAGGTCAGCGCCTCCACGGTATCTGCCTGCGCCGAAATGTCGCTTCCCCTCCTTACTGTGTTCACGCTCAAAAGAAGAAGGATTATGCCGCCAGCGACCCTGAATGCATCTATGCTTATGTTGAAAATAGTGAAGAGGAAGGGGCCGATAAAAATTATGGCTATTGCAACAACAAACGCGATAAAAGTTGATTGGATTGCAATTTCCTTTACGTTCATTTTCTTTGCGTAGGCTGCAACAAGCACGGGCAGGGAGGAGAGGGGATTTATGAGCGCAAATATCTGTAGCACTAACGGGATGTTTATCATGAGTAATATTTTTTCCCATTAAATTTTTAAACATCGCACCCCCATCTTTTCTGGTGGTACTATGCCATATGGCGGATATTCGTATTTGGAGCCCGGCTACAAGCCGGAGGAGGACGATTTTGTCATCCTGCTTTGGGCGAAGGGGAAGTTCAACATAGAGAAGATTGCTGAGGCAATAGCGGCCGAGAGCTCCGTTGGAACATGGACAAAGCTTTCGACAGTTAAGCATGCGATGTTTGAAAAGCTTAAAGCAAGGGTTTTCGAGATAAAAAAAGTGAGCGATTATTCCGGCTACATAAAAATCGCATACCCCTTTAGGCATTTTGACTGGAAAAATCCTCTTCAATTTCAGGCATCTGTGCTAGGGAACATATTCGGGCTGAAGGAGCTTGAGGAATTGTATGTAATAGATATTTCTTTTCCTTTGAAATGGCAGAAAATCTTCAACGGGCCTAAATTTGGAATTGAGGGAATAAGGAAGCTTGTTGGAACGGAGAGGAGCAGGAGGCCACACATAGGAACGATAGTAAAGCCGAAAGTCGGCCTGAGCCCGAAGGAGTTTGCGCATGTCGCCTACCAAGCCTATGCAGGCGGGCTTGATTTGGTGAAGGATGATGAGAATCTTGTTGACCAGAATTTCTGCAAATGGAGGGAAAGGTTTGATGAGATGATGAAGGTTGTTGATAAAGTGGAGAGGGAGAGCGGAAGAAAAGTGCTTTACTCTACAAACATTACGGACAAGGTTTCGAGGATGGTGGAAAGGGTGGATTATTTGAAGGAGCATGGATGGAAGCTCGCCATGCTTGATGTTTATATTTTAGGCCTGTCTGCGCTCATGGAGATAAAGCAGGAGCTTGATAGGGCAGGGATTGCGATACATGCGCACAGGGCAGGGTATGCTGCTCATGAGAGGGGGAATTTCGGCGTGAGTTTTTATGTTTATGAAAAATTCTATAGGATGATTGGAGTGGACCAGCTGCATGTTGGAACCGCGGTCGGAAAGATGGAGGGAGGAATCCTACACGTAAAACGGATGCGGGATATCATTGTAGAAAGGAGGGGAGAGCCGCAGGAGTTTTTGGGCTCCCTTGCGTTTGAGTGGGCGAGGAATATAAAACCGGTGATGCCGATTGCGAGTGGAGGGCTTGACCCAACAAGAATACCGGCACTTATTGAGCTTTTCGGAAGAGACGTTACGATACAGGCTGGTGGAGGGGTGCATGGTCATCCGGAAGGAACATATTACGGAGCAATGGCAATGAAGCAGGCTGTGGATGCGGTCATGAGCAAAAAATCTCTTGTTGAGTATGCAAAAAACCACTCTGAGCTGAGGAATGCGCTGAAAACTTGGGGCGAGTACAAAAGCCCTGTAAGAGAGGTTTTGAGGTATGATAAAAAAGCGCTTGATGAAATTTCAATGAAGGGAATGGAATACATGAAAAAAGTGTGGGAAATCTAGAGCCCTAGCTCTTTTAGAACCCTTTCCTTTATTTTTTCGTTTATTAGAATTCCATCTAGAATTCCGTATCCGTAGTTTGCGCATCCAAAAGAAGAAAAGTAGTCCGCTTTTTTGTAATAGTGCTCCGCATCCTTAGAGTAGTTTTTTGCCCACTCAAATGCGCGCGGATATTTTGCCGCAAGCCCTGAATTTTTAAAATATTCTAGAAGTTTTGAAAGCATTTGGATATCTTTTTTTGCTCTTTCTTTTTCGTTTTTTTCCATTCGAGCCCGGGGGGATTTCCAAACTTCCCAGGTTTCTTTGGCAACCCGAAAGAAAGCTGTTTGAACCCCTAACCTCTCGGTCGCCCCCGCTTTTGGGAGAGTGCGTCCGAAGCCGAGCGCTCTGTCCAAGTTGAGCTACGGGCCCTAAAAAATTAGGGAAACAGGAGTTTAAAATATTAATGCATCAGCGGGTTGAGAAAATGATTGCATCTTCTTTTATCGAAAGGGGCGTCTCTTGTTTGTAGAATTTGTCCATGGTGGACGAAATCCTGAGTGGCGTAACATCCGTAGGTATGTCTGTTGTAAAAAATGCCAGAGAATAATATTTTTCAATATCAGTTTGTATTTCAAAAACATTTTCCCATATACGCTCTTCTTCTTTCGGTATTTTGAGAAACATCAGGTCTTTGGTATCGTAAAGACCAAGAACAACAAGGCTACGCCCCTGTTTCTCATCACCGCGGGAATCGCAAACAAAGTAGTAACCCTTGCTGTCAACGATGTTTTTAAGCATAGTACGCATCCCAGAACTTTTCACCGTATACCCGGAAAAGGATGCGGCATTGGCAAAATAAAAAGTGCCGTAATAATACGGATCAAGTTTAGCCATGTGCGAAGCTGATATTTCAAAATAAATCTTCTTCTTCTCAACACTCACTCCTTTTGCCGCAAAATCCTTGCAGGCCTCGTCCTCTTCCAAATCCCTATATTTTGGCGTTATTGTAATATTAATTTTTGATTTTTTTAATTCTTCGATCTGTTCGTTACCCGGAATTTCGTCTGAAAATTTCTGATAATAGAAAACAGGCTCACCACCAAAATTAATCTTAGTATATTTGTAGTAGCCTCGCTCATACCCCATTCCCATAATCTTCTTCTCATTTTTATTCATCTCTTCAAGATTTCCGCCAATCGGTGCAACGAGAAAGTATCCTGCCTCAACATCAAACGCTCCGTTCGTATAACACCCTAAAGGGTAGAAAGTCATTTCACCAACTTTAACTTTCTTTCCACCTTCTTCATAAATAATGCTCTTCTTGTAGGAGCTCTTTTGGGGAACAATCCTTTGCTCAGCTGTTTGGGCCATGTGGATGTTTTGAAGACAAGTTTTTAAATGTTTATCTACATAATTTAACATATGAAAAAACTTATGTTCGCAACCATAACTGCCCTTTCTCTTCTTACACCAAACAAACTAAATTCAGAATCAAAAGAAAAGGAACCAGAGGTCAAAGTGTTCTTCGACCCAGAAACTGGAGAAACTCTAAGAGTTAGAGTCTTGGACCCTTCATACTGGAGCTGGCTAGACACGCTACTCTCAGAAGAGCTTGATTCTTCTGCTGCTGTGATTGAAAGAAAAAAAATATTTTCAGATACTCTTTACAGACCGAATTTTTACAGAACAGGGACTGGCGCTCCAGAAAAAATCGAAATAGTATATTCCCAAGAAGTACGCGAGCTTTTAAGGAAATTAGGGTATGCAGGAGAAGAGACATGGGGAGAGGTTGGAAAAAAAATTATTACTGCATGGAAAAAGGAGGATGATTACGATACAAGCGAGGTCATAACTTTCCCATTAGCGATGAAAGGTTCTGCAATATGCCTTCCTTACTCTGTTGTGATGTACACATTAATGGTGAATGAAGGCTTTGACCCTTATATGATTGAATTACAGAAAGGGTGGTTTAAGGAAAGTGGGCCCAAAGATAGCGCCCTCATAACTCGTAGAAGTTTTTCGGGGCATGTTTTTGTCTATCTCAATGGCATAGTTTATGACAACAACACAGCCTATCCAGCCGGAGAAGGGGATGAAAGGGGGTTTAATTGCGCTTACGAATACAGCAAAAACCTAACTCCTGTACCATCACCACCAGAAGTATTGGAAACTGGGTGGAAGCCGGCTGTTTTTCTTATAAACATAAGTAAAAAGCCGTGGGATTATGGGCATGCTTACATTCATGAAGGCCATGTTCTCTATCCTTTCTACTCAGGTGAAAATATGTGGGTTGTAAGCGGATTTGAGGAGATGAGCCTCGGGAGCTACTGTATTGTTTACTCACCAGAACTCCGACAAGTGGTTAGGGAAATGTCATCCTCCCAAGAGTAAAATACTTTATCTCCTTTTCATCAACAACAGCATAAACAAGTTGTTTTCTCAACTTCGCTGAGAGCAGGATGTCTTCAAAAAGCTCTTTGTCAGTTAGCTTGAATGGTGCTTTTATCACCTTCAGAAGATATGCCGTCCTCTCTTCATTCCTTCTAAATCCCTTTCTATTTATTCTGAAAAACTCGCTTTCTTTACTCAACCTAACAACATATCCTTTGTTTCGTAAATCTTCGTAAACAACATATCTTTCTTTATCGTTCGCGACAAGATCTCTGGAATTTTTCAGTTTCACTATTCCTTTTTTTACAAGATAGGCTGCCTCTATTTCGTGCAGCTCCAAACCTTTTTCTGTTTCGGTTCCGATTCCGAGCTGAATTACTCTTTCAGCCTCGTTTCTTTTCAGCACAATCATAACTTTTTCCCAACCCTCTCTCTAAAAATTTCTTCCATCCTGTGTATGTCACCAATCGTAAGGCTTTTTACTATCACTTCTGCGCCAGCTTTCCCAGGGGTGTCTATTTCAAAGCTTCCCAGCCCAAGGAGCCTATCCAAGATGCTTCTTATGGTTTTTATGTTGTCTATTCTGCTGAATGGAATCGTTGTTTTGTGCCTGATGAGAATTCCGCTCTGCAAGATTACTCCGTACTCATCTATTTCAAGGCTTGTCATTCTCGCATGGAGCACTGCAAAAACAATCAAAAGGACTGCGAAAATGGCGACAAAAACATAAATCCAGAAGGGCATTTCAAAAACTAATGAAATTCCCGCAAGCAGGAACGAAAGAATGATGGCCATAAGTAGTATCACTAGAATGTATTTCCTCGGCGACATATACACTATCATTTTTGCCATGCTCGCTTTTGAAAACAAAGAATTTAAATCGCTATCTTATCTATCTTATAAAAGAATGTCAATCTCCCGTATGATTTAAATTCTTTTTCTTTTAAATCTTAAGTATGAAAGTAACCCCTTGGGAGGTAAGCGGGGAGATAGATTACGAGAGGCTGATAAAGGAATTCGGAACCTCTCCGCTGACAACGGAACTGAAAAAAGAAATCATGAAAATCGCTGGAGACAATGTGATGCTGAGAAGGGATTATTTCTACTCCCACCGAGACATGGATGTAGTTCTCAAGCATTACAAAGAAGGAAAAGGATTCTTTCTGTACACCGGAAGGGGACCATCCGGGCAGATGCATCTTGGTCATCTAATCCCAATGATATTTACGAAATGGCTTCAGGAAAAATTCAAGGTGAACGTGTACATACAGATTACGGATGATGAAAAGTTTATGTACAAGAGGGATGCGGGATGGGATGAAATTGAGAAATACGCAGTGGACAACATACTCGACATAGCTGCTGTTGGATTCGACCCTGAAAAGACCTTCATCTTCAGAGACTCGGAATACATAGCAAATGCCTATCCACTCATAACGAGAATAGCAAAAAAAATCACACTCAGCACAGCGAAGGCTGTTTTTGGTTTTACGAATGAAACAAACATAGGAATGATATTCTATCCAGCGTACCAGATTTTTCCCACGATGTTCGAGAAAAAAATCTGCCTCATACCTGCGGCGATAGACCAGGACCCGTACTGGAGGATACAGAGGGATATCGCAGAAAGTTTGGGGTATTACAAAACCGCAGCGATACATTCAAAATTCTTCCCTCCTCTCCAGGGAACCACTGGGAAGATGAGCTCGAGCATGAGCGAAAGTGCAATATGGTTGGGGGATGATGAAAAAACAGTGAGGAACAAGATAATGAAATACGCATTCAGCGGGGGCCAGGCAACAGCCGAGGAACACAGAAAAAAGGGTGGAAACCCAGAGGTGGATGTTTCCTTCCAGTGGCTGAAGATACTCTTCGAGCCTGATGATAGAAAATTGAAAAAAATAGAGGAGGAGTACAGGAGCGGAAGGATGCTCAGCGGCGAGCTCAAGGAAATTCTTGTGGAGAAGCTATCCGCATTTCTCGTGGAACACAGGAAAAACAAGGAGAAGGCGAGAAAAACTTTAAGCAGATTTATGTATGATGGAAAGCTGGCAAACGAAATGTGGAGTAAAAGGTTTGAGTAGATGCTCGTTGCAAAGTATTCTGAGATAGGTATAAAGAGCAGGCCTGTAAGGGAGAGAATGGAAAGGCTGCTCATCTCAAATATAGAAAATGCGTACAAAAGAGAAGGGATGGAGACAAAGGTGGAGAAAGAAGATGGGAGGATAATTGTTCATGCTGAAGAAGGAGAAATTCTGAGGAGGATTTTCGGAGTTTCGATCTATTGTAGAACAGTTTTTTGCGAGAGGGATGCAGAAAAAATTGCTGATGAAATTTTCCGTACATTTGAAAAAAACAAAACCTATAAAATAGAAGTAAATCGCGCAGACAAAACCTTCCCTGGTACTTCTATGGAGATGACAAAAAAAATAGTGGAAAAAATCGAGCGGAAAGGGATGAAACTCGGGGTGAAATCCTACGATGAGATAATTTTCGTGGAGATAAGGAGGGACAGAGCCTATATCTTGTTCGATGAAAAAAATGGCCCAGGCGGAATGCCGTACGGAACTGGGGGGACTGCGCTCGCGCTTTTCTCGGGCGGGATAGATTCGCCGGTGGCTGCATGGATGGTAGCGAGAAGAGGGGTGAAGATTGATTTTCTTTTCTACTCTTTTAATGAGGGAATGAAAAATGATGTTTTGAGGGTGTTCAGAAAACTTAATGAAGGGTGGTTCCTGAATGGGAAGCTTTTTGTTGTTGATGGAAGCGAGATAAACAAACAAATCGCAGAATGCGGCGAGAGATACAGACAGATTATTTTCAAGCGCATTCTTTACAGAATCGCAAATTCGGTTAAAGGATACGATGGAATAGTGACAGGGGAGAACATCGGGCAGGTTTCCTCCCAAACTCTGAAAAACCTTGCAGTTATAGACAAAGCGAGCAAAAAAATTGTCCTAAGACCGTTGCTGGGTTTTGACAAGCAGGAGATAACTGACATGGCTAAGAGGATAGGAACATACGAGCTTTCAGCCGGAATTCCAGAATTCTGCGCATTCACAAAAAAGAGGCCTGCAACGGCAGCAAAAATTTTCGATGTTGAAAAGGAGGAGAAAAAAATAGATTGGAAAATCGTTGAGGAAGCAGCCGGGAAGATGGAAATTGTTTGTTAGCTCTTCTCAAGCAAAACAACACTTTCCCTTGTTTTTATTTTTGCTTGTTTTACATCAGCCCACCTTTCAAGCCCGACCAGTATTTCTGTTTCAAAGCCGATTTTTTCAGCAATCCTACAAAGAATTTCATCCACTGGAATATGCATTTCATGGATTACGGCATTTCCCACAACATACGCAACCCTCCCCCCATCCGCAAGCACCCTGTGAAAATTTTCAAAAACCCTTTTACTGTCCTCGAAATACGCAGGCACGATTGGGAGATGGGAATACCCTTCAACTTCTGGCAAAATTTCGCTTGCTTTTGTTTCTCTTGTTATGAACGAGCGGAAGCTTTTTGCCCTTGTTATTGCGGTTATATTCTTGTCCATCGCAAGCAAAGAAAGCTCGAAGCCGTAAACTTTTGTGTAGTCAATGTTGTTGAGGTAGGGCGGGGAGGTTATTATTCCATCGAACCGCTCACCTTCGAACTCCATAAACCTTGCATCGCCCTCCGCAACAAAAACATTCCCTGGCTTCGTTTCCTTTGCCTCCCTCAACATTCTTTTCACCTTTCTCCTAAATGCCAATTTGGCCGGTATTTCTCTTTTTTCGTGTGCGAATTTCAGGACCCCCCCATCTTTTAT
>JBAMLP010000041.1:0-10226 GCA_039793475.1 Candidatus Micrarchaeales archaeon | reverse complement strand
CTGTGGGATAACTGATACGAGGGCGAGGAGAAAAAGGTTTTTGATTTTTTCATTCTCTATTTTTTCAATCTTCTCGCGGATGAAAACAATGTCATTATAGTTTCTTGGGGGGAAAAACTGCTTAGGTGTGAAGAGCTCAAACTCCCACTCATAGGAAGGGGAGAAACGCTTTTCAAAAAATTCTCGCAAGATTCGTTCTCCCTCTCCAACATCCTCCTCACTGTAATACTCTGTTTTTACTTTGCTTACGAAAACTGCAAGAGGAGAGGCGTCTGTTCCATATGCAGGAATGTTTTTTTCCTTTGAAGCAAGGAGGGTTGTTCCGATCCCGCAGAAAGGGTCGAGAATTTTCTTTGGTTTCCATTTTTCAATGAAATGGAAGACGAGCTCAGGGCTGAATGCCTCCTTGTAATAAAACCAGTTGTAGAGCGGTTTTGACTTGCTGGGTTCGAATGTGAAATACCTTCCGAGTTCTGGTGCATAGGAGACCTTCATTCTCTCACAACGCTCGTTCTTCCGCTCGGCAGAATTTGAAGAAGCTCATCCGGATGGGTGTTGAGCATTTTTGCGAGTTTTTTTGCAATCGCTCCCTTCTCCTCTTTTCCAGGGATGATGGTTATTTCATTTTTTAATTTTACTTTTGAAAATGCCGGAACAACTGCGACCTTTCCTTTCTCATCCAAACCAACCCTGAGTTTTAGGGGTGTTCGCTTGTACCATTCCTTTTCCCCCTTAACTACTATCGCACCCTTCGCAACATATTCGCCAGGAGAATGTTTTGTAAGCTGTTCGGGTGTTGCGGAATAAACATCAACATAAGAAAAACCAGAAGCCCATGCTTTTGAAAAGCATGCGGCAAACTGCGCAGCTTCCAATTTTTCCTGCTCGCTCGCACTCTTTCCATTTTTCAAAACAACAACGCTCCCTCCCTGAATGTCCGCATGGAAAAACAAATCATTTTGTTCGATGTGTTTTGAGTAAATCAAATCATTCTGCTGTGCATCCCTTCCACCAAGCGCAAGCTTTCCTTGTGAGGTAAAAAACCAGTGAAACTTTTCGTGCCATTCTTTCTCCCGCAGAACTTTAAGCGCCGGCTTTTCCTTTTCTTTTTTCTTTTTCGCCTCTTCAAGTTTTTTCTCAAGCCCTTTCAGTGCATCTTTTGCAGCTTTGGCTTTTTTTCTGTATTTTTTTGCCAATTCGTAGTAGTGGCCAGCATTCTCATGTATGCTTTTTCTGTACCAGAGCGTAAGTTTCATAAATTTAATAGCAGTAGCAGATTTATAAATTTTTATACAGAAAGTAATGCGTGATTTTTATGAAAGCAATCGAAAGGATATGCTCAACCCTCAAAAGCGGGTTTGGGATGACTTCGGAAAAGCTGAAGGAGCTGCTGTTCGGGTTTGGAAAGGTCTATGTTGCAACTGTCGCCTTTTTCCTTGCTGGATTTATCGTTGCAATCCTGGCTGCTTATGTGCTTTTATTAATATCAGAGCCTCTTGCGCTACTTGGTCTTCTGCTGCTAATTCTAGTTATGGTAATCGGGGGTGGAATCGCGCTGACTTCAAACACGCTCATGGACAATATCGCAAACAACAAAAAATTCGAGTTTATTCAAACAGCAAAAAAAGACTGGGTGAGAAACTCAGTGTATGTTGTTGTGATGGCAGTGCTAGGCATGATAGTCAGTATACCGAGAATCATCGGGCAGTTTGTTGAGGGCATTACTGGACTGTTCCTTCTTGCAATCGGCTTCCTAATATATCTTGCATGGATTTTCATCATACAGTTTGCCTACTGGGAGTATGTTGTCAACAGGAAAGGTATTGTAGAAAGCATAAAGAATTCCTACTCTGCCGTGATGACGAACCTAGCTTTTGTCTTTGGGCTGGATATAATCGTAGGTATCCTGATGACAATAGTGGCGGCGATTTTCTACATAATAATGATAGCAATACTGGCGGTGCTCGTGATGGCGTTTATGGGCGGCGCGACTGTCGCACCAGGAGCAAACATCAGCGATTTGCTTCCCCTGTTTGGAACTGGAATACTCTTCGGTGCTCTTGTGTTTGCGGTGCTCATAATAATTATGTGGCTAACTATGGATACGCTCTTCAAACCCATCTGCTACTGCGCCTGGAAGGAAGCGACGAAGAAGAAAAAGTAGTCAGAGCTTTCCTTCCGCATATTTTTTTGCATTTTCAAAAATGCTCAACCCATTTGGTTTAAGCAGCCCCTCCAGCCTTGTCCAGCGAGGATGGTTTGTGAAATGGATGTATGCTTCCGGATGGGGCATTAGGCCGAAAACCTGGCCGCTCTCATCGCATATTCCTGCGATGTTCATCAACGAGCCGTTGGGGTTGTGGGGATAGCCTGCGAGGTTTTTGTTTGAATCCACATATTGCAGAGCGTAAAGGTTTTTTTCAGCGATATACCCCAGTGTTTGCTCACCTGTCATGAACTTCCCCTCTCCATGCCTCACGGGTAGATATAGGGAGTCAATTCCCTTTGTGAAAATGCAGGGAGAGAGAGGGTTGGTTTTCAGGTGAACCCATCTATCCTCGAACTTTCCGCTATCGTTGTAGGAGAGGGTTGTTTTTTGATGGCCGCTCAAATCGGGGAGAAGCCCCATCTTCACCAAAACCTGAAACCCGTTGCACACTCCCAAAATCAGCTTTTTTTGGCTTATGAATGTCATGAGCTCGTTCCACATCTCGTTTGCAAAAATGTCTGCGAGCACCTTTCCGCTCCCAAGCTCGTCTCCGAAACTGAACCCGCCCGGGAATATGAGAAGGTTGTAATCGTGAAGGAGCTTTTTATTCTGAAGAAGGGCGTTTATGTGGATGATGTTTGCAACCCCTCCAACTGTCTTGACTGCATGGGCCATTTCGTATTCAGTGTTTATTCCCTCTCCGCAAAGAACCAATGATTTAAGCATCATGGAAAACTCCTCCAAGCTTTTGCAAGCTCTCCCACATCTTCGTTCAGAACCTGCCTTCCCCATGCCCTTACAACAAACCTGCTGTCCCCCCTAACCCTTCCGATGAGTGCATACGGAATGCTTGCGAGAATTTTTTCAACCTCCTCCTTATCTTCAGGGTGGATGGAGAAAACTATCCTTCCCGAGCTCTCGCTGAAAAGGAGCGATTCCAATTTGTCTGTTTCGTTCTCAGCCCTGCTAACATCCACATCCATCCCTATGTTTCCTCCTATCGCCGATTCTGCAAGGGCGACAACCAAACCGCCGTCGCTCGCATCGTGCATGCTTCTTACAAGCTCCTGAACGGCGAGGGTGTGAAGGGCGGAATAGATTTTTTTGTTGAGCGAAAAATCAACCTTTGGGTTTTTGTTTCCAACAACACCGAAGAGTTTGTAGAGTTCGCTTCCTCCAAGCTCGTCCTTTGTTATTCCGGCAACATATATCAAATCCCCGGATTCCTTGAAATCCGAGCCGACCGCTTTCGCAACATCGTTCATCACCCCTATTGCGGTTATGAGAAGCGTTGGGTGGATGGAGTGCTTCACTCCCTTCTTGTCCACAAAATCATTCTTCATACTGTCCTTTCCGGAAATGAACGGAATTCCGAAAGCTTTTGCACCGTTGTAAAGCGCCCTGTTCGCCCTTACGAGCGCTCCTAGTTTTTCCTCATCCTCCAATGGATCTGGCCAGCAGAAGTTGTCCAGGGCAACGAGCGGGTAGGAGCCTGCGCAAACAACATTCCTCACCGCCTCATCAAAAGCCATTGCAGCCATATCATAGGCATCATGAACATATTTTGGGCATATCCCATGACCAATGACGACCGCCTCTTTTTTGTGTAGGAGGGGCCTGAAAACCGCTGCATCTCCCGGGCCGTCAAAACCTACAAGAGGCTTTATTGCGCTTCCTCCCTGCACCTCATGATCGTACTGCCTTATTACATACTCCTTGCTCGCTATGTTCGGCATTTTTAGCATATCCATGAGAACGCGAGAATAGTCATCTATATATACCTGCTTTTCCTCGAAATTTTTCCTTTTCCCCTTTGCTCTAAGAACCATTCTCGGAGGGTTGTGGAGAAAACTTGAGGGAATGCAGGCGACAACCTTTTCCCCGTACTTAACAATAAACCTACCGCTGTTTGTGAATCTGCCAACTATGGAAATTTCAACACCGTGTTTTTTTGCAAGCTCTTCCAACTCTGGAATCGCTTCTTCTTTAACAGCAAGCGTCATCCTCTCCTGGCTTTCGGAAATAAGAATTTCCCATGGCTCGAGGCCAGCATATTTAAGCGGAACCTTGTCTAGCCATATCTCGCACCCTTCCACCCCAAGCTCGCCAATGCTAGAGCTCAGCCCTCCTGCTCCATTGTCAGTAATCGCATCATACACTCTCCTATCCCTTGCTTCCAGAACAAAATCAATCATTTTTTTCTGCATGAACGCGTCTCCTAACTGGACCATTCCCATCGGAGTTTTTTTGCTTATTGCCATGCTGGATGCGGTTGCACCATGCACGCCGTCCTTTCCAACCCTCCCCCCAACCATTACTGCCAGATACCCGGGCTTTATTTCCTTTTTCTCGCTTTTCCTTTCAAAGATTCTGGACGGCATAACTCCGAATGTGCCCGCGTAAACAAGGGGCCTGCCATTGAAGCATGATTCGAAAACTATTGAGCCGTTTACGGTTGGGATTCCTGTTTTGTTCCCTCCATCCTTTATTCCTGCAACAACCCCTTCAAAAAGTTCGTTTGGATTTTTTGCGCCCGGGTGCGCTTTTTCGCTGAGGGGTGCAAAGCAAAGAACATCAAGAGCTGCGAAAGGTTTTGCGCCCAACCCTGTTCCCAACACATCTCTCTGCACTCCCAAAATTCCTGTGAGCGCTCCACCATATGGGTCTAGCGCAGAAGGCGCATTATGGGTTTCCACTTTCGCGACTATGTAATGGGAATCATCAAACCAAAAAACCCCCCCATTATCCTTGAAAACTGACACGACAGCGGGAGAGGAAACGGAATTTGTTGCGCCAACAATGTATGTTTTGAAAAGCGAATTTATAGTTTCCTTTTTTCCGTTCTCATCCTCGTATTCTATTATTGCATTGAATATTTTGTGCTTGCAGTGCTCACTCCATGTTTGGGCTATTGCTTCCAGTTCAACATCCGTAATTCCTTTTATCCCAACATCCTCCCTCTGTGCCTTTATCTCTGGCCTGTTGAAAAACTCCACTATTGCTGAGATTTCTTTTTCGCTCAGCGCGAGCGCGCTCTCTTCACTTACTTTTTTCAGAATCCCAAATTCCGGTTTGAATACTTTAACCTCTGGCTTTTCCTTTAATTCCACTCTTGCTAAAAATGGTGAGAAGTTCTCTTCTAGAGGAAGGGAGATCTTGTACCTTTGGATGAGTGGGTTGTGTAACAACTTTGCAATCTCTTTTATCTGCCTATCCCCAACACTTCCTATGAAGGAGTAGACGCACGAGGAATAAACTTCTATTTCCTTTCCTATTGCCCTCTTCGCAGCTTCTTTTGCAACCCTTGCTGGGTTGTCCGTCACTCCTGGGAGATAGCCGATCTCCACCCTCCATCCGTACGCTGCAAGCGAGGATTTGTAGGAAAATTCATCAGAAACCCTATCCGAAAAAGCCTCGCCCAACTTCTGCAGCTCTGCCTCTGTAAGCTCATCACCTATGTTGAAAACCCGAATAAAAATTACTTTCTGAATGTTAAAGCCTTTTGAATTAAGTCTTTTTCTTATGCTTTCTGCATGCGCATCAAAAATTCCATCTTTTAGTTTTATCTCTATGCGAGGCATAAAGCTTATTGAGAGAGAATGTTTAAAAAAGAATTTGGACTGCTATTCTTGGCTTGGGCCCGCCCGGGTTTTCGAACTTTTTCCGCGAGCGCTTTTAGGCAGCCCGAAAAGGGTTTATCGAACCGGGGATCTTTACCGTTCCAAAACCTTTTCCTTTCCTTCCAACATATACAGAAAAGGCTTTGTCAGGGTAACGTCTTACCACTCGACTACGGGCCCTCAAGAATTTATTTAATTCACAAAAAGTTTTTAATCGTGCCTTATCAGTGGTTCCCTTGGTCCAAAAACAGGATAGTGGATTCCGAGGTGCTGGAGCTTTCTCGAAGTGTTTTCAAAATACTCTGGGCTGTTTGTATAAAGGGTTGCAAGATATTTTTCCCCGTTTTTTTCATCCCCTTTTTTAAAACATTCCAAAGCCAGTTTTCCAATCTCTTCGTATTTTCCTGCCTTCTTCAAGTCATATATCGTCTTAGCAACCGTGCTTTCTTCTCGCTCACTTCGGATATCAGAATAGTTTATTGGGAGGGCTGAACCAGAATTTCTTTGGTATTCTTTTATTTTCCTATATAGTTTTTTCCTCGCAAAAGCTAGTTCCTCTTCCCTGTACGATGGAATCACCATAAATTAATTACCCATTTAAAATATTTAAACCTATCTGAAATATTTTAAATCTAACCTTACAGAAATAAAGAACAAAGCCCCGTCGTCTAGCGGTCAAGGATAGGAGGCTCTGGACCTTCTGACAGCGGTTCGAATCCGCTCGGGGCTATTTTTTAGTGAGAGGTATGGAATGGAAAAAGTTCAAAGAGCAGAAAATTTCGGAATTGAAAAGAGCGGAAGCAAACGGCGAAGTGGATGAAGAAATTTTGGATTTGGTTTGCGCGATAAACGAAAAAAATGGGTGTGTTACATCATCGAGCTGCGCTGGAAGGATTCTTCTTTTGGAGGGAACAAGCAAGGGGGATGCAAAACACTATAAAAAATGGCACTCCTTGCCCGCGAAAAAAGAAATCGAAAACGCGATAAAAAACTATGAGGGAAAAAAAATTCTGTGGCTGAGGGTGGAGCCCTTTATCCTCCATGTTTTTGCAAAAGACCTGGATTCTGCTATGGAGTTCATGAGAAGGGCGAAAAATGCTGGCGTGAAAAGGGGTGGGATTCAATATTCAAAAAATTTTTATTTTATTGAAATACAGGGGACTGCTGGCCTGAATATGCCAGCAAATGTTTGCAGTTGCGATTGGGAAAAAATTTACAGGATAATGAAACGGATGTTCGAAGAGAATGGGCGTAGGAGAGGAATACTTAAAAAACAGATGTTAAAAAATTAAATGTATGCACGAAATACGCTCGCCTATTGTCGCTGTTCTTGGCCATGTAGACCACGGTAAAACGACTATTCTTGACGCTATACGCGGGTCTAAGGTAGCCGCAAAAGAAGCGGGCGGGATTACGCAGATGATAGGAGCGAGCTATGTTTCCAAACAGAATATCGAAAACCTGAGTAGGGGGCTTGCGGAAAAGCTCAATGTGAAGCTTGTTGTCCCAGGGCTTTTGTTCATAGATACCCCGGGCCATAAGGCATTCACAAACCTGAGGGACAGGGGAGGAAGCATAGCTGATATTGCGATACTTGTTGTTGATGTGAACGAAGGGTTCATGCCGCAGACAGTTGAGAGCATAGATATCCTAAAGAGATACAAAACACCATTTGTTATCGCAGCGAACAAGATAGATGTTTTGAGCGGATGGAACAAGCAGAACACAAGAAGTTTTCTTGAAAGCTTCGAAAAACAAAGGGAGGATGTGAAGCTAAAGCTTGATGAAAAGCTCTACGCTCTTGTTGCGAAGCTTGGGGCGCACGGCTTCAACAGCGAGAGGTTTGATAGGGTTGGTGATTTTTCAAAGGAGGTCGCCATAGTCCCAGTTTCTGCAAAAACGCATGAGGGGCTTGCGGAACTGCTTCTGCTCGTTGCCGGCCTGAGCCAGAGGTATCTCGAAAAGGAGCTTTACATACATAAAGAGCAGCCGGCAAAGGGAAGCATAATTGAGGTAAAGGAAGAGAAGGGGATGGGAACAACAATAGATGTAATAATATACGATGGCGTTCTGAAAACTGGGGATGAATTTTACTTTTTGACAAACTCAGGAGTGAAAAAAACAAAAGTGAGGGCTATATTTGCTGTAAATCCTGTGGAGAAAGTTGTTGCGGCGGCGGGTGTGAAAATAATAGCTCCTGAGCTTGATGGAGCGATACCAGGCTCTCCTTTTGCGGTTGTGGGTGCATCAAGCGAAGAGGAGATGAAAAAACAGTTCAAAAACATAGTTTTCGAAAGCTCAGAACTCGGCGTGTATGTGAAAACAGACTCGCTCGGAAGCGCAGAGGCGCTTATGGAACTTTTGAAAGAACGTGGAATACCGATCGCAAAACTGAATATAGGGAATGTAAGCAAGGAGGATGTCTTGTTTGCAAAAAGCATTGCTGAAAAGAACAGATATTTGGGGGTAATTCTGGCTTTCAACATAAGAACTCCCCGAGAGGTTTTGAGGAATGCTGAAGATGAAGGAGTAAAATTGATTGAAAACAACATAATCTACCGACTTGTTGAAAATTATGAGGAATGGGTAAGGGAGGAGAAGGAGAAGGAGAAGAGGGAGATGTTCGCAAAACTTAACTACCCGGCGAGGATAAAATTCCTTCCCGGCTGCTGTTTCAGAATTTCAAAACCGGCTGTTTTCGGCGTTGAGGTTTTGGATGGGAAGATAAAACCGGGTGCAAATGTTATGGATGCAAAAGGGAACATAATCGGAGAAATAAAGGGGATAGAGGAGAAAAAAGAGGCAATACTAGAAGCAAGCGTAGGGATGCAGGTTGCAATAAGTATGGATGAGGTTGTGCTTGATAAGGACATTCACGAAGGCGATATTCTTAACACCTATCTAACAAAAGAGGAGATAGAGCTATGGAAAGAAAGGGAAGAACTGCTTACCGAAGATGCGAAGTTTGCTCTTGAGGAGATAAAAAAAATAATTCTGAAAAAAAGAATGGAGAAAAAATAATCAAGAAGGAGATTTTACCTCTTCAAACTCATCGATGGTTGGGTCCAGCTCAGAGTCGTCTATCTGCAGGTCAGAGTCGCTTATGCCTAAATCAATTACAGTTGTTTTTTGTTATATTGTTTGCCCTCCAGCGCCTCCCGTTGCGTCATCTTTTGCACCTGTTTTTATGCACCCTGCAGAGAGCAAGAGCAGAGCTGCAGCAAAAATAAAAAGTAGCTTCATGCACCCTCGCCCTCGCCCTTTATTTCACCAATTAGGTCTCTTATTTTCTCACTGGCTTGCATGATCAGGGCCCTGGCATCCCTGTACTCATCAATAGTGTAGTATTCATCATCACCTATACTTATTGCTCTGTCAAGAAGGTCTTTTATCTCCTGCACCTGCTCTTCATATCCATCTGTTTTTTCAAGAATTCTGTCAAGGAAAAGGTTCAGTCTTTCGTGGTGGTATTTTGCCCAGAGGTAGAGGTGGTGCTCCCAGTGTGTTTTCCTTTCCTCAAGAAGAGTGTCGATATCCTGTTCGTTTTCTAGTATCTGTTCCATATCATCTGTATTTTCTTTGGCTTTATTCAAAACATCCTCAAGTTTATCTGTATCGTAGCCCTGCTCGCTTAGATTGCCCGCCGCATTTCTCCCAACATCTATCCAGTACCTGTTAAGCTCTATCTCTGCGCTTATTCTATTTCTTGTTGCCTCCACATGGCAGTCAACAAACTCTTCATGCGCAGAATCAAAATCATCCCTCATCTGCGCTACTAGTTCGGATTTGTTTTCGCCCGCATTTTGCAAAGCCTCAACCCTCGCATCATGTATACTCTGGACAGCCTCTCTAAAATAGCCTTTTGTTTTTCTTACCGCTTCCAAGAATGCGTCAAGATTATTCTCCTCTGCTGCATTGTTAGCCGCATCCATGCTTGATTCAAGGTTGTTGATTATCTCATCATAGCTTTCTCCGCTATATCCTTCTGAGTATTCGAGCATCGTAACAAGAAAATCAACCCTGCACTCAAGCTGTGCTGCGTGCATCTGCATTACCGCCTGCCTCACATCCCTTCCAAAAGTCTCATTGTCCGTTGCCGTTACTAAACCAAACAGTGCAAAGAACAACAGACCCAATACAAACAATTTTTTCATTTTCTCACCGCTTTTTCTTGAAATAAGCCATTTTAAAAAGAAACTTATTTGAAAGCTTTCGAAAGCTTTTTGAAAGGTTTGCACAAAAAACATTCCGCGCAGGGGTCGCCAAGTGGTCAAAGGCGCTGGCTTCAGGAGCCAGTCCCTTAGTGGGTTCGAGGGTTCGAATCCCTTCCCCTGCATAAGCCAGGGGGAGCTTAATTTCGAAACCCAGGGGAGGTCGTAGAAGGTATTTATAAGACG
>JBAMLP010000040.1:0-26010 GCA_039793475.1 Candidatus Micrarchaeales archaeon | reverse complement strand
GCAAATACTTGAATAGCACTCTAATCCACTCTCACATTCAAATTCAGCCTTTCCGCCTTCAAAAATCTGCGTGCTGTAAACAGTATGCCTTGGAAGAACATTTGCATAATAGGTTGGAATTTCTTTAAAACCAAAAATCCCAACAGTTGCAGCAGTTAACCCACTCTCTTTCTTTGCAAACTTTAAAACACCAACATTTGCAGTTCTTCCATCATTCGGATATTGCAGGTCAACCTTGCCCATGCTCCAAAAAGTGTTCCCCCTTCCGGATGCGGTCTCATCTTCAACATCTGCCCAGAAAAGCCCGCCGTACCAGTGTTTTGCATGCCCAAGTTCATCCCCAAAAGGAGAGTTTGGAAGGGAGAACTCTTCCATGCTCGCAGAGCAGACCATCGCAGGGTTTATGCCCCTGCAATCCCATTCGCATTCGTAATAAGAGGAGTATTTCTTGTTGTTCGTGGGGCACGAATAATAACCATTTTGTTCTCTGCATTCCTTTTTAATAAAAAAATAGTTTGAATACCTATCTTTTGTTGCGGTGTAGGAATTGAAAATTTTGTCGGAGAGTGGGAAGAGGTAGCGGTAGTTGTCGTACTCCTCAAAACTGTTTCCGATCCCAAACCTAAAACTATTGAGCAAAATCCCTTTTCTCATTGCACGCTCAACAGAAGGAGTCATCTTCAGAATATTGCATTCTGCATGCAGGAGAGCAAAAACAGCACCCTGGCCTGTGAGGATATCTATGGTTCCATTTTTCAAATCCTCCGAGCTCAGGTGCATGGGAATTCCTATTTTTCCAAAATCCCCGCAGAGCATTCCTGAGCATCCCTCGACACAGGATTTTGTTTCCCATTCTGAGCATATGCTGTAATTGAATTTATCAACTTCGCAGAAAACTGGCTCATCATTTTCTTTCCATATTTTGCAGTTAGTTTCACCAGTGTAACTCGAGTTTTCTGCGAGCTTGTCTGCAAAATAGCACAAATCACTTTGAGCTTTTTTGTACAGACAGCAGTGCGCCTCTGGTTTCTGGAAACAGCCCATGGTGAGAAGCAACGCAAAAACCAAAAACAAAATAAATACTCTTCCTATTCTCATTCTTTCACCTAAACCAATTTTGAAACCATTGAAATAAATGCCGTGGGCATTCCTCCGAGCACAACAGTCGCAAACCTTATGAAAACAAACGCGAGAGAGAGGGCAGCGAGGTTTCCGAGCAGAAGGTGGTAGAAAACAGAGGTCATGAACCCCTGCATTGATTTATGCTTTATTCCCATCTGCGCCGATTGCATGGAAAAACTGCTGAAATCCAAATCAAACCCCCTTCCTATACTTAGGTAAGTTGGGTAGTTGCATACTGTTTCGGTTTCGAGCGCTGGCGATTTTGGAGGAGCAAAAAAGCCGGTTGAAGCAATCCATAAAATTGAAGGGTAGACGTAGTAAAGCGCGATTGCGATTGAAATGAAAAGCGCACCTATTCCGCGCGTAATCTTCATCGCACGGAGGACTATTCCAATCGGAAGGAATATTGCAAGCATGTACTTTGATATGTAATCCAGAACATAGTATTCTGCAGCCAGAAAAAACGCGAGCTCTGTTCCTTTCTGCGTGAGGAACTGAACCTCAGAAACCCTTTTGTATATACCGCTCCACCAGCTTCCCTGAAAAACCGGAATACCCATAAGCCCTAGGTAAGTGGAGTAGAGGGGCATAGCCCATCTCGCATCAGATGCAGCCGAATTCAGTATTTCCTGCGTTGAGGTAAGCATGAGAAGTGTTTGTTCTTTTGATTGTTCGATTGCAAGAATGTTTATCGGCCTCTCAATGCCGGGGAATGTGAGAGCTGTTGAGATTCCGTCTATGATGAAGATGAGGAATATTATTATTAACGCGATCGCAACATTGTCTATTATTTCAGCAATTGCAATCGTCTGCCCTCTCTGGTCCATGAACATTTTCGCAAACATGTAATGTATTATTTCTATGAAAAAAAGTATGAACACTGAGAGGAGGGCAATAAGGCCCCAGTTGGTTTCCCAATCAGCGAGAAAATCCACCATCACACCATCCTCAAAAACCTTGCAATCTCTATTTCTTCTCCAAGGAATTTTCCGAGCGCGATTATCCCAGCGGAAGTACCTATGAAGTTTAATGAAAGGAGGAACGAGGAAATTAAAAAGCTTATCCCACCATACGCAAGCAGCCTATCAAGTGAAACAGAGCATGCTGGGTTAGACCATGGCGGGCCGAGGTTTTTGCATAAGAATATCCTGCCATCATCCTCCTCGAAAAAATAATCAAACTGGCCGAAAAGAAGTATATTCCACTCCAGCCCGCCCTTAAAATACGGGTCGGTTTCATCAATGTTGAGCCCTCCCTCAGATGTTAAATAATCAATATTCTCCTGATTGCCGTATCCCCACATTTCAGGCCTGAAAACAAGCCCTTCAACAACAAGAAGAATTGGGAAGAAAACTATGAAGCCTGCTCCTATTGCAAGCAAAATCCCGCCAACCCTCCTTGCAAATGGAACAGAGCGGAGGACAAGGCCAAGCGGGATAATAAGGAGAAACCCACCGCTAATAAAAGAGCGAAGGAGGTATTTCTGCGCAAGAATACTGAGAAGAGCGAGAGAGGAGGTCTGGGCCTGCGCGTTAAGAACAGCAGAAATTAAAGAGACCCAGGCATCAGGGTTTAAGCCAACCCCCTGGCCTGCAAGGAAGCACCATACAGAGGTGCACTGGTATTTCCATATAGCAGAAATAAAACCTGCCATCATAGTATATATTCTTGTGATGCGCATGGTGTTGTGCACATACATGGCCATGTCATCAAGATAGGCATCTGCAAAATCGTACAAGCACATCTCTCCATTCTGAACAGTAAAATTTGTAAGTTCAGAAAGCGCAGAAACTTTGTACATCATTCCAATATTTAGGAAGCCGAGTATGAAAATTGCGAACAGCGCTGAGAAAAAAAGCTGGGGAAGTTCATCATGCGCCCACACATCCAATCTTGGGTTGTTTGTTATTTTTCCTATCATATAAACTATTGAGATCGCTATCGCAGAGGAAGCGGTTCCTATGGCCATGGCTGTGTACACAAAGTCCATGTTCAGCATTTCCGGGGTGAATGTTGTGCAGGTCATGCTATCTTCTCAAGTTGCGCGAGCACAAAGGCATAAACCTCTGCACCGAAGGCTTTTGATGATGCGCCTATCAGGGAGATCAACACAAGAAGGGAAACTCCTTCAGAGAACATGGATTTTACGAGCACAAGGAAAACGGCCCCGGAATAGTCTGCATAAACCATTGTTCTTGTTGCGTCCATGGCATCACGCGCTGGGTCTACGGAAGGACTGATGCCTATGTTCGTTGCCTTGCATTTAATATTCGAAGTATCCACATTTATAATTGGGTTAAGAGTGTTGATGACCTGGTAATTCGTGGTAACTCCGTACATGAAAACAATCATGAGCGGGTAGACAAAATAAAGCCCAAACGCAAGGGAAAGCAGGAACCCGCCAAGCCCCCTGCTCACTGCAAAGCACCTCATAAATATTCCTAGCGGGAAAACTATGAGAAGGACGAATGGAGGGGTGAGCTTCAGAAGAAATATTTGAGAGTTTGTTGTTGCTATGGAAGCGCCAACCGTAGCTCCATACATGTTGAGAGGGTTGGAAAACGCGTTGAACCCCATGCACGGATTCAGCTCGAAACCAGCGTATATTGCTGAACAGGAGAAGCTCTTTGTGGATTCATCGGAGATGGCTTTTGAGATGGTTGCTATCTGGCTAAGAAGGATTGCCTGCTCAGAAAGAAGCCTCTCGCTTATGTTTATTGCAAAATTTATGTGCTTGGGTGTTGGGATTGAATCTAAATTTTCATGTGGGAACCAGTAGGAAGCAGCTCCAGCAGAAAACTGATCTATGAGTGAAACCACAAAAAGGAAGAGGGCGAACATTCCAAGAGTAGTAATCCATTCGTACGCCTCCTGCTTCGCTGCAAGCTTCAGCCCATCACTCTCAAAAGCTATTCCTCCTGCATAAACAAAAGTAATGAGGAGTGCTGCGATGAGCATCGCAAGAATAGAGGATCTCTCCCAGTTCTCTGGGTTGGCTGCAAAAGAAAGAGTAAACAGCAATAGGAGGAACAACATCCTTCTCATATGAGTTCACCCAAAGCAGGAACGAAAAGTTCCCCTCCCAAAAATGAAGCAAGCCCTGAGATAAAAACTATTGTGACAGCTATGTTGAAGAGCGGAAGAAGGTAGGCGTCTATCATCATTTTTGCAACACTTTCAACATAGGGAATGGTTGTGAGCTTGCCGATTGCGGAGTGTGTCTGGGTCGGAGCTTGGGTTGTGCAGTGGTCCTCGCAGCTTGCAAAAACTGGTGGGTTGTAGCCAAAGCCAGGGTCATCAAAATCTAGCAATGCTTTGCAATCAGCCTCTCCCATACCCTCGTGTATTATGTAAACGCTTGTTTGCTTAGCCGTTTCAATCATTCCCTCCCTGTTCTCAGCATAGAAACTCTCGTTTGCGTCCTTCCATATTTGTTCTGGATTTTGCGGATAGTAGCTTTTGCACCCATCCTTAAACTTTTCATAGTTTATATTGTTATAGCAGTAGGAGGTTTTGTTTGTGTAAACTGCCATGCAAAAAGATGGGCAATACTCCTCTGAGGTCGGAATGGAAAGCGGTGCAACGACCCTGCACCGTGAATCAACAGTTTTCAATTCCTCATAATTCGGTTCGAGAACAACCCTGTTTGTAAAGCATTTTTCCCTGCTATCTAAAACCTGAGAGCAGTTTTTCTGCGCATCTACACATTCAGAAATTTCAAGGGGATAGGGAAGAATCCGGCAGAAAGAGGGGCAGAAAGGCGGATAGTTGCACGAGTAAACGCCATCCAGCCCCTCTCTGCTTCCATTGTATATTTCTTCAAACTCCTCATTCGTCCAATTCTTATCCTGTGCAATTTGTATGAGCTCTTCGTATGAGATTGCATGTGTTGAATTGTATGCAACCGGAACCTGCATTTTGCATTCAAGAGGGCACTGTTGGCCAAAGTTATAGCTTACATCAAGAGAGAATCTATTTTCTGTTGTTGCAAAAGTAAGCAAGAACATTGCTGGGAAAACAACCATGGCCCCAAATCCAACAGCAATGAACGTCCCGCCAACCCTTCTTGTTAGGAAGAATGAGCGAAGTATTACCCCTGTAAGTATGAAAAAAGGCCCGAAAACAAATGCAACATTATCCAGAAAGAATTTTTCAGCCAACAAAAGGGAGTATGCAGAACTTAAAAAATCCATCAAAACATTGTCGCGCGTTAGGTGAATGGCAAACCATGCAAAAGGCCTGTTACTAATGTGGTAGTAAAGCCATGATGGAAGTTGGGTAGTCCATATTGTATCCGACCCAAAACCACGAGAGAGTGAGGAGATTTTTCCGTAAGTAATCGCATCTGAGTATATTGCCTTGGCAACATCTCTTACTTGTGTTATATACTCTCCTAAATATTCAGAAGCACTTCCAGCAATGCAGTTCTGAGTGCACGGAATTACCTGGGATGCAAGGGCATCAAGAAAACCGAGGAATGAAAGTATGAAAATTATTATGAGTGCATTTATGAATATCTCGCCCAGCTCAACCTTTCCCCATGCCTCAAGCTGGGACAGCCTAAAAGCTTTTCCCCCAACTATAGCGAATATAGCAACCATTAGTGAAATCAGAAGGAGGATGAGAGCAACGAGCTGCCAGTTGGAAAAGACTGTTGAAACAAAGGTTGTTTTCGGGAGGGTTTCAAAAGCTTCTGTGTAGGTTGGTGGCTGGGCAAAAAGCAAAACAGCCAGCAGGAACAGCACTAGTATTTTTTTCATGGTACACCACCAAACGAGAGCGTTCTTCTTATTGCATCTATGGAGCTTATGACAATTGCAAGCGCTATGTTCGGGAAAAGTATTGTGTATGGGAAAAACTTTGCGAATGCGATGAAACCGTTTGCTTCACAGCCACCGAAGAACGGGTCTGCGGCGATTTTGGATGAGCAGGGAATTGAAATTTTATCATAGCTCGCTGCGAAAATTGAATAGGAGAATGGAAGAAGAATGTAGAATGAGAATACGATCGCAAGGAGGATGTTGCCTGCTTCCCTTGCCTGCGGAATAAGACGCGCAATTACTGCAAACGGTATGCTCCACGGAACAATCACATCCACAGCGAGCTCGAACATTATTGCCTGCATCTTTGCTGAGAGAAGTAGAATGGAAAGAAGGTTTATGATGGTTTCAATCTGCGAGGCAACAACATCCATCCAGTAGTTCGTGTAGAGCATCACTCCGCTACCACCTATGTCATACCTTCCCATGAAAACAGAGGACTGGATGCGATAGTCAAAATAGTCGCTGTACAGGGTTTTTATTATATTCTGGAGCTCGTTCTGCATTTTTGAAAAGAAGGTTTTTGAGTACTCTATGGGGTTCTCAACCCCTGCATACGCAGAGAGGTAGGAGGAAAAAATTCCACAGCTTCCAACGAATATTCCCTGCATGAGCAACACTATGAAGAGGGTTAGGATGAGGTGGGAGAGCTCATCCTTTGCGAGCACAATGTAGTTTGGAAAATGGAAGGCTGAACCGATGATGTAAACTACTGCAATCAAAAGGGCAGAAACACCAGCGAGAATAGTGATGACCTGCCACCAGAAATCGTCTATTCCTGTTGTGGGGTCGCACACATTCTGCGCAAAGAGAAAGGAAAAAAACATCAGCAGGAGAAATGCTTTTTTCATAAAAATCACCCCGTAAACCTTGAAAATCCATACATGAAGAACTCCCCTCCAAGCGCAACGGAAATGGAGCGGTAGGCGCTAACAACTATGAGAGTGATTGAAACAAGGAATATTGTAAGTGTTGTGCTCAGCTCAACTACTGCAGGAATGAAAAAATCCATGAGTGGATCGAAAACTTCCGCAAGCGTATCCACCCAGAATGTTAATCCGATTATCTGATAAAACTGGAGTATTGCGGCTATGGTGAATACAATATTGTAAGCAAAGTCAACAACTAGTTCGCAAATAGGGTAAGGAACACCAACCCAAGAGAGCGGCGTGCATATTGCCCAGTCATAAACCTGGTCTGTAGGTTGGGCTATTGCCTGAAAC
Organism: Candidatus Micrarchaeales archaeon; assembly: GCA_039793475.1. GTDB lineage: Archaea > Micrarchaeota > Micrarchaeia > Anstonellales > J096 > JAWAFD01. Next base: position 18,845 of record JBAMLP010000040.1, on the reverse strand, counting down.
GCAGGGGAGCAGACGATCGGCGGAATTACGCTCATTCTCATCGGGTCTGGCATTCTGGAATGCATGCTCTTCATCTCGATGGCGGCGTAATGGGGCATGGAAACCGCAGAATCCAGAAGGTCTCCGACTACAACAACAGCCGCTGGCAGAGCTATGGCTGCAGAAAGAGCCAGCGCAATAAGCGTTGCGCCTATTTTCCTTGTTCCGGGCATCAACCTAAATGCAAACGCAATTGGAAGAAGGTAGTCCTTGCTTATCCATGCTGCGAACGGAATGACAATTTTCAGCGAAACCAAAGCGAAATAGAATATGGAAAGAACATTCCCTATTCCATGGAGAGAGGAGGAAACAGAACCAAGCCCGGTGAAAGGAGCCTCTCCAATATTCACTTGATAGACAGCAATAGGAATGGAAACATGGTAGCTGAGGCCAGCATACTGCCCAATCCTTGTAAGCACAGTTGAGTATTCAACAAACAGAAATTTGGTTTTGTTCTCGAATTTTTCCAGCACAAAGCCAGAGAGGGTACCAACATCTTCATAACCAGTGTATGTTTTTATGAATGCATTTATTGAAGTGAATATTCCAACAACGAATATAAGCAACAGAATTCCTGTTATGGTTACTCTCATCTCCTCCTTTACTTTTGCATCAAACTGGGGGTTGTTCAGAATGCCTGCAAGCATAAAACCAAATGCAATCACAAAAACAGAGATGAGCACAATAATAGGCAAACAAAAGAACGGATCCATCGTTGGGAGATGAAAGTAAGTGCTTAAAAATGTTTTGTATTCAAAGAAATAGGGGGAGAGAATGAGAAAAATTATTGCACTGTTTGTGTTGTTTGGATTGTTGGGGATGGTTTTTACAGCAACCTTGGAGTCAAAAATGAAAATAACTGTAAAAGAAGTTAAGCCTGTTATTTCCATGCAACCGATGAACTGTCATCCATCAAATAATGGACCATTTGAGTTTATGATAAAACTTGGGCTTAGTAATGAGTATAATGAGGATGTGCCTGTATACTACTCAACCTATGATATGAGAACCGGCGGATGGGTAGATAGAGGGCTTCTGCTTGTCGTTAAGGAAGGAGATTTTGAGAATAAGCAGGTTCAATTTGATTTTTACTACGGAGGAAAGGGAAACGGAACAGTAGAAACGCCCGCGATCGAACTCCGGTACGATGACCCTGAGAATCGAGGGCTAACTGTAAGAAAAGAGATTACAATAAGGGTGGACCACTGGGAAACAACAAACGAGATAATCCTGAAAAAAAACATCGCGGAAATTGAGGGATTGGTTTCTCAGATTGAAGAAAAGGGATGTAACGCAACAGAGATAAAAAACAAAATAGATGAGATGGAAAGGCTGATGGCAATATGTGAAGCTCCAAAAGCAAACATACTCGCAACCCAAGTGAAAGCAGATGCACAGGCATTACTCGAAGGATGCATTCCTCCTGCCCCTGAAGAGGAGCAAGAGATAAACATACCCCCTCCGGAAGAGGAGCAGCCGCCTGCGGAAGAGAAGCCTCCGGTAGAACAGCCACCGGAAGAGGAGGAACAGGAACCCCAACCTCAACAACAACCAGGCATGTGCCCTTCAGCATTTATTTTAACAGCATTAGGGGTGCTGATAGCTAGATGGGAATATTAGACCTGTTGCTTGGATGGGTAAAAGGAAAACCGAAATATGCCGGAAAATACAAATGCCCGAACTGTGGAGAAGAGATAACATTAGAGATGGAGAGATGCCCAAAGTGCGGAACAAGAATAAAGAGCATGTTCCGCAAAAAATGCCCAAAATGCGGAACTGCAAACCAACTAGATGCAAAAAAATGCGAGAAATGCGGGTTTGATTTTGAGGAGCTCGAAGCAAGGATGGGAAAAACATTATACATATGCCCGAGGTGCGGATACAGAATGGATTACTATGCAACAAGGTGCCCCTCCTGTGGAATAAAGTTTATGTGAGGAGAGGATATGGCGAATCCGTTTACGCATAGGGAAGAGGAAATAAAAGCACCTCCTGCTGCAAAGAAAAAGAGAGCATACGAGCTTGCGATAGATAGTGAGGAGGCGGAGATAAAAAGGCTCGATATGGAAGACTTTGAGGATGTTATTTCCATAATGAGAAAGGCGATGTTTGAAATAGGAAAGGCAGAGGCAAAGCAGATTGAGGAAATTCTGAAACAGGGTGCGAGCTACGGTGCGTATGTGGATAGGATGCTCGTTGCTGTCGGTTTGGCATGGCCGACTGCATTTGATAGGGCAACAAAAACAATAGGAAAGGGGGCGGCAAATGCGCTTTATTTAGAGGATGTTGCTCTTTTACTCGCTTATGAGGGAAGAGGAATAAGGCAGAAGCTAGTTAAGGCAAGGGAGGATGAGGCAAGGGCGCTTGGGTTAAAGTATGTTATTGCGATCGCGAGCGAAGAGGTTCCGAAAGAGGAGAACATAATAGAAGTAATAAAGGAGAGAGGGACGAAAATAGAAAAGGTTTATTTGGAGAGAAATTACAGTTTTTTCAAATCAAAAATAGGGCTGATTGCGTTTAAGGAGGTTTAGCACTACCATTTATATATTTTCTTTCTATGGCCTACTTTCAATACGAACAGAACCTTGTCGCTTTCGTTAACATCAATTATAATCCTGTAATCTCCTGTCCTAATACGGTAAACACCTAACTTGGAAAGTTTCCTCAAATAGCGATAAGGGTCTATTCTTATTCTTTCAAGCACTGCGACTACTCTTTCTTTAATCTTTTGCGAAAGAAAATCTAGGTCGCGCTCGGCTTTTTTTGAGAAAACAATGTCGTACATCAGCTCACTTCTTGAGTTTGGATTTTATTTTCTCAAAGGGGACTGTTTTTCCTTCCCTACACTCCTTCAGAGCTTCTTTAATCTCTTTCTCAAATTCAGGATTGAGCTCTAGATGGTCCTCAACAAAATCTTCTATTACCTGCTCGTAGGTTTCGCCTTCCACAAACTTCATCCTATCAAGCACTTTTTTCAGCTCGTATGATATTTTTATTGTAGTATACATGAGTATACTTTAGTATACAAATGTTTAAAAGGGTTGCGGAACCAGGGCTAACAAAAGTTTTTATAGTCAATGGAGTAAATTGAATCATGGATCTTGAGTTTGCTGCGAAATTCCCGTTCAGCAATGACGCAAAAAAAATAATGGATGAGAGAAAGCCGGAAATAAGCGATGAAATAATAGAGAAGGCTTTGGAAAGGTTGAAGCATGCGCTTAGAAATGGCAGGATAATGGCGGGAACTGCCACAAGCGCATGGGAGAAATTCGAAGAGATTCTCATATATGCAACCAGCAGGATGATTCTCGCGAGCATAAATAACCCCTATCTCACGAACAAGTACGCGATTGTATGGGCGAAAAGCACTTATGAAAAAATGAGTAAGGAGGAGGCAGAAAGAATAGGACGAGAGCTTGGAATAGAACGGGTTGAAAAAAATGGGGAAACTTTTCTGCCAATTGCAGTTTATCTTGAATTTGCTCCTGATGATGTGGCGTACTCTCTTGTGAACAGGGAGATGGATAGCGGGTTTGTAAAGATAAAGGAAAGGGAATTCTTAAGGATAGTGGAGGAGGGAGTGAAAAAGCATCTTGAAAAGCTTCCGAGAGGAAGGGTGGAGGATGAGAGGATAAAAAAAGCTGGAGAGCAGCTGAGGGAATTCCTGCCAAAAATAGACAGGAAAACAACAACAGCCATAAAGGGAGAGCACCCACCGTGCGTAAAGGCCCTCCTTGACCAGGTGTACAAACACGAAAACCTCGGCCATCATGCGAGGTGGAGTTTGGCTGTTTATTTTGTGAACAGACGGGTTGACACAGAAGCAATACTCTCCCTCTTTTCAAACCTTCCGGATTTCAATGAGAAAAAAACAAGATATTACATTGAGCATGCGAAAAAGCGCGGGTACATCATGCCATCCTGCGAAACAATGAGGGCATACGGGCTTTGCGTTGCTGAATGCGGGATAAAAAACCCTCTGAGCTGGGGGAAGGGGTATGGACGAAAGGGAAAAGAGTTGGATAAAGAGTAGGTTCAGGAGCTACTATGCTAGGCATGAGCTCAAACCGGATGCAGTTGAGGAAAGGGAGTTTGGGTACGGCGATTGGGACAGAAAGATAGAAGCGAGGCATCTTGCTTTTGAAAACTCTGAAAAACTGAATGAATTTCTGAGGGAAAATGCCCCACTTTATGTTTCCCGCTCAACAGCATACTACGAAAGGCCAGGTGCCCAGCCGATGAACAATAAGGGATGGAAGGGAAGCGACCTTGTGTTCGACCTCGACGCCGAGATGGAGATTTTCGACAAGGAAATTTTTGAAAAAGTTAGGGAGGATGCAGTTAGGCTGGTAGAGGAATTTTTGATCCCGGAGTTCGGCGTAGACAGGAACAAGATTGCTTTTGTTTTTTCTGGGAACAGGGGATTTCATGTCCATGTTTATGAAAAGTTCAGAATGCTGGGAAGGGAAAGCAGAAGGGAGATTGCTTCCTATCTTGCCGGAATCGGTTTGGACTATACAAAATTTTTTGATGTGGATAAAAAGAGCAAAAAAATATTTGGGCCTAAACCGAGCGAAGGCGGGTATAGGGGAAAGTTTGCGAGAATGGTTATAAAAACACTTGAAACAGAACCGGAAAAAATAAGCAGAATTTTTAATGAAGATAAGGAAAAGAAGCGTTTTGTTGAGGGGATAAAACAGGGCATATGGAGTAAAACAAGGCTACCAAAGGTTGTTGAGAGGCTGGAAGATGTTGCAAAAGAGCTTCCTGTAAAAAGCATAAATGTGGATGTTGGAGTGACGCAGGATACATCTAAATTAATACGCCTGCCTGGCTCCCTCCATGGCTCAACAGGGCTTGTTGTTCTTCCAACAAAAAATTACGAAATGGAAATAGAGGACGCGATTGCGTTTGGAGAGGAGAGGGTAAAGATTAGAGTGAATGAAAATGTTGATGTGAAAATAGGGGAGGGAATAAAAGCTGAAAGGGGCGCGGTTGTCGAAGTGCCAGAATACCTTGCACTCTATCTTTTGTTAAAAAATAAAGCAGCCCTACTATGATTTCTGCATCCTCAACCTTGGTGGTAGTAGGGGCGGCGTAGTGTTAAGCACCTTTGCAATTATAGTTCCGTTCGCGGCGCCCATAAAATTTACATTATTCAATGCTGCCTCCATGTAATCATCCGGTAGTTTTTTGTTTTTTTTCCATTCATCAAGGATTGCTTTTTTTGTTTTTTCGTCCTCCTTCGTGAATATCGTTCCGCCGATCTTTATTTCCCCGGCGTCTTCTCCGTAGGCAGCAACATACTCATAATCTATCTCCAGGATCTCCTTGCTGTTTTTACTCTCCCGCACATCCCTAAACCCTATCCTTATATCCAATCTCTTTATCTCGCTTTCTCCTCTCTTTGCTTCTATGGAATTCACTCTGTTCCCTACTATCATACGCTCACCCTTTGAGAGTTTAATACAATATTATTAAAAACCTTCCATACCGCAAACTAAAAACATGTCAAACATATTCCTTGGGCTAACGGGCGAAAACTGCGCCGGAAAAACAACTGTTGCGGAGTATCTGAAGAAAAAAGGTTTTTACTACCTCTCCCTTTCAGATGTGATAAGAGAAGAGGTGGTAAAGGAAGGAAAGCCGCTCACAAGGGAAAATCTGATAAAAAAAGGGAATGAAATGAGAAAAAAATTTGGGGAGGGAACGCTTGCCAGCATGGCCATAAAAAAAATGGAAAGGGGGAAAAATTATGTTGTGGATTCTATAAGAAATCCTGGCGAAGTTGAGGAGCTGAAAAAACTCCAGAATTTTTATCTGCTTTACATAAACGCACCAGCTGAGGTGAGGTTTGAAAGGATAAAGGCGAGAGGGAGGGAGGAGGACCCGCAAACTTTTGAGGAGTTTCTGAAATTGGAGAAGATGGAGGAAGAAAGTAAGGAGGGGTATAAACAGCAGTTGAAAAAAACCGCAAAAATGGCTGATTTTACGATTTTGAATGATTCCACTTTGGAAAGGTTGCAGGAGAGCGTGGACGGAATTTTGCAGAAAGTTCTTGTGAAATTTAAATTTGAAAGGCCTGTGTGGGATGAGTATTTTATGAATATCGCGAAGGTCGTTTCTTCCCGCGCAAACTGCATAAAAAGAAAAATAGGCGCGGTTATTGTGAAGGACAAGAGGGTCATTTCAACCGGGTATAACGGAACGCCAAGAGGGGTGAAAAACTGCTATGAGGGAGGATGCCCCAGATGCAATTCATTCAGCGAAAGCGGGAAGAATCTGGAATCGTGTTTTTGCGCGCATGCAGAAGAGAATGCCATTGTGCAGGCAGCATACCATGGAGTAAGCGTAAAGGGCGGAGTAATTTACACAACCCATTCTCCATGCCTGTATTGCTCGAGAATGATAATAAATGCTGGAATTGTTGAGGTTGTGTATAATGAGCAGTACCCTCTCGCAGATGATGCGCTTGAATTGTTGAAAGCTGCGGGAGTAAAAGTAAGGGCGATGAAAGTTTAGTTTTTATTCTTTTTGCATCATAAACTACTCATGCCAGCTGTAAAATTGCCTTTTTCCGCAGAGGGACTTGTAGGCGAATTGGATGTTAGTAAAGATAGGTGGGTTGGGGGAAAAAGAGGGGTGCAGGAAGGAAAGGACGTACTCATTGTTAAAATGATATACAATTACCTTGTTGAAAGAGGGCTCGTTGAAGGCGAAAAAATAGAACTGACCAGCGTTTATGATGAAAAAACAGAAAAGGCAGTCAGGGCAATTCAAAGTGCTGTAAATGAAAAAACCAAGATGAGAATAAAGATTGATGGTGTTTTTGGGATTGAAACAAAGAGAGGGGTCATTGAGCTTCTGAGAATAGAGAAAATGCCCACACCAATCGCAGCTCAAAAATTTGAACCTCCTAAAAAATTCGAACCTTCAATTCTTCAAGAGAAACCAAAGAAAACAGAAATGGAGCTGGGAGAAATGTGGGTTTCGAGCGGCGCGGAGAGAGAGGGGTTGAGCTATGAGGCATTCAGCGCCGGAATGATAGCATACAGAAACGGTGTGAACGCGGGAAAAATAAAAAACACAGATTACTTCGTGATCATAGATTATTCCAAACCTTCCTATGAAAAAAGGTTTTTTCTTTTTAACATGAAAACCGGAAAACTCGAAAGGACAGAACTTGTCGCCCATGGAAAAGGTTCTGGTTTAGCAAATGTTACAAGTGTTTCAAACAATATTGGTTCGCACAAGAGTTCGATAGGGCTGTTTGTTACGGCAGAAACATACACTGGCAAAAATGGCTACTCTTTACGGCTCGATGGTCTGGAGATAGGGTACAACAGCAACGCAAGGGAAAGGAATATAGTAATACATGGAGCAGACTATGTTTCAGAAGAAATGGCGCAGAACGAGCAACCAATAGGAAGAAGCCACGGATGTCCTGCTCTTCCCAGAAAAAGTGCAACAGAGATAATCGATAAAATAAAGGATGGCGCGGGTGTTTACATTCATCTTTCATCTGAATATAAAAGGTATGCAGAAAGGTCGTACTATCAGAAACCGGTTTGATTAAACATCAACGACCCGGGGATATATTTATAAAGAGTTTATAACAGAATAACTAACGGTGATGGTATGGCAAAACAAAAGCAACCATTTGTGGAACCTATGCCTGCGGATAAAACGAAAGTATACATTGAGCCCCCTAAAGCAGAACAACAAAAACAACAGAAAAAAGAAGAGAAAAAAGAAGAAAAAGAAGTTATTATGGAAAAGTATAATAAATTAAAAATAGGAGATGAGGTCACGGTTGCTAGTGATCTGGGAGGTCGTCTGTTGGGTAGGTATGATTTTCATGGAAAAGTCGTAAAGGTCAGGGATGATGCGGTCATGATTGAAGCCCCTGTTACTGAGGAATGGAGAAATTTTTGGAAAGCAAGACTCCACCGTATGCAATCGGCGATGCCACCATCGATATACGCTGTAGCATTAGCAAATCTTACTGAGCTTGACCCTATTGGTTTTTATGATTGGGCGAATAAAAAGTTGGCAAAATATTTGGGTGGATGGTCTTCAAGAGTAGAAATAAGAAAAACAATGAAGGGGCCGGTGCTTAGGTACATTTTGTACAAAAGTGATGTTGAGAAAGGGTATATTAAGGAATTACGCATTGGAAAAAAGGAACCAGAAAAACTCAAAGAATATATAGGAGAACCAATCCCAGCACCCGGAATCGCGCCGGAAATGGTTGAGAAAAAGGAGGAGGTACCTATACGGGCAAAACCAACACCAAAGCCATCCGTGAAACTGCCGGACATTGAACTGAGCCCAGAAATAATGGCTATGGGACCAAGGGAGCTTTTGGATTTGATTACGCTTGACTATGGGCTTTCGGGGGTGTACAAAGGAAAAAACTGGATAGGAGGGGCAAGCGGATTGTGGTATGGTGAGCAGGTTGCAATCCTTCAGCATCTTTACAACACGCTCGTTGAAAAAGGAGTCGTGCGCGGTCCGAAGATAAAGGTAGATGGGAAATATGGTGATGACACAAGAGCGGCTGTTGAGAGAATGCAGAGGGCTGCTGGAGTAACTCCTGATGGTTTTTTTGGAATTGACACAAAAAATGGAATTTACGGATTGCTTGGGCTTGCACCTAAAGAGGAAAAGGGAGAGCTTCCGGGAACAGGAGAGGGTGGCGGAGCACGAGAGGAAGAAGAGAGACGAGGGGAAGAAAAGGAAGCTGTTGGGCAGGTTTTAACGCTTACAAGGGAAATTGAAAAGGATTTAAAACCGGAAAAAGGAGTAACTGAACTAATGGAAAACTTCTATGTTGAGACTGATGCTGGATGGCTGAGTGCAGAGAAGATGGTAAAAAGAAACCTAAGTGAGATAGATCGTACTTGGGAAACGGATAAGGAAACAGCCAAAAAAATTGCAGGAAAGGAAAACTGGGAGACCAAAACACTAACCAGGAAAAATGTTGGTGTATTTTCCTGGGCGAATACAAAGAAAGTTTTGTTCCCTTATTTAGCGGCGAGCGGGCAGGTGTTTGAATTCAAAACATGGGAGCAACTTACCCGTGAGGATGGAACAGTACTCGTACCTGCCGGGAAAGTTATAAAAGGAAGGATAAGCGAATACAATGAAGCGAGCGGAGAATTCAAAGTGGAAGTTTTGGCTGTGAAAGATGAGTTTACTAAAGTTGAGGAAGAAACATCCGGCGCTCCTGCCGCGACACCGACTGAAGAGGCAGAGCGATGATCTGTACTACGGATAATTTTATTCCTTTATTTTATATATTTTCACTGCCTCATCGGGCGTGGTATACACAAGCTCAAACCCATCAAGCTCCTTGAGCACAAAACCTTTGTATAAATTTGAATCGTAGAACCTTCCTTTCCTGTCGCTCCATCCGTCCACAACCGTTCCATTTTCAAGCCATACCTTATCTTTTGTGTAGAGAAGGGTGTAAACATCGTACCCTCCTACGGATGTTTTTCCATCATAGAGAAGGAATGCTTTATTAAGCAAAAGCTCTCCTGCCTCGTTTTTTCTATCTAAGTAGTATGTAGCCGGGACCTCTTTTCCATCAGCAAGTTTTGTGGTTGAGAGGCAGTAGAAGGGTTTTAGGGAGGTTTGAAGGCCAGAGGAAGTTTGAACGGCATCAATAATATACGCAACCCTTCCATTTTTTCCAGTTATTGAAGAAACTGTACATTCCTGACTTGAAACATATACCTGCTCCCATGTGTTTTCAAACTCGCACAGGCTTGAACCGGGCCATTTTGAAACATCCGTGAGGTTCGCTGCGGCGCATGCAAGGTAGTTGAGGGCTCCGAATTTTCCACCGAAATGCCCACCAGTAAAAATAAGCTCTGAATCGAAAAGCGCGTACTGCGCACCGTATTTTTTCATCGTTTCTATCAAAGCGGGCTCGCTGTCCATTATGAAATCATGCGCCACATCGCCAATCATGTTAGAGTCTGTGTGCTCATTTCTTATCACCGCATTCCTTAGCCCGAAATAGTTTTCCCAGTGGCCGTAGTCCCACCAGCTTATCACTCTTGAACCTTCAGGAGTGTTGTACCGCAGCCATTCCATTGAATCTATCCAGTAGGAAGCAATTCTCTGGCATCTTACGCTTGCGGCAAGCTGGTCTGAAGAGGATGGGGATTGGGGATTTGAAATGAGAGAGTAAACGCATAGAGAATAATCAAACTGCTTGTTTATGCCCTTGTTTGAATAGGCGACCGGGTCCTGGGAAGCAGAGCACGCCTCAGTCAAGCCAAGGGAGCAAAGGGTTGACATCTTTGATTGGAGAGCAAGGGGATTGTCCTGAAACCTTACTTTATAAGAATTGAAGAGCAAAGGCCCTGCATAGGAAACAGGGTCCAAGAATCCTTCAAACAAAACAACCAACAGGCCGAAAGCCAAAAGCCCATGGAAAATTCTCTTCTTAGAGTTTTCGTCCTTTGCAAAACCAGAGATGATTCGCTCGGATTCTCCAAGAATTATTGCAAGGCACATGGCAAGAAAATAGCCCATGTATATTGTGTACTTTGCTTTTATTATGCCAACGAGCGAGACAGGAAAAACTATCGCAAGGAAAAGAACTATCAAACTTTCCTCCCCTTTTACAAATTTTCTGTAAAGCGCGTATGCAGAAGTAACAACAACAAGGAATATGTAGAACATCAGGAAGCTCACATCCTTATCTTCATAAACAAGAGAGGATTCGAATATCGTGTTGGCAATTCCAACTCCTATATGATAGAGGGTATTGATGAGAGAGGTGAAGATTGCGAAAAATCCATAAAGAATATCCTGTTCTGAAAATGTTTTTCCTATAAAACCTATGGAGCCATAAAAATCCCTTCCAGCAAGGCCCTGCTCCTGAATTGTCCTGTGAAGAGGGAGAGTGTACTGAGCAACTTGGAGGGCGTTTGAGGCGATATTTTTTACAATATCTCCGAATGGGGTTAAGAAAAATGCAATAACAAGGATGGCCATCGCAATTCCTGCATAGTTTATTATCTTTGACTTGTCAGGTGAATATGTTTTTTCAAAGTACAGCAAACCTGTCATAAACGCAACTACTCCAAAAAGTGCATAGCTCGAGTTGCCGCCAATATTAAAAACAAATTTTCCGCTTCCATAGGTGGAGTTCAGGATAGATGCAAAAACAAGAGCAGCAAGAACAATCCAGTTTATGATTGCGGGCATGAAATCCTTTTCACCCTTTATGAAGAGGTGGAGGGCGTGGAGAGGAATGAAGAGGATGAGTGCGGAGAGAGCAACAACTATTGAAGATGAGCCGAGGTATACTGCAACCAGCGCGAGGGCAGAGATGGCTGCAAACACCAAATCCTTGTTTTTTATTGCTAGCGCATAGGAGGCAAAAAAGAATGAAAGTGAGAAGAATGCGTATGGCTGGATCTCAAATTCTCCAGCCATTGTTTTTAGGAGGAATACGGGGATGAAGGAGGCGAGGAAGGCGGCGAGGAGCGCGTACTCCCTTTTGTATTCTGAAGAGAGAAAGATGTAAAGAAAGAATACTGCAAGGGCAGCGGCAATCGGCGGATAGATGCTGCACACTGCAGAAAGAAGATAATTGTCCGCGCTTCCTCCCCATGTATAGAATGAGTACCATTCCGCTTCCATGAACGCAAGCACAGGTTTCACCCTGTGGTTTACCTCATGAACTGGCCACCACGCGGTCCCATCATTCAGAGGAGCAAAACCTTTCGTTAAATAGAGGTATGGCTCATATGCATAGTAGTACGGGTCCAGCTCCTGAAAAATAGGCCCGTAGCTCTGGAGCCGTATCCAAAATGCCAGGAGAACCAGGAGAACAATGCCAAAGAAAACCCATTTGTGTTCGCCTACCTCTTTCCCTATTGCGCCCAACCCCTCAAAACCTTTTTTATAATAAAAAACTGCTATGGAGAGTGCGTAGAAGAGAAGGGTGGTGGTGAATGCAAGGTTGAAACTATATGCTATCCCAGCCAGTTGCGCCAGGAATAGTATGAATGGGGCTATTACTATCCCAAGCGCAAAACCAAACCCTATTTTTTCTACCAAAAGAAGCTTCTTTTCCTTGAGAAGCCCGAGAGCGAGCAGCACGCCAGGGATAAAGTTTGCCAGGAATATCCATAGCACAAGGTAGAATGGGTTGAACGAGAACATACGGAAAAAGAGAACAAAAAAATATTTAAATGGCTATGCCAGTGCAAACATTTCGGCCTTCTGTTCGGTTGTAGCCAGTTTAGGCTCGCTCATTCCTATTATGTGTGGGGATTTCACTCCTGTTATTATCGCGGTCAAAACAACCGCATCTTCACTCATGGATGGGTTTACACGGGCTCCGAGCTTCACCTCAGAATCAGGCGAGAAACTAACTGTCATCAGCTCCCCTGCCCTTATTGCCTCAGCGAGAGTGAGCTTCGGACTTCCCTCAACATGCACCAGCGCTCCGTTTGCATCCTCATAATCAACTTCCAAAAGGGGGTGTTCGAGAGTGTTCTTCACCGCCTCTTCAATCTTGTTTGCTCCCTTTCCTTCGCCCAAGCTTATCATGGAAAGCCCTTTTTTCGCCATCACTGCCTTGAAATCCGCAAAATCCATATTGAGCATGGATGGAAGAACTATGGAATCTGCAATTGCCTTCACAGCCCTTCCCACTATGCTATCCGCAAGCTCGAACGCTTTATCCAGCGGAAGGTTTGGAACATACTGCACCATTCTATTGTTGTCTATTACAACAACGGTGTCGCAAACATTGATGAGTTTTTGTATTCCCATCCGCGCTGTTTTTATCCTCGACCTCTCAATAGCAAACGGGTATGTGACCATGGCAACGGTAATTGCGCCCTGCTCCTTTGCAATATCTGCGATGATGGGCGCCGCGCCGGTTCCTGTTCCTCCACCCATTCCTGCGGAAATGAAGACAATGTCCATTTCCCCTATTCTCTCGCTCAAAAGTTTTCTGTCAGCTTCTGCGCATTTCTTTGCAACCTCTGGCATTCCGCCAGCGCCAAGGCCCTTTGTGATGCTTTTTCCTATGAGAATTTTTTCATCAGAATGTATGAACTTAAGATGCCTTGCGTCCGTGTTTACAGCAATCGTCCGGGCGCTTTCTATTCTGTTTTTCTTCAACCTGTTCACCGCATTGCTTCCAGCACCGCCAACTCCGATTACCGCAATCCGAACATCTGCGTTGTTTCCAGTCATTCCAACCACCGAACCATCAACTGCCCAGACAATAAAAAACAAAAAATAAAAAAGAAAAAAGTTAGAGGAGGTCAAGGTCGCCTGAGTAAGCTGGTGCTGGTAGCGCTTCCTCCTGTGGGAATGTGCCGAGAATGCTTGCTCCCCTCACACCAGTGACTATCGCGACAATCTCAAGCTTGCCCTCGTAGTTGTTCATTATCCTGGCACCCCATTTTACGTTCGCCTCAGCGTCCATCTGTTCTGTAATAATCTCTCCTGCCTTTATGGCGTCGCCGAGAGTGAGGTCGCTTCCTCCGGAGATGTGGATGAGCGCGCCCTTCGAACCCTCAAAGCTTACATCCAGCAGCCTGTTCTTCAAGACGCTTTCAGCCGCGGACTTCACCCTGTCTGCTCCCTTTCCTTCTCCCACAGCTATGAAGCCGACTCCGCCTCCCTTCATTATGCTTCTTACATCCGCGAAGTCTATGTTGATGAGGGACGGCTGGGTGATGGTCCACACCAGACCTGAAATCGCACGCGCCAAAATTTCATCCGCGACAGCAAACGCCTCTGTCATCGGAAGGTTCGGGACAAGCTGAACCAATCTGTTGTTGTCCAAAATTATAACCGAATCGCAGTGCTTTCTCAGCTTCGTGATGCTCTCGTCTGCCTTCTTCCTTCTCGCCCTTTCCAGAGCGAACGGGTATGTAACCATGGCAACGGTAATTGCGCCCTGCTCCTTTGCTATTTCTGCAACTGTCGGTGCTGCTCCGCCACCTGTTCCTCCACCCATTCCAGCGCATATGAAAACAAGGTGCGAGCCCTCGAGCTCCTTCTCGATTAGGTGCCTGTCCACTTCTGCGGCCTTTTCACCAATATCCGGGTATCCGCCTGCACCAAGGCCCTTTGTGATGCTCTTTCCTATGAGCACCTTCTTTGCCCTCTCATGCACTATGTTCAGGTGCTGTTGGTCTGTGTTTACTGCCACAAGGTCTGTGCCTTTCACGCCCGCTTTCACAAGCCGGTTTATGGTGTTGTTCCCTGCTCCTCCAACCCCGCAGGTTACGATTTTTATGTGCTCGTTTCCCACATCCTCTTCCTCCTTCGCCCCTGCCTGCGAGGAGGCGTTTAATACGTCTTTTATCAAACTATCCATCCTGGTCACCTCAACGGAAAAAGCAAAAAATAGTTTTATATACCTTCTGTTTGCCGACGGTAAGGGAGATGCACATTTTCCAACCAACATACTCTACTTCCCCTAATCCCAGACGAAAAACATTTAAATGTATTTATTGAATGTATTTATGAGGCGGTCAGAATGGTGCGTGTAATTACTATTAGGGATGATGTTTACGAGAAGCTGGACAAGCTGAAAAAATCAAAGGGGATGAGTTTTTCCGAGGCGATAGAATACCTTGTTTCCATCATGCAGGAGAAGAGAACAGACTCAAGCATAATGGAGTTCGCTGGCATTCTCGGGCCTAGGGATGTTGATGAGAAGCAGCTGATTACACTGAAGAGGTGGATGTGATGGTGAAAATCTGCCTTGACTCAGACATAATAATAGACTTTCTTGAGGGAAGGAGGGCGACAATAGAAAAGCTTAGATACTACATTGAAAAGGAAGAGATTGTGACCACGAGTGTTGTGATGTTCGAGGTTCTCTCGAGTGTGAAATCAATTGCTCCGGTGCTTAGGTTTATGAAGAACCTAGAGATTCTTGGTTTCGACAGCCAGAGCGCGGAGCTTGCGTCAAAATTCTACCATGAAGGAATGAAAGAAGGGGTTAGGACCTCTACGCGGGCGATAATAAACGCAGCAATCTGCATTAGGAATGATGCATTTCTTCTCACAAAAAACAGGAATGAGTATGAGGGGATAAAGGGGCTGAAAGTAGTTTAGTCATTTTTTTCTCTGCAGTTCAAACATCTCCTCTGCTTCCCTCGTTGTCGTCGCCTCATCCGGCGCCTTGTCGTTCCTTATCCTCACCATCCTCGGAAATCTCAGCGCATAGCCCTTTTCTCCGTGCATGCCCGCTGTGTGGAGAGGGCTTTCAGTAATTTCATCGAATGCAACCTCTATTACATACTTCGGCTCCACCCAAAAATCAGGTTTTATTCTGTACACCAGATCCCCTGGCGGTTCTTTTGTTTTTACTTCATCGAGTAGTTCTTTCAGGGTTTTCATTTCCTCTTCTGTATAGCCAGAGCCTATTTTTGCAATTGTTTCCAGCTTCCCGGTATCCTCGTTCCGAACAGCGACAAGAAGCCCTCCAAACTTGAACTCAGCCCTCGCGCCTTTTCCAAGATAATAGCCAACTATTACAGCATCTATCGTATCCACCGCCTTCCCGTAGCTCTTCTTCAGTTTTATCCATGCGAACTTTCTTTTTCCTGCGGTGTAAACTGCGCTCAAATCTTTTGCGATAATTCCCTCCAGCCCTTTTTTCAGCGAGTCCTGAAAATAATTTTCAAGCTGCTTTGGATTGTCCGTCTCTATGCTCTCCGCAATTTTGAGAATTCCTGAGGGAAATATTTTCTTGAGCGCTTTCCTCCTTTCCCTGTATGTTTTTGTTGTATAATCCTGGCCGTTTAAATAGAGAAGGTCGAAAACAAAAACATAAAGAGGAAACTCCCTGCTCGCCTTATCAATTCCATATTTTCTCCGGCGGTGCATCGTCTCCTGGAAGGAGTAGAACCTGTTCTTCTTTTTGTTGAAAGCGAGCGCCTCGCCCTCGAAAATTATTTCTTTTGTTTTTAGTTTTTTAGTTGCATCAACAACATCAGGAAACATATCCGTCATGACATCTAGCCTTCGGGAGTATATCTCCACCTTATCCCCCTTTTTATGACATTGCATCCTGAACCCATCGTATTTTCGCTCTACTGCGCACCTTCCAAGCTTCTTTATTATTTCTTCTGCAGATGCGAGCCTTTCCGCAAGCGCGGGCATGAGGGGTTTGAATGGCTGGATTTTGAACCTTGCTATTTTTTTGTACTCTTCCATCGCAGTCCTTACAACATACCCTAAGTCCGAGCATAGGTTATATGCCCTCTCTATTTCCTCCCTTTTTTCTTTTGTTTTGAAAAGCGCAACGCTCAGTCCATCTAAAATGGTCGGGTCGCCAACGCCAAGCCTGAGCCGTCCCAGAACTATTCTTATAATGTACCTTGCCTCAAGGGGTTTTGAGTTGTTAAGAAGTTCTGCCAACATTTTTATTTTCGCTTCCTGGCTTCCCCTACCAGATGCTTTTGCAATCTTAACAAATGTGTCATAAACATAAACAACGCGAAGCTCTTTTGCGAAAAGCGCAGTTTGTTTTTTTGTTTTCAGCAATTCTTCTGCAACCCTTCCCAAATCCCCAATTTCTTTGTATTTTTTCTCCACTGCATTTTTGTTGTATCCGGTGGAATGAGAGATCGCCTCTATCGCAAACCTTTCCCCGAGCCCTAAATTTAAGCCGATGTATGGAGGCGCAAGCTGACCCTGCAATAGATAGGCGATTTTTTCCGCCTCTTCAGGGGTTGTTTTTTTGAACATCTCTGCCAGCAAATCCGTCATCTCGAGCCTTCCGCTCCTGGCCTCTATTTCCTCAAATATCTTCGCCAGCTCCTCAAACTTCATAAAAGGTTTTGAAAAATCAACCAATTAAAACTTTTCGCTGTTTTTTAAAATGTGAAAACATATTTAAACATTTCTACTAATAAAAATGCGGGGATGAACATAGCTAAACATCGTAGTGGTGTGATGATACGAAACTTGATGAGGAAAAAGCAGGGATACGAACTTTTCGTGGCTCTTGAAAAAAAGCTTGATCTAAATAGAATGAGATTCAATTGTAAAAAACTCGACAGCGAAGGAATCAATGCCCTCGCGGACGCCTATGAAAAAGCAGGCAACATACCAAAAGCAAGACTGTTTAAAGAGTTCGGAGAATATTTATCTATTGCAGTGGAAATGGGCGTAAAACGCCCTGATAGGGGTCTGGATTGTGATATGTTTTGCGAATTTTTGGAGAGTTATATTATTGCAAATGATGCTGAAAAAATAGAAATGCTGCAAAGCATTTATAGGGACGGCGGGTGCTTTAAAGAAGCGATTGATGAGTATTACAAAAAAGTTGCGGCTGATGATGAAACTCCTTTACTTGATTATTTGTACGAAAGGGCCATAATTACAAAGGATCCGGATCTGCTGAAAACAGCCTACCAGCTTTATAAAGAAGCATCAGAATACGATGGATGGGACAAAAACATGAGATTGCTTTTGCTGGGGGCAGTCATAGCCGAAGTAGGAGAAGAATAACTTTTTATTCTTTTTTAAAGAGTATATTCCATGCAGGCGAAAACAAAAAAGGTTATTGCGGATATAAAGGCGCTTAAGGTGCAGGGCGCGAGGAATATTGCAAAAGCAGCGCTTAATTCTGTTATATACGAGATTAAAAACTCAAAAGAGAGAAGTTCGAATGAATTTGTGAGAGAAATTTCAAAAACGATAGAAGTTCTGAGCAAAGCAAGGCCTACGGAGCCCATGCTGCGGAATGTTATGATGGCAATGCAGAAGTATGCTGTGGAGAATAGGAGGAAGGATGCGAAGCTTCTGAAAAGCGGCATGCTTGTATACTGTAAAAGAACGCTGGATGAGATTGACAAAAATGTTGAGAAGTTGAAGGATTATGGAGCAAAATACATCCCGGACAAAGCAACGATTATGGTGCACTGCCACTCCTCGACCGTAACCGGAATAATAAAAAAAGCGGTGAAGATGGGAAAGGAGGTAGATGTGATTGCGTGCGAAACCAGGCCCAGATATCAGGGAAGGATTACTGCTGAGGAACTGGCAAAGGCAGGGATAGAGGTTACTTTCATCGTTGATGGCGCGATGAATTTTTTTGCAAAAAAAACTGATTTTGCGCTCGTCGGTGCTGATGCAATAACCGCCACCGGGGATTTGGTGAACAAAATCGGAACATCAACACTAGCGCACATCATGCGCTTTCATGACAAGAGCTTTTTTTCAGCTACAGAAACGCTGAAATACGACCCATTGACCCAGTATGGAGTGAGGGAGCATATAGAAGAAAGAGACCCTGCTGAAGTGTGGAAAGTAAAAATGAAAAATTTGAAGATAAGAAACCCTGCATTCGATGTTACTGCGGCGAAATACATAAACGCATATATAACAGAACAGGGCATCATCCCACCTCAAGCATTAATAGGCGTGCTCGAGAAGGAAAGGAATCCGCAAACATTTAAAATTTAATTCTATATTTTAAGTAATAGCGCGGTTGTGGTCTAGTGGTATGATTCTGGCTTCCCAAGCCAGCGGCCCGGGTTCAATAAGCCAGGGGGAGCTTGAAGTAGTTCTCATCTCCCCCTAGCTCCAACCCCCCTATGTTATTAGGTGGTTTTGGTTTGGGGGTGAAGGGGAAATCAAGGAAAAACCGCGAGGGGGCGGAGCCCCCTATGAGGTTTGTCTTCCCCTCCGCGGTTTGTCTTAGGAGGTTTTGGCTTGAAAATCCCGGCAACCGCATACGACTAGGGGGAGCTTAATTTCGAAACCCAGGGGAGGTCGTAGAAGGTATTTATAAGACG
>JBAMLP010000039.1:5453-27140 GCA_039793475.1 Candidatus Micrarchaeales archaeon | reverse complement strand
AGCGGAGCTCAGAGTGAAAACTGAAGGGGGGCTTTTGCCCCCCTGCGGTTTGTCTCCCGAGCTTTTAGGGGGGAACATCCCCCCTGAAAAGCTACGATCCCAAAATCACCCCCCTACTCCTTAATGGTGTTTAGGTGGTTTGGGGGGAATCAGGAAATCAAGGAATTGAGTGAGCGGAACACCGCTCACAGCTTTCGCGAAGCTCACGAGAGCTGCGAAGCAGTTCGCTTCGCTCAATTGAGCAAAGCGAAGCTTTGCGAAAGATCTGAGCGGAGCTCAGAGTGAAAACTGAAGGGGGGCTTTTGCCCCCCTGCGGTTTGTCTTGCTATTTTCTTCTAATCACTCCGCGCTTTTCAAAAATTGCTCTAACCCGCTCGTCTTTTGGTACCCATCCCAACTCAGATACTGCGTAGTAAAGCTTTTCTGTAATAAGTTTTTTTATTTCCATATTTGGTACTTCACCCATTTTTATTAAAAGAAAATCAGGGTCGAGCAGATTCAAGAATTTTGAAATCGTCTGTTTTTCGTTTTCTATAAGTTTTGTATTTTCTCCAATCAACTTTAATACTCTAAACACTGCCTCAGGATTGCCAATCCCATTTTTTAGAATAAAATTTATCCCTGTAAACACCAGCTCTTTTCTATCGTCTTCGCACTTTATCATACACTTGAGTAGCTCAACTGCTCCATCAGCAGAATCCACATCATGTAAAGCTTTATTGAGCGCTATTATTTTTATTATGTTCAAATCTAGGTCCCTCAAAGTTATTTGCACTTCCTTAGTCTTAAACAACTCCCAAAGAATCTCTCTTTCATGCGCAGGCAACTGGTCGTATGCACGCATTATTTTTAGAATTATGCTGATGGCTTCATCGCGAGTCATAGGAAACCTGCTTTCTGTATCCATTCTTTGTATCTCTTGTGAAAGCAACTCAATCCACAACTTGAACTTGGGTACATTGGTTTTTTTCAAAAAATTGTGCATATCAATTTTCATGTTCAGATCCAAGGTACGTATAAAATGTTTTATCTGTTCTATGTTCGCATTCATATCCACTTCCTTCCCATTTATCAAAATAACTGGTTCTTCTTTTTTGCCCGTTTCACCTGGTTCTATCCTTTCTCCCCACGGCCCACATCTTCCCATGCTTAAATTATGCTATTTAGTGTTTAAATATGTTTTGGTTCTGCATACTATTAAAAACCTTTTGCATGAGAAAATACAAAAATCTGTGGTGATATTATGGCTATCTTGGATGAAGAAACAAAAAACCAGCTAAAACAAATGTTCTCTGGTTTAAGTGGAAAAGTGAAACTGATTTTTTTCAAACCTTCCGCTGGCTGCCAGTTCTGCGCTCAGGTTGAAGAGCTTGTGAACGAGGTTGTTTCAACGAGCAGTATTCTAACTTCACAGATTCATGTCCTTGAAGAAGAAAAAGAGCTCGCAAAAAGATACAAACTGGACAAAGCTCCCGCAATAATAATAGAAGGAAAAAACAAAGGGCTCGTAAGGTATTTCGGCATCCCATCCGGCTATGAGTTTTCTTCCTTCATCCAGGATATCATAGACGCCTCAACAGGAGAGGTTGAGCTTCCAGACGATATCAAACAAAAAATAAAATCCATAAACTTTCCGCTGCACATTCAGGTTTTTGTAACCCCAACCTGTCCATATTGCCCGCCTATGGTTAAACTTGCGCACGACCTTGCTCTTCTTAATGAGAATGTTGTTGCGGATATGGTTGAAGCCACAGAATTCAGGGAGCTTGCCATGAAATACAATGTACAGGGGGTTCCGAAAACAATCGTGAATGAAAAACAGGAGTTTGATGGAGCATATCCTGCTGATATATTCATAAAAAGAATCCTTGAGCTGAAGGGGAAAGATTAAAAACATCTCTCCCTCATATTTTTTTATGGCCTTGCGGTTCAAAACTACAGCGGAGATCAGGATTTGTGAAGATGCTTTTGAACGCATAGTAGGGCAGGAAAAGGCGGTGAAGTTTGCGAAAATTGCGGCAAAGCAGAAAAGGCACCTCCTTCTCGTCGGGCCACCCGGAACCGGAAAGAGTCTGATCGCAAAGGCAATGGCTTCTGTTCTTCCCAAGCCAAAAACACAGATTGCAGTTTTTCCGAATGAAAAAAGGCCTGAAAGGCCTATTTTGAAAATCGAAACTTCCGAAGAAATTGAAGAGGAAGAGGAAAAAGAATTTGGCAAACTTGTCCACCCGTTCGAAGTTCCCGCAGAAATTGCAGAGGAGCTTGGGTACAGGTGCAGAAGATGCTACGAGCTGAGCGCTCCTTCCTTGGAATTTTGCCCGGGTTGCGGTGCAAAAAAACAACCAGAGGCTTTGCTCGATATTTTCGGTGCGAAATCAAGAAAAAAATCCGTGAGCGGAAAAGGGGTTGTTTATGAAGCATATGATGAGGGAAGGATAAGGGTGCTTTCAGAAGAGGAGGCCAAAAGAATAAGGAAAAGCGGAATCCTTCCAAAAAAGAAGGTTCTTGTACCCCTCAACCGCTCAACATTCGTTCAGGCAGTGGGCGCAAGCGAAGCCGAATTTTTGGGGGATGTGGAGCACGACCCGTACGGAGGCCATTCTGAAATAGGTACTCCGCCTTATTTGCGCGTTGTCCCGGGTTCAGTTCACGAGGCTCATGAGGGAGTTTTGTTCATAGATGAGCTCTCCTCTCTTTCAAAAAGTTTGCAGAAAAGCATCCTGACTGCGATGCAGGAGAAGAAGTTCCCAATTACCGGAAGAAATCCTGGAAGCACCGGGGCGGTGGTAAAAGTCGAGGATGTTCCATGCAATTTTATTTTAGTTGGTGCGCTGAACATGAACGATTTGGAATCCGTTCTTCCAGCCCTGAGAAATAGGATAAAGGGGGATGGGTATGAAGTGCTGATGGATGTTTTCATGGAAGATAATAAGCATAACAGAGATAAGATTGCGCAGTTCGTTGCACAAGAAATAGTTTTTGATGGGAGGATTCCGCATGCAAAAAAAGAGGCAGTGGAAGAGATAATAAACTACGCGAAAAAGGTTGCAAAATCGGTTGATGGTGCGAATGGCTTGACGCTTAGGCTGAGAACGCTGAGCGGAATCGTAAGGCTTGCCGGTGATATTGCAGTTGAAGAAAAATCCAAATTCATAGAAAAAGAGCATGTGAAAAACGCGATACAGAATGCAAAAAGCATAGAGGAACAGATCTCCGAAAAATACCCCAGCGCTTACAGGGCCGGGGCTGCAGATTATGGAATTGAAGAGAAAAAACAGAGCGGGATTTTGTAGTTTTTAAGCTCCCCCCTAGCTTCTGCAAAACCTACTAATAACATAAGGGGGGTTGAAGCTTCTCTTGAGCCTTCGGCTCAAATCTCTCGCGCATTCGCGCTCGATAGGCGGGTTTGAGAATAAGTTTAGGTCCCCCCTGGCTTAGGGAGTTTGATTAGTTTTTTGTGCGACCGAACTAACAATAGTTGCATCCGTTGCCCTCAAAACTGTTTTGTCCGGGTCTGACCTTAGGTTATACCAAATCCCAAATCTTCCCCTGAATTCACCACCGGGAACTATTCTCAATCTCGCGCCTGTCGCATCATAGCATGGAACGTTCAGGAACGTTCCTGTTTCTCCGCTGAGAAGGGATTTTTCGCTTGTCTGCGCAGCAGAGTCGAGAACCTTGTTTCCCTCAACGCATGCAATCTTCTTTATATCCGTGGTCTCGGGATTGTTGTTCATCACTTTTATGTTTATGTAAACATAATTATCCGCATCCACATAAAGCTGCGGAGTGCCGTCGCATGCAAACTCCTGCCTCGGGAAGTTGCATATGGTTGGGAGCTTTATCATTCCAAAGAGAGTGATAAGGATTGCAAGCACTATTAAAATTGCCAAAATTGCCCATCCATATGTCATCAAATATTCCATCGCGGCCTGTCCTTTCAAATTTTTAATACTTTTATTTTTTATTTTTTGTTCCACACTCTCACCTCATGCAATAAACCCTGCAAAGAACGCGTCCAGCAGGGAAGACGAAAAGAAATATACCAAATAAGCGATTAGGAGAATGAACGGAAAGTAGCGGAGCCCCTGGTTTCTTGAACCGGTTTGTATTACACCAATTATGAATGAACCGAAAAGGGAGGTTACGAGCATGGAGAAAAGCGCGAAGTAGTGGAAGTCTTTTGGAGTTATAGGGGGCGTTGTTGGGGTAAGGCCTGTAAGCGCGGATGTTTCTGCTGTTTGCGGAACGAAAGCGAATGCGGAATGAAGAACGACAAGGAGTTTTTCCGAAACCGCGAAAAGGAAGGGGGTTCCTATTGCTGCTGCAAAGAAAAGGAATATTATGTATATTATAAGGCTGGCCTGTATCTCTTTCTTCACGAGCATTCCCTCCCTGGACTCTTCTGCTGTTTTTTCAAGAATGGTTGCGATCTCCCCTCCGCTCGCGAGCGCCTGCTTCAAAAGTTCTATGGTTCTTGAGATGAGGCGCGAATCAAACTTCAAAGAAAGTTTATCGAGCGCCTGGTCGAGAGGCTCTCCACCGAAAGAGGATTTTATCGTGGCCTTTGTCTCTTCCGCGAGCAGGCCGAATTCTGGTTTTGAGGCCTGCCACATCGCTTGGTCAAGAGGCATTCCTGCGCGAACATTTGCGGCAACAAGAGTGAGGAAATCCGGAAGGATGGATTCAACAGCCATCCTCCTTGCCTCTGCCCTGAGCGAAAGGTAGGTGTAAACTACAAGAACAAAGAAAGGAACAACAACGAGAAGGGAGATCAAAACAGCAATGATTGTCGAGATTGAACCAACGTATACTGGATTGATGGAAAACGCGATGTCTTCAAGGAAACTTTTCGAATCAGGAATGTTGAGAAGTGCGATTGTTGAGAGGATGAAAAAGATGAATGAAAATACTATAAGGTACCCGGAAATGGCCTCGCCGCTTGTTTCCATGCCAGCGGAGTTCGCAAGCTTTTCTATTTTTCTCACCCTTTCGCGGGGCAACAGCCTTCCGATTGTTTTTATCATATCACACCACCGAGTATTTCGGCCTTGAGCTCTCAGCCATCGCAAGGAAAAGGAACTGCAACAGGCCTATTGCGAACACAACCAGGAGAAGATACGCTGCTGGTATCTGCAACCCTCCGCCTATGAACGAGAACAGTATTATTGCAAAAGCTATTCCGAGCGAGGGGAATATTATCCCGAATATCATGTAGAACATCACAAGGGGGTTGAGCTTCTGCCCGTATTCCTTCAGCGCTATCACCTGCTCCTTTGCTATCTGGTTGAGAACAACCTCCAAACTATCCGCAACATCCGAACCTGAGCTCAGCGCGTTTGCAATCTGCAGAAGAATGCGCTTGAGCGATGAGGAGGGAGAGGTATCAGAAACCTCCCTGAGGGACTGGCTCAGAGGTTTTCCAAGAGTAACATCATCGACAATCTTCCTGAACTCCTTGCTAACCGCGCCATACCCCTTGCTCACCCCAACTATCGCATCGAAAAGCGGCATGCCTGAGCGGAGGGCTATGAGAAGATGGCGCGTTGCAAAAACTATTTCGTAATCTATCTCTTTTCTCGCTTTAAGCATGAGGACATCAGGATAGTTGAGGTAGTAGAAAAATGAAAAGAGGTAGGAGAGTACGAATATTGGAATGAGCCAGAGCAGGCTCATGCTCAGTGAGTTGGCAATCAATCCGATAAGAAGGGTGAGGAAAAGAGAGAGTATGAAAGACGAGAACATCACCCAGTCCATGAATTCGTGGGTGGTTTTTTCTATTATAGCAATCCTAAGCTTCTTTTCAAGCCCGGGAAAATATGGCAGAACAGCATCGGAAAAAATTGAAACAAGGGGAATTCTCCCTCTTCTTTTTGCCATCACACCACCATATTATCGCAAAATGACATATTATTAACTCCAATAAGTTTTTATAAGGGTATCGCTAACGCCCCTTTCCTTCGCGAGAAGGATTCTTGCCTGTTTCACTGCTTCCTCTTTTGAAATCTCGCCCCGCACATAGCTTATGAAAACTCTCCTGTCGCGCGAGCTGAGGTAGTGGAGAAGTTCGCCCTCATGCATCCTGCCTATTTCATCAAGCACATTCTTTGCTTCTCCCCCTGCCGCCTCTTTCTTTTCAGCCTGAGGAGCGTAAACAGGAGGCCTGGGTTCTGCAGGAGGAACTGCAACCTTCTTTTCCTCCCTAACTTGTGCTGAAGGTGGCGCTGCGACCGCTGATGGCTTGGCCTTGCTCACTGTTGAAGCAATATTTCTTTTCAACTCATCAAATTTTAAAGGATAGTTGAGGCGCACGTATTCTATTCTTTTGCCTATCTTCTCAGTATCAACACCACCAAAACCCTTTAGGTGCTCAAGCTCGGCAACATGAACCTTCGTCGTGTAATCTGAATAGGCATCGATGATTCTGGTCATCTGCAAAACTATGCTCTCCAAATCAGAAGAAAAAAGAGAATCTGCCTTAGCGCTCATGGCTGGGTCGTCAAAAATTACGAGCTTTGCCTGCTGGTATTCGTTATTAATTTTATCAAAATTCGTGTTGAAGGTTGTAAGGATCCAAGAGAAAATATTGTTCAGGTCCTCATCCTGCTCTTTTACCACTGCTTCAAAAAAACCCTCGCCTTTTCTTCCTGCCTCCTTCTGCTCAATAACCTTCTTCAGTTCTACTATCTCAGCTTTCAGTTCAGCTTTTCTTTCAGCAGATTTTTCCTTGAAGAGCTCTCTTGTAAGCTCTATCATTTTTCTTTTCACATCGGATTTGTTTATCTCGCCTGCCTGCTGATATCTTTTCACTATTCCCTCCATCTTTCTTTTCGCGGCCTCATCGACCGGAACTGAAAGCTGTTTTGGCATTTCTATTACGACTTCCTCATGGCTGTCTATGTAGGGGATAGCAACCTCAAGCTTCTTTTCCTCTTCTTCCATCTCTTCACCCTTTGGGAATATTGGCACCTCGGGCTTTTTAATTTTTTCTTCCGGAAGTTTTAAAACCTCTTCTTTTCTCTCTTCCTCTTTTGCTGGCGGTGGGGGAGGCAGTTCAGCTGGCTTTTTAGGCGGCGGTCTTGCAACCGGAATTTCCTCAACCATTTTAACCTCGGGTTTCTCAACCGCTTCTATGCTCACCCGCGTTTCAGGCACTTCGTACGTCTGAAATTTCTGCTTTATCTCTATTACTTTCTGCACTTTTTTGTAGATGTTTATCAGGTCAGCATAATCAAGGTTTATCAGGTCTTCCGGGGCGTCATCAAAAATTTTGCTCACTTCTGTTGGGGGCAGAACCACCTCAACCTTTTTTGCATTCCTATGTATTTCCTCATACTGGGCGATAAGTTCGTCCAAGTCCATCAGAACACCCAGTCCTTCCCTGCCCTGGCGGATTCAATGACCTCGTCTGGACTCATGTAGTAGTTGGAAACTATTTTTCCAACAGGGTCGACATCAAAGTATTTTTTGGAAACCATCCACTTTAGAATATCCTTTTTCTCTTCAATATCCTGCTCTATCTCCTTCTCGGTCATCCCCGCGTAAAGGTCGAGAAGCGTGATTATTCTGTCAAGAGGATTAACCTGGCGGATCTCATCCTTTCTTGCATCCCACCTGTACACTATGTTGAGGTCGCCGTTCTTGTGAACCTCAGCAAACTCCAGGCATCTTCTAAAATTAAACCTTCTATGCCTTATCTGAACCACTATGCCTGCGAGCGCATCAAGAACCTCATGAGGTAGGTTTATGGGTGGCGTGGTAAGCCGGGAAATCGTTTGCTCGGCGTTGTCCGCGTGCAGGGTTGAATAAACGCTGTGGCCTGTGTGCATTGCCTCAAACAAAACCTCTGCCTCCCTCTCCCTCCTTATCTCTCCGACTATTATCCTGTCGGGCCTCATCCTTAGGGAGTTTATCATAAGCATGAGCATGCTCACCTCTCCCTTTCCTTCCGGGTTCGGCTCCCTTGTCACAAGAGGAACCCAGTGGAGGAATGTGGGGAGCGTAAGCTCTCTCGTATCTTCTATGCTCACTATTCGCTGGTTCGCGGGAATCAGGCCGGCAATTGCGTTAAGGAAAGATGTTTTTCCGCTGCCAGTTCCACCAGAAATAAGGAGCGAGAGTTCGTTCTGTATGCACAGCCATATGAGAGCAACAACATCCGGGCTCACCGTTCCGTTTTCTATTAGCGTTGTTACTGTCCATGGGTTCTGCGCGAATTTTCTTATAGTGATTGTGTTCCCGAACCCTGAAATCGGGAAGAGTGTCGAGTTCACCCTGTCCCCGCTCGGAAGATGAGCGTCGAGCAGAGGGGTGAGAATGTTTATCTGCCTTCCAACCTTCCTCGCGATGAGCGAGGAGTAATCGTAGATGGTCTGCTCATCCCTTATTTTTAGGTTTGTTTTGCACCACCCGAATTTTTTGTGGTATACCCACACCGCTTCCTTTGCGTTGTTTATGACGACTTCCTCAAGCCGTTCATCAGAGAGAAGGGTTTCGAGCTCCCCGAGCCCGAGCGTGTTTTGTATGAGGTAGGAGGCAAGAAGCTCCCTCTTTTCTACAGGAAGGGAGGCGAAATTTCTCTCGAGAAGCTCCATTGCTGCCTTGAAGAACTTTTCCTTAACCTCCGCAGACCTTTTCGGGTCCAGGATTTCGCTTATGTCAAGCTCCACCATTGCGAGAAGCTCTCCCTTGAGCTTTGTTTCGAGCAGAACCTTTGTTCCTTCAGCAATTCCAGGAATTTTTATTTCGTAGTAGGGAACAAAATCGTCCTTTTTAACTATCGTTACTACAACAGGTATTCCCTCGCTCTTGAACCCATAGCTTTCAAGTATTTTTATCTTTTTTTCATCCACCATAAAACTCATCCTCCTTCTTTATTTTTTTTCTCTTTTTCAGCATCTTCGGATTCCCAGAGCTTTTTCACAATCTCGCTCACTTCCCTCTTTTTTTCCTCGTACTTGCTCAATTCTTCGCTCGTCAATTCCGCCTTGCTTTCGAACTCCTTGAACCCCTCGCTGCCTGCCCTGAGGTTTATCAGCTCAAGCTCCTTTGAGAGAAGGCTGATTTCCTTTGAGAGGTTTGTAATGCTGCTCTTCAAATCCGCGATTGTTGATTTTATTTCATCGAACGATTTTTTCCTTTTCACCAGATTTTCCGCCTCCTCAAAAGCCGCCTTCGCATCCTCGCTTATTCCCTCTCCTTTGAGTTTGTTGAACAGCGCATCGAGCGAGCCTTCGAGTTTTTCAACATCCTCCTTTACATCATCATACCTGCGCTTTATATCCTCGAGCTGGCCGAACTGCTCCTGCACTGAAGCTATTATCTTGTCCTTTATTTTCTGGTAGGAGGAGAATGTGGAAACCTCCTCGTTGACTGCATCAAATATGGCACCCGCCTCGCTTGCGAGCCTTTCCCTGCTCGCCTCAACCTTTTCCTTGAGCTCAGAAAGCTCGTTTATGATTTCATCAACATCTTTGAACCTTTCAACATTGCTCATAACATCCCTCAACTTTTCCATCTGCTCGCTCAGGGAGAGGAATTTGCTCTCCGCTTCCCTCACCCTGCTGAGAACATCCTGCGCCTCTACTCCGCTGAGAACAGACTTAGCAAGTTCTAGGTTTTCGCCGAGCTCGAAAAGCTCCTTCTCAATCGCCTTTTTTCTTTCTATTATTGAAATAAGCTTTTTCTCAACTTCTTCGGGACTTCCGGAAACTGCGCGCAACTCTTTCAGGAGCGCGTTTTTCCTCACCTCCAAATTTTCCAGCGTCTTCGTTGTGCTCTCGACAATCTCGGACGAGGACGAGAGCGAGTGGGATGCCTCCTTTATCTCGTCAAGAACTTTCCTGAGCTTCGCGTACTCCTTTTCCATCTCCTCGAACCTTGAAACAATCACGCCTATATCATCACTTCCTGTGTATTTGAGGAGGGATTCCTTTGTTGATTCGACGCGCTTCTCTATCTCCGCGTACTTTTTGCTGAGCTCCCCCACCTCATTTCTCATCCGCTCTATGCCTTCGATATTTTCTGAAATATCAAAAGATGTCATTTTTTCTGATATTTTCTTAAGGTTCGCTTCCAAGAAATTTATGGAATCGCTCATCTCAGAAACCTTTGCAAGAACATTCTCTAGCTTGTCAAGGTTTTCGTAGTAGGCATCCTCCTGTTTTTTCTTTTCCTCTTCAAGCGCATGGAGCGTGGATTCGATTCCTGCGACCCTTTTGCTTATCTTCTCGTCGTACTGTTCCAAAAGGGAGGAAAGGGATTCTATTTCCGCCTTCTCCTTCGCAACCTTTTCCTTCGCCCTCTCGAATTCAGAAACAACCTCTTTCCTGTGCTCCTCAAACTCGCCCTTCTCTTTCGCGACCTCCTCTTCCGAAGGAATGACCCACACAGCGTAAACCTTGGAGAGCCTGTATTCTATGTCTATTATCCCCTCGTCGTCAAGAATGTGCGCCCATTCCTCTATAGTCGCCGTGGGAACGTTGAGAATTCTTGAAGCAAGCCCGAGCTCAATCTTGCCCTTTTCCTTTATAAGCCTGATGAATTTATCGATCGCAGTGGAGATGAGGGCATCGGAAAGCGCATCTTCCATGCTTTTATTTTATAGATATGGTTAATAAAGATTTTGGAAAAACTAAACTCAGGATAGGTATGGAAATCGGAAGAGAAAGTGTTGTTGAAAAGCTCGAAACAGGGCCTTTGCAGAAGTTCAAAAACCAGAATGTTATTCTCAAAAAGTTCGGGAAGGACTCGCTCAAAGTATATAATGCGCTGGACGGAAAGAAAACGCTCGGAGAGATAGTAAAAGAAAGCGGGCTGGAAGAGGCAAAGGTAATAGAAATGTTAAATTTCATGCTTGAGAAAGGGCTGGCCGCGGCGGTGGGTGAAGAGCCCATAAAACCAAGAGAAAAACCGGTTGAGGAAGTTGAGGAAAGGAAGGAGGAGATAAAGCCGGAAATGCCTGAAAAGAAGGAGGAAAAAGAGCTTACGCCCGTGGCTGCTGAAGCAGTGGAGAAAGAGGAGATAAAACCCGCAATAAAGCTAGAAGAAAAAGCAGTGGAAAAAGAGGAGAGACCGAAAGCCGAGAAGGAGGAAAAAGAGCTTACGCCAGTGGATAAAATAATATATGATAAGTACGGGAGAATAGGGCTTGAGGTATACAACAGAATAGATGGTATAAGAACTGCGGAGCAGATAATGTCCGAGGTGGGGATAAGCGAAGAGAAATTAGTTGAAATATTAAACTTCTTAGAAGAAAAGGGGATAATAAAACTCGAGCATCCCGAGAAGAAAAAAGCAAAGGAGGAGAAGAAGGAGAGATTCGGTCCGATTACGGGCGAGCTTGAAGAGGTGGAGGAAGAAGAGAAGCCGATGGCCGAGGTCTCGCCCATAGAACTTCCAATAAAAGCAAAGGGAATGGATGTGATAAGGGGGATAAAGGCAAGGGCTGCTGTTTTGATTTCGTACGGAAACGAGGGAGGGAAAATATTCGATAGCATAGATGGGAAGAACGATGTGATAGAGATAAGCAAGAAGGTGCGCGTTCCTATCTACACTGTGAAGAAAATACTGAAGGGTCTGGAAAAGGATGGGGTGGTTGTGCTCAAACCACTGACAAGGAAGGAGATAAGGAAGAGGTATGGGGAGGATGCTTATACGATATTCAAAAAGTACGGACTGGAGGGAGTAATGCTGTATGAACTTATTGGAGGGGAGATGAACTTCAAGCAGATAGCTGACATGATATATGCCGAAAAAAAGGATAAAGCAAATGTTGTGGACATATTCCTCTTTATACACAAGGTTCTGGGAATAGAGCTTCCGGTTGATAAGGAGTTATTGTACAAGCAGCTTGAGCTAGAGCCTGCTTAGGGATATTTTCTCTATTTCCTGCCATGTTGCATTTTTTCTTATTCCTCTTGGGATTTTCCTTTTCTCATGATTGAAGTCAAGCACGAGGGCTTTTTTTCCTTTTGGCGAAAGTTCCTTCAGAGCCGAGGAGATGTTCCTCTTTCCGCTCAGCCACAGGGCGAATTCAATATGAAAAGAAGAGGCGATGTTTTTGTTTTTCTCAAAGGCTCTTTTTGCGAGTGCGTTTGCCAGCTGGATGGATTCAAGAGAAACATTATTCGGGTCAAGAACGAGCACATTCCTTTTTTCCTTGTACTCTTCGAATTTTTCAACGATGAACATTTCCATAACTTTTTAAATAGTTTGGAAAAAAATATAAAAGTTGTTATAAAAATCCAGAAGGTGGAGAGGTATGGAGCAGTATCACGAGGCATACAAGGGAAAGGTTTCGAAAGGGACAGGTGGAAGAAGAATAAAAGGCAGGGATAAGAAGCTCGCCCATGTTGGCGGAGAGTTTGCTTCTACAAAGGTCAGCGAGAGCGAGAAGAAGAAAGCGGTGAGGACAAAAGGAGGAGGCAGAAAGATTAAACTGCAAAAAGCTGTGTATGTGAATGTCGCAACGGATAAGGGAGTAAAAAAGGCGAAAATAATTTCTGTAATAGAGGGAAACAATCCACATTACACAAGGCAGAATGTTATTACAAAGGGGGCGGTTTTGAATACGGAACTCGGAAAAGTCAGGGTTACTTCAAGGCCCGGGCAGGACGGGGTTGTGAATGGAATTTTAGTTAAGTAATGTTTTCATTTTTTCCATCTGCTCATCGCTTATTTTTTCTAAAAGATGCTCAACATTTTCCAGCTTTAGTTTTTCTATTTTTCTTTTCCCTATATCGCTCCATTTTACGCTCTTTTCATCTACCTGCAGCACCTTCCAGAATTTCCTTGAAGTGAATGGAACAATCGGTTCAAGCAGTATGGAAATGTAGAAGAAGGCAGTGAGAGAGGTATAGAGTGTGCGCTTTATTTTTTCAGCATCAGTTTCCTTCCAAGGCTCCTTTTCGCTTATGTACCTGTTAACCTCCGAAGAGAGGTGCATCACTTTCTCGAGCGCGGTTTTGTATTCGTATTTTTCAAAAAGCTTATCGATTTCCTTGCTTTCTTCAACAATTTTTTCTATGAGTGCTTTGTCGCTTTCACCGATTTCTGTTTTTTCAATCCGCCCATCGAGTTTTTTGTTTATGAGAGAAAGAACACGAAAGGCAAGGTTTGCAAAGTTTGCGACAAGCTCGTTGTTCACGCGCTCCTTAAACTCCTCTAAAGAAAAGCTTGCATCAGTAGGCGCATGTGGGGTGATGATGGTTTCGTAGTAGCGCAGAAAATCCGGATGGAAAATTTTCAAATAATCTTCAAGAGTAATGTACCATCCCCTGCTCTTTGAGAATTTTTTCTGCTCCAAATTTAAATAACCGCGCACTGGGATCGCGTCCGGAAGGTTGAAATTTTCTTCTGTTCCCATGAGCATAGCAGGCCAGAAGAGGTAGTGGTGGTAGGAGATATCCTTGCCTATAAAGTGAATAATCTTTGCGTTTTTGTTTTTCCAAAACTCCTGCCATTTTTTTGTTAATGCAACGGTTGAACTCAGATAACCTATGGGCGCGTCAAACCAGACATAGAACACCAATCCATTCTCGTTTGGAACAGGAATGCCCCACTCTAGATTTCTCGTAATATCCCAATCCCTCAACCCCTCTTTTATCCAGTTCAAAACGAAGTTCTTCACCTCGCTCTGGAACTCAGGATTGTTTTTTATCCACTCTTCAAGCTTTTCTGAAAATGTGCTGAGCGCAAAAAAATAGTGCTCTGTTTCTTTCAGAATAGGGGGTGTTTTGCAGATTGCGCATCTCGGCTCCTGTATTTCGCCGGGTTTGAGGCTTCTCCCGCAGGATTCGCACTGGTCGCTGTACTGCTCCTCAGCACCGCAGTATGGGCATGTTCCCTTCACATACCTGTCCGGAAGAAATCTTTTTTCTTTTGGGCAGTAGTACTGCTCCACGGATTTTTTGTATACATGGTTGTTTTTCTTTAAACGGGAAAAAAAGTGCTGAGTCATTTCCATATTTTCTTTGCTGCTTGTTCTGTAGAAAATATCCATGCTGAAGCCGAGGGCTTCGAATTCTCTCTTGTCCTTTTCGTGGTAGTAATCAACCAACTGTTTTGGTGTTTTTCCCTCCTTCTCTGCATTGAAAACTATGGGCGTGCCATGTTCATCGGTTGCGCATATGTAAAGGGTTTCATTTCCCTTAAGCCGGTTGTATCTTGCGCATATATCGGCCGGAAGATAGGTGCTTCTGATATGGCCTAGATGGAGTGGACCATTAGCATAGGGCAATGCTGCAGTGATAAGAATTTTTTTTGCTTCCATAAAAAAGAAAGAAAAGAAAGAGTTTTAAACTCATCCGCATGAGCCAGAAGGTGCTGTCTGTGTTGCAGACAGAGTCGCATTGCAGTTTTCTGGTTGTGTGATGAATGCATTGCATATGGCCATCTTGAAAGCCTCTGAGGTTCTCGCGCCGCTGTAGTCCTGGCCGTTTATCGCTATGGAGGGAGAGCCGAACTTTTCCGCTGAGAATGTCTTTTCTTTTTGGTCTGCAAGTATTTCGTACATGTGTTCGTTGTAGTATGCTTCTATTTCTGATGTGTTCAGGTTCATTCCCTCTGCGGCCGTTTTCCAGCAGTCTTCTATGTTCTGCAATGAGCACTGTTCGTCGACTGCGTTTACATAATCAGCCCACGTTCCTGAACCGTATAATCGGTACACCGCTATTTCTCTCACTCCCTGCCTAAGCTCGTTCATTCCATGCATTGAACAGTATGTAACATTCCCATCCACGGTGCAGTATTCCGTGTTCTGGGCGCTGTACTGCGGGCTTATTGTTTCATCGTAGATTATGTAAATAGGCTCGAATGTAAAAGTGTCACCGAGCGTATGTATAACTGAATTGAATGCCTGCTCAGCGATGTTTCCATAAGGGCAGAAGCTCATGATGTAAAGCTTCACATCTGGTTTTTCTGACTTAGGGGCTTCCTGAGCTTGAGTATTCTGCCGGTTTGCAAGTTGCTGGATGGCGGCTTCGATGGAAGCCTTGAGGTTTTCGGTTGGTATCACCGAAGGTATCAGATATT
Source organism: Candidatus Micrarchaeales archaeon (assembly GCA_039793475.1). Taxonomy (GTDB): domain Archaea; phylum Micrarchaeota; class Micrarchaeia; order Anstonellales; family J096; genus JAWAFD01. The sequence continues at coordinate 12,107 of JBAMLP010000039.1, read as the reverse complement.
CATAATCTTTTGTTGCGTAGACCTGGAGTGAAGAGCCATCTGGGGTACTGGTAGCATATGTTATAAGGACCAGATTTCCAAGGTCAGAAGCGTTTACATAGGAGAGTGTTGTCTTATTACCAGTTTGCAGATAGTAGTAACCTTCGAATATTTTCTTTATCTCACTTATTTTTTCCATGTTTGGAGTAAAAACCTCTGTCTTGTTTTCAACTGTAGGTTGCGCTGGCATTATCATCGGTCCTATTATTATTCCAACCATCAAAGCGATCACGCCAACTGCCACGAGTTTTGCGTACTCATCGTTGGCACTGCCAAAGTGTTCTTTTGTCATAGTTCTCACCCTAGTTGAAGAATTATTTTTAATGATACGGGTTTAAATGGCTTTCTACTTTCTAAATTCTTAGACATGGCTATTATTTGCTCTCCACCCTCTTTTCTTCATCGCGTCTATTACTCTCTCTTGCGCTATGTTCATCGCCGCATCCCTCGTGTATTTATACTCGCTGCGCTTGCTGATCACCAATTTTGTGTTTGTTACTATTTTATACCTAACTGTATCAAACATCTGCTCTGGGTTCATGTTTATTGTTTCGCAGTAAGAGCTTATGACTCCGCCGGCATTTACGAGTATATCTGGCACAACAACAATCCCCCTGTCCTCTAGCTTTTTTTCTATATCAACGGGAATGGGAATGTTTGCAGCCTCAACTATGTATTTTGATTTTATTCTCTGCCAATTTTCCGCGTTTATTGCATTAGGCCTTGCACCTGGAATTAGGATGTCAACATCCAGCTCGAAAAGCTTTTCCTTCTGGAGTATTTCTCCTGGTTTGTATGCCGTCACCGTGCCGGATTTCTGCTTTACTTCCATCAAGTTTTCATAGTTTATTCCGTTCTTGTTGAATATTGTTCCCTTTGAATCGCTTACCGCAACGACCTTCGCGCCCCATTCCACAAGGGATTTCATCGTGAATGTGCCGACATTTCCAAACCCCTCTATCGCAACTGTCATCCCCTCAATTCCGGCATCAAGCTCGTCCATGGCTGTTCTCGCTGCCCACGCAACCCCAAAACCGGTTGAGCCAAGCTCATGCGGAAGGCCGCCCATGTATGAAGGCTTTCCTGTGCACGCATTCGGCCCAAGCTCATCAGCAATTATTGCCATCTCCTTCTCGCCAACATACATATCTGGCCCTGCGATGTATAGAGAAGGGACAAATTCCTTTATTTTGCGAGCGAAAGCGCGTATTATTTCTGGCTTGTTTACCTTGTTCGGGTCTGCCCTTATTCCTGCTTTTGCACCGCCGAACGGAAGGTCTGCAAGAGCATTCTTCCATGTCATTGCCCTCGCAAGCCCCATCACCTCCACTGTTGCAATGTCAGGAACCATCCTTGCTCCGCCTTTTCCAGGGCCGAGTGCAGTGTTGTCTATTACAAGAACTCCGTGCATCCCTGTTTTCTGGTCATAAATTTCGAGTATTCTTTCTGGACCGAATTCATCTGTTTTGTACATATCACCACCTAAAGATAATGCTCACTTCCCGCATAAGTTATTTAAAGGTTTGGTTAGCGTTTTATTATATGGACAAAATGCATGAGTGTATTTTGTATGATAAGGCGGAAAACAAGATGGTGGAATGCAAAGCATGCGCGCACCGTTGCACCATCGCAGAAGGAAAAACAGGTGTGTGCGGAGTGAGGGGGAACATTGACGGAAAACTTTATCTTTTTGTTCATTCCCGCCCTTCTGCCGTGAATATAGATCCGATAGAAAAAAAACCATTTTTTCATTTTTATCCCGGTACTCGGGCTTATTCCATAGGAACATTTGGATGCAATTTCAGGTGTAAGTTCTGCCAGAACTGGGATTTAAGCCAGTTCCCGAAAGCAATTGCTTATGGGCAGGGCGCAGAAGCGGCAAAAAAAGCAGTTGAGGAGAGAAGCATCTTCCTTCCACCGGAGCAGGCGGTTAAGGAAGCGGTTGGGTATGGATGCGAGGGGATGGCGTATACATACAACGAGCCGACGATATTCAGCGAGTATGCTGTGGATACTGCAAAAATAGCGAAGGAGAAGGGGCTGTACAATGTTTATGTTTCGAACGGCTTTATCACAAAGGAGTCCATCGAGTATGCTGATGGTTACATAGATGCGTATAATATAGATATAAAAGGGGATGACAGGTTTTACAGGGAGCTTACGGGCGCAAGGCTGGAGCCTGTTCTTGAAAGCATAAAGGAATTGAAAAAAAGGAAGAAATGGGTGGAGGTAACAACGCTTATTGTCCCGGGCTGGAATGATAGTGAGGAGTTTTTGAGATGGGTTGCGAAATGGATTGCCGATGTTGATAAGGGAATGCCTTGGCATGTTACAAGGTTCTATCCGGCTTACCAGATGATGGATGTTCCACCTACTGAGGAAGCAACACTGCTTAGGGCTTGGGAAATTGGAAAGGAAGAGGGACTGAATTATGTTTATGTTGGAAACATAAGCGCAGGAGAAAAGGAGAACACCTACTGCCCGAAATGCAAATTTTTGCTCGTGGAGAGAAGATGGTTTGATGTTGTGAGGAACACTATAAAAAACAGAAAATGCCCTGAATGCGGCAGGAAGGTTGAGGGGGTATGGGATTGAGCGAAGAGGAGAAAGAAATTCTGCTTTGGATTGCGAGGAAAGGAGTAATGGATGCTGTAAATGGAGTGTATGATCCTCCTAATGAGGAGAGCATATTTCTGCATGAGGAGTTGATGAAAAGAAAGGGTGTTTTCGTAACGCTTGAGAGAAAGGGCGAGTTGCAGGGATGCATAGGTGAGATATGGCCGAAAAATCCCCTCTGGCTCGGAGTTTACAGGCACGCGATAGATGCAGCAGTTCACGACCCGAGGTTCGCACCGGTTGAGGAGGGCGACCTTCCGCACATTGATATTGAGATAACTATCCTGAGCGTTCCCGAGGAATTGCATTATTCTGATTGGAGGGAGGTTTTGGAAAAGCTTGTTCCGAATAAGCACGGGGTTGTTTTGAAAAAGGATTACAACTTAGCAACCTATCTTCCCCAAGTTTGGGAGCACTTCCCAGATAAGGAGGAGTTTTTGCAAAATCTTGCGATGAAGGCGGGGTTGCTGGCTGAGGAATGGAAAAAATCTCAGATTTTTACATACTACGCGGAGGAGATCGTGAAGGGAAGGTTTAAGGAATAGGTTTTTAAAATGTTCGTTTTTGGATATATCCGCATTCGTACATATCTAAAAGTGTTACTATGGGAATAAACGAAGAAATCAAAAAAGAGGCGGAAAACATAAGGAAGATGCGGGATGACCAGCTGGGAAAATTCATGATAAAGAAGTTCTTGGCTGTGTTCATCCTTTGGATGCTCAAAAAGAAGGAGATGTATGGTTACGAAATAATAAAGACATTGCAGAATGAGGGAATGCACCGCGCAACACCTTCAAATGTCTACCCAATACTGAACAACATGGAAAAAAAGGGGTATGTGAAGGTAGCAGAAAAGATGGAGGGAAAGAGGAGAAAGAAATATTACAAGGCGAGCGCAAAGGGGAAGGCCACTCTTAAAGCATGTAAACGATGGTTCATAAAAGGTATGAAAAAAGAGTTTTTTAAGGAGATGGTGGAATGAAAGAGAAGATTCCTGTAGTAGAGCTTGAAGATGTTTCAAAAATTTACCAGATGGGTCATACGAGCGTAAGGGCGCTGAACAAAGTAAGGTTGAAAATAAATAGAGGCGAGTATGTTGCGGTTTTGGGGCGGAGCGGAAGCGGAAAAAGTACCCTTCTGCATATGATGGGTATCCTGGATGTGCCAACATCAGGAAAGATATATATAGATGGGAAGGAGGTTTCGCAACTAAGCGAGGACGAGAGGGCGAGGATAAGGGGGAAGAAGATAGGGTTTGTTTTTCAGACGTTCAATCTGATTCCAAGCCTTAATGCATTGGAAAATGCCGCGATACCTATGATGATATATGGTGTGAGCAAAGCGGAAAGAGAAAAAAGGGCAAGGGAACTGCTGGAAAAGCTTGGGTTGGGGGAGAGGCTGCTGCATAAGCCCTCTGAGCTAAGCGGAGGGGAGAGGCAAAGGGTTGCAATCGCGCGGGCTTTGGCAAATCAACCAGAGGTTATCCTGGCGGATGAGCCAACAGGCAATCTGGACTCGAAAAGCAGGCATGAGGTTGTGGAAATATTCACAAAGCTGAACAAGGAGGGAAAAACGATTGTTGTCGTAACCCATGATGAAGATATCGCAGAACATGCTAAAAGGATAGTAAAAATAAAAGATGGTGAGGTGAAAGAATGAAAAAATTGTTTGTGTTGTTTTTGGTATTTGGAATGGCGCTTGGGCTGAGCATAAGCTCTGTTTCAACAGACAAAACGAGCTATGCTCCAGGGGATACTGGGTATATTAGTATAGTATTAACAAACGCGGATACTGCCAGCGTTGATGACATCACGCTGCAGGCAAGTGCAGGAGGAAATATCGCCTTGGGAACGACTGTTCTGACCATTGGTGATTTGGGCCCTGCAAGCTCAACTACGATAAACATTCCGATAGCAGTTTCAAAAACAGCTACGAGTGGGATGTATTTTGTGAGGGTTGAAGCGACTGGAAGCATAACGAGCGTGACGCCGATTGAACTCAAGAGGACCGAAAGCGTCGCAGCGGTAAAGGTTGTAAAGTCGCCTGTTCTGAGCATCAGCATGGATGAAACCGAGCTTGAAAAGGAAACGGCGGTTGTCCTGACCCTTTGCAACGAGGGCGGGAACGCAAGGGATGTAATCGTAACTCTTGACGGCAACATAGGCTTTGCGGGAGCTGATAGTATTTTCATCGGGGATGTTGGCCAGGAATGCAAAAAAATAAACGCAAACCTTGATGCAAAACGAGCCGAGGATGGAAGCAACACCCTCCAGCTAAACCTGAGATACAAAAACGAGCTTGGGGAGGATAAAAGTGAGGAAAAAGAAATCGGCGTTGTCGTGAACAAGAGGGAAGGCGATTTCTCCATAGAGCAGACCAACATAATGCAGACAAAAACAGAAACCGTGCTCGGGTTAGTAATAACGAACGCCGGGAATGATGCGAGAAATGTGAAAATAAGTTTTGCCGATGATTCCATCAGACTCGTTGGAAAAAACAAAATATACGCCGGGAACATTGCAAAAGGGGAACAAAAAGAAATTGAAACAGATGTGTACGTGAATGCAGAGCCCGGGATAACAAGCGTTAATGTCAGTATAGAATGGGAAGAAAACGGTGAGAAAAAAGAAGATGTGATAACTGTACCGATAAAAGTAAAGAGCGATGCAGATGTGGGTATATACATAGAAGCAAAACCAGCTCCTTTGAGAGCAAACGGAGAGCATACACTCTCGATTACGGTTGCAAACCTGGGAAGTTATGCGATAAGCTCTGTAAGCATAACCCTCCAGAGCGACGTGTTTGAGCTGCAGGAGGCGCAGGCGGAAAAATACATAGGTGGTTTGGGATATGATGATTTCAGCAGCGAGCAGTTCAAAGTGAAAGTAAATAATGTCAAGCCCGGAAGCTATCCGCTAAACATCACAGTGGTTTACAGGGACTACTCTGGGGAATGGGTAACCAAGAGCGTAGAAACCAGCGTGCTGATAGAAGGCGCTATTCAAGAGGGAGGAAACAACACCGCGCTGCTGGTTGTCATCGGACTGGTTGTTATTGTGGCCGCGTACTATTTCCTTAAAATGAGAAAAAAGAGCAAGGGCTTGGCATGAAAATAGAGGAGATGTTTATCTATGCGGTCAAAAGCCTCAGGTACGCGCAGCTGAGAAGCTGGCTCACCATAATAGGCATAGTAATAGCAATAGCGAGTATCGTTCTCTTGCTTGGAATTGCGCAGGGATTAAAGGAAGGGGTTAATGAGCAGTTGAAATCGTTTGGGTCTGATACGATTGCAGTTGTAGCGTTCAACGTGCAAAGCCCGGCTTTTGCGTTTTATGTACCGACAAAGGGTAAGCTCTGGGAAAAGGATTACGAAAAACTGAAAAAAATTGCCGGAATAGAAACCATAACAAAAGTAATAGGAAACAGGGCGAGCATAACCTATAAGGATGAAACGGTGACAGCGACGATTGGAGGGGTGGAACCCTCCGTTGAGCAGGTTTTAACGAGCATAAAAATCAAGGAAGGACGCTTTTTGAGAGACGGGGACAGACATGTTGCAGTTTTGGGGGGAAGCATCGCTGAGGATACTTTCAGCGAGGATGTTAGGGTTGGCCAGTACATAAAAATAGGCGAGGAGAAGTTCAGGATCGTAGGAACGCTGGAAAAAACCGGAGAGAGCATGAGCCGGCTGGACAGCTATGTTTTTGTGACATTTGACGATGGAAGAGAGCTGTTCAAGAACATAATGGCCGAGAACGAGATTACAATAATAAGGATGAAAGTAAGCCCTGGATACAATGTTGAGGAAGTTGGGGAAACTGCCAAGGAAGTTATGCGCGCCAGCCATAGGGTTGCTGAGGGGGAGGAAGATTTTTCTGTCATCACTCCGAAGTATATAAATGAGCAGATCGATTCTGTGATCGGGACTCTTAGTTTGCTTGTAGGGGCTGTGGCCGGCATTGGGCTGGTGGTTGGAGGAATCGGGATAAGCAATACTAT
>JBAMLP010000039.1:2815-5434 GCA_039793475.1 Candidatus Micrarchaeales archaeon | reverse complement strand
CTGAAAGCGATTGGAATGAGGAACAGCGAAATAGTCGGGCTGTTCCTGATAGAAGCAGGGGTCATAGGTTTGGTTGGAGGAATCATAGGGATCATTTCTGCATTCATTCTTGCTTTTATTGTTGGTTTTATCACTCCAGTTACCATTCTGCCAGAGGTTGTTGCGGGTGCTGCGGCGTTTGCGTTCGTTGTCGGGTTGGTTGCCGGAGCATTGCCTGCAAAAAACGCAGCGGAAATTCCAGCGGTGGAATCACTGAGGTACGAGTAGTATGAAGAATGAGGATGTTCTGGAATATGGGATAAAAAATCTTTCTCACAGGAGCTTGAGGAGCTGGCTTACGCTTATTGGGATTGTAATAGGAATAGCAACCATCGTACTGCTCATGGGAGTTGCGCAGGGTGTTAAGGTATACATTGAGGAACAGATGGCGGTTTTTGGGAAAGACAAAATTGCTATCGTTCCAATGACCATGGAGAGTATGAAAGGCGGGGGGGCCATTTCTGGTAGAGGGGCGACTTCCGGAAAGCTTACGGAGGACGATGCCAAAGATATCAAAACCCTACCTGAAGTCAAAAGCGTCACCAAATTTTTGATGGGAAGAACAACAATAGAATTTAGGGGCATAGAACTCTACTCCCCCATCTTCGCCGGGGATGCTTCTGTATATGAAATGTGGAAAGATTATTACAAGGTTGGGGAGGGAAGATATCCTGAAGAAAACGAAAGAGGGGTTGTTTTTCTCGGAAATGATATTGCAAACAAATACTTCGGAAAAAATAAAATACAGGTTGGCAATTACATGACGATAAACGGCCAGAAATTCAGGGTCGTCGGAATAGCAGAGAGAATTGGGACCGCGCTCAGCGAGCAGGATGACGCAACCATTTTCATACCTTATGAGGATGGGAAGGAGATGTTTAAGGATGTCCTTGCAAAAGGCGAGGTCTATACCATAATGGTTGATTTGAAGGATGGAGCGGATGCAAATGAAGTCAAGGAAAAAATAGAAGAAATGCTAGCGAATAACCACCATGTAAGCTTGGATGAAAAGGATTTTACTGTAATCACGCAGGAATTTGTTATGGAGATTACTGAAACTGTCATGAACATGCTAACAGGTTTTCTTTTTGCAATTGCTCTTGTTTCTTCTGTAATTGGTGGGATCGGAATAGCAAACACTATGTACATGGCAGTTGCCGAAAAAAGAAGGGAGATCGGAGTTTTGAAAAGCATAGGAGCAACGAAAAAACAGATAATACTCTTGTTTATTACAGAGGCTGGAATTATAGGTTTGCTTGGAGGAATCTTGGGGCTTGCGATCGGATGGGTTGGTGCGGAAATTTTGAGCGGTTTTGGGGTTCCATACATAATAACCCCAGAGCTGTTTGCTTTTGCTTTGCTGTATGGTGCGCTAGTTGGAATCCTGGCTGGTTATTTTCCAGCAAAAAGCGCAGCCGAGATTCCTGCCATCGAGGCGCTGAGATATTAAACTCCTTTCATAATCCACATAAACACTAACCCAAAAAGTAAAGCGAGTATTCCCTCAATTTTCTGCCATTTTTCAGTCTTGTGTATCTCTGGGATAAGGTCGGCGGATGCAATGTAGATGAACCCTCCAGCGACAAATGGGAGGAGGGAAGGGATGTATTCTTCAAGAGAAAATGAGAATGCATAGCCAAGAATACCACCGATAATAGAAGTAGACTGAGCAAGCACGGAATAGAGGATGGATTTCTTTTTATCCTGTCCCGAATGCACCATCACCCCAAAAATACCGAGTTCCTGAGGCAGCTCATGCGTAAGTATCGCAATGCTTGTTGCAATTCCAAGTGGTATTGAAATAAGGAATGTAACCGCAACAACAATCCCATCAAATATGTTGTGTATCGCATCACCTACAAGAATGAGGTATGTGTAAGGATGAATCTTGCATTCCACACATCTGTGGAAATGCAGGTAATTTTCAAATATGAAAAAGATCAAAAAACCAAACAGCGTAGAGATGAAAACCACATCCGCACTAACCTCTTCCAAAGAATGAATAAGAAGGTGGAGAAAAGCGCCTCCTAGAAGAGTCCCGGCTGCAAAAGCCATCAGGAAGAAAGCTATTCTCTGCAGATCCTTCTTAGCAACCAAAAGGGAGAGTATTCCCACTCCCCCAATAATCGTGTTGAGTAGCAGAATCCCAAAAATCCAGAAAAAAACATCCATAAAAATCAGTATGGTTCTATGGAACAAAAACCGCTGCTGCGATCACGGTCGTCCACAGACCGTCTTTATTTCCCCTTGCGGACTGGACGATGTTTGTTGTCTTGAAAATATGCCCGCTTGCCTTAAATTCCATCTCCCTTTCGCTCCAGTCCTTGCTTGCATCAAATTCTATCCCCAATGTGGTTGCAAGCATTGTTGCAGCCAAGTCCTCAGCATACTCCCCGCTTTTCTCATCCGTTTCACCAAAAGCATGATGCTCGGAAAGATAGCCGTGCACTTCTGAGTTCGTTGGAATTGCAACACCTATGGCCGCAGAAACCATTCTGTTCGGCTCATTTGTTTCATTCCTTGCCATCACTACATTGACGATCTGGCCTGCTTTCATTTCTTTCAGCCCTTCGTGTTCCG
>JBAMLP010000039.1:0-2805 GCA_039793475.1 Candidatus Micrarchaeales archaeon | reverse complement strand
GTTCCGGAATAATCTTGCATCCAGGAGGGAGAATACTGGAGACATAGACAAGGTTGAAATGCGCGATTCCAGCCATTCTCAAGGCAGCCTCAAAAGACGCAAGTCTATCCTTGTGTATTCCAACTCCTTTAGTAAAAAAAACTTTTGTAGGAACCATGTATTGCTTTTTTTTGAGAAATATTTAAAAACAAAACTGTTGTGAAATTTTTTCGCCTGAATTTTAGTTCAGATTATTGTAAAGTTATCACCGCCCGCATGGTAGAGTCCTTTGCTTTCCTTTCTTTTTACAACATTTACTACCTTTCCAACTAGCGTAATGTGATCTCCTGTTTCTATTTCTTTTACAAGTTTGCACTCAATGCTCGCCGGGCTTTCTTTTATAAGCGGAACAAAATTTCCTTTTTCCTTTGTTAGTTTTGCTTCCTTGAACTTATCAATTTCCTGTCCGCTTTTCCTTCCGCAGACCAGAGCAGCTTCTTTCATTTCAGGAGAAACCAGGTTTATTCCGAATGCTTTTGCTTTCTTTATCAACCCATAGGAAAACCGCTTTTTTGAAACAGAAATTCCGAACATTGGTGGGTCGAAAGAAAGCGGGTACACCCATGCAGCAGTCATTATGTTGTCTTTTCCACCATAAGAAGATGTAATAAGGCAGACGCGCATAGGGTAGAGAAGGTAGTACAGTTTTTCCATAAACAAAAAAGCAAGGAAAACATTATAAATCAAACGCAAGCTTCTCCAAATTTTCCTTAAGCCCATCAGCAACAAAACACATTTTTGCAATCACTTCGATTTTATTTTTCCTGCAAAATTCTATTGCTTTTTCGGATTCGCTTCCGGGCTGCATCCAAACTTTTTTTATTTTTAACTTTGCAACTTCTTCAACAATTTTTTCTGTAATTTTCGGGGGAACAACCATGATTACAACATCTAATTTTTTTGGAACAGAAGAAATAGAAGGATAGCATTTTTTTCCATCTATTTCATCAGCATTTGGGTTTACAGGATAGATCTTGTAGCCGGCATTTAGAATTGCCTTGTAGATCTTGTATCCATATTTGTCCTTCTTCCTGCTTGCACCAACAACTGCGATTATATTTTTCTTATTTAAAAAATCTTTCAGCATGAAACTCTATCCAATCCAAAGCTTTTTTAATTTTATTATGTTAGCTTAGAGTGGGTGAGATTATGGGTAAAAAAGCAAAAGAGATAGTAGGAGAGAATGTAAATAAAATTATTGAGGAGCTGAACAAGGCTTTGGCTGACGAGTGGCTTGCATACCTTCAGTATTGGAATGCAGCAAAAATAATAAGAGGGAAAATAGCAAATGTTGCTACAAAAGAATTGGAAAACATTGCAAAAGATGAGCTCGAGCATGCAACCGAGCTTACGGAAAGAATTATCCAACTTGGAGGGAAGCCGATTGTTGACCCTAAGGAATATTACACAAAAACAAACTGCGGCTATGAGATACCCAGCGAGGATGTGAGAAAGGCATTGGAAGCCGGAATAAAAGGGGAAAGATGCGCAATAGATGTGTACAAGAAGATAGCAAACATAGTAAAAGGCAAGGATGAAATTACCTATCAGTTAGCACTGCATATAATGAATGAAGAGATTGGGCATGAGCAGAAATTTGAAAATTTACTGGATGAAATCTAAGTGATGGCATGACTAAAAGGCTTGATGTATACAAATGCAATGTTTGCGGAAATATTGTTGAGGTCATGCATGCAGGAGTTGGCACGTTGGTATGCTGCGGCCGGCCAATGGAGCTTTTGAAAGAAAAAACCCAGGATGTTGGAAATGAGAAACACGTTCCTGTAGTTGAAAAAAGGGGTAGAGAAATAAGAATAAAGGTTGGTTCTGTTCCGCATCCGATGGAGGAGAAGCATTATATCGAATGGATTGAAGTAGTAACTAAAGATGGACATTCGTACGTTGCATTTCTAAAACCAGGGATGAAGCCAGAAGCTGAATTTGAAGTGAAATCTGAGAATGTTGCAATGGTAAGGGAGTACTGCAATATGCACGGATTGTGGAAAATATAGTATGATGAAATGAAAAAACTTCTGAAAGAAATCAGAAAGCTGAAAAAAAGCAGAATAGGAACAGTTATAGTGAAGAGAGTAAAAGAATTCAAGCGGCTTGGAAAAAGCTCCAGCAGAGAAATTTTTAAGGAGATGTGCTTCTGTTTTTTGACTGCAAACTATTCAGCGGAAGGAGGCATTAGGATACAAAGAGAAATTGGGAACGGATTTTTAACATTAAAAGAAAAAGCACTAGTAAAAAAATTAAAAAAATTGGGCCATCGTTTTCCGAATACTAGGGCAAGATTCATTGCGGAGGCAAGAAAATATACGGGCAAAATAAAGAAAATCGTTTTTTCCTTTGAGAATGGAAAAGAAGCAAGAGAATGGCTCGTAAAAAATGTTAAAGGTTTGGGCTACAAAGAGGCGAGCCATTTTCTCAGGAACGTTGGGTTTATGGATCTGGCGATAGTTGATTTTCATATAGTTGATTTGCTTGCAAAAAATAGAATAATAAAAAGGCCAAAAGCAATCACACGAAAAAAGTATTTGGAAATCGAGAAGGTCTTGGAAAGGTTGGCGAGAAATACGGGGTTGGAGCTTGGAGAGTTAGATCTGTACTTATGGTATATGGAAACGGGGAAGGTTTTGAAATAAGTGCAAACATAATGTTTTTAGGCTGTGGGACAGAATTGACTAATACAGCCTGAATAGATTGTGGCACAAGTTCCCACACGTTATTGCCATTTCAATTCGATCTTCTCTCTTTTGTTCC
>JBAMLP010000038.1:22847-27208 GCA_039793475.1 Candidatus Micrarchaeales archaeon | reverse complement strand
CGCTCACAGCTTTCGCGAAGCTCACGAGAGCTGCGAAGCAGTTCGCTTCGCTCAACGATCCCAAAATCACCCCCCTAAGCCAGGGGGGACCTAAACTTATTCTCAAACCCGCCTATCGAGCGCGAAAGCGCGAGAGATTTGAGCCGAAGGCTCAAGAGGAGCTTCAACCCCCCTATGTAATTAGTAGATTTTGGTTTGGGGGGAATCAGGAAATCGAGGAAAAACTGAAGGGGGGTTTTGCCCCCCTGCGGTTTGTCTTCCCTGAAAAGCTATTGAGTGAGCGGAACACCGCTCACAGCTTTCGCGAAGCTCACGAGAGCTGCGAAGCAGTTCGCTTCGCTCAACGATCCCAAAATCACCCCCCTAAGCCAGGGGGGACCTAAACTTATTCTCAAACCCGCCTATCGAGCGCGAAAGCGCGAGAGATTTGAGCCGAAGGCTCAAGAGGAGCTTCAACCCCCCTATGTTATTAGGTGGTTGGGGGTGAAGGGGAAATCAAGGAAAAACCGCGAGGGGGCGAAGCCCCCTATGAGGTTTGTCTTTAGAAAACGGCGAATGGAATTTTCTTTCCTATTCTTATTTCAATCACATCTTTTGATTTTAGGTTTTTTATTTCCTGGCCGTCGAGAATCAGGCTCGCGGTTCCAGTGAATGCAATTTTTGTTTTTTTATCTGTAATGAAAGGGAAAACTGAACGCATGTATGGAGCGATGGGAACGAGTTCGTATGCATCAAGAGAGGGCTGGAGAACTGCTCCGTATTCTGAAAGGCAGTATGCGGTCGAGCCTGTCGGTGTTGAAACTATGAGGCCGTCGCCCTGGAATGTGAAAAATTTTCCGTCCACCAAAACATCTATTTTTAATATTCTAAAATTCCTGTTGTGCAGAACTGCGTCGTTTATCACCCAGCCGACTTTTTTTCCGTTGAGGTAAACATCGAGTGTTATTCTTTCCTCAACTTTTCCTTTTAACAACTCGGCAACCCTTTCCCATTCCTCTTTTTTCAGCTGGCAGACCCTGCTTTTTTCGCTTCCAATTCCAACAACTTTTCGTTCTATGTTTTTCTTATTGTAATATATTGTTCCGTCGCCACCTATCAATATAGTCGCATCAGCACCGTTTCCGAATTTGCAGCCCTTCTTTTTAAGAAATAGTTTTATTTTTTTTGCAATCGTTCTTGCCCATGGCTTTTTCTTGTTGAAAAGTATTTTTACTTTCATAAAGAAAAAAGAAAAGAAAGTATTAAAAATCAGTCCTTTATGCCCTCTGTGGTTACCTTGAACACAACCTCTCTTTCTGGAAGGTTTGGAGAATCCACTAGCCTTGCAATCCTCTTGTCATCCTTGCTCTTCCTCAGGTATACCCTGTAGGTGGCGGCGTGGGCAAGCACATGACCTCCAATTGGCATTGTCGGGTCACCGAACATTATCGCTGGGTTGTCCATAACTTGATTTGTGAAATAAACTGCAATGTTGTGCTTGTCTGCAAGTTTCTGGAGTTTGTGAACATGCTGGTTGAGCTTTTGCTGCCTTTCTCCCAAAGCACCCCTTCCTATATAGTCTGCTCTGAAATGGCTTGTCAAAGAATCAATTATTAGGAGCTTTACATTCTCGTTTTTTATAAGCTGATCTGCCTTTTCCACGAGCAGGATCTGGTGGTCGCTGTTCTCTGCCTTTTGCACGAATATGTTTTCTAAAGTTGTTTTTGGGTCTAGGCCTACACTCTCTGCCATCTGCTTTACCCTGTCAGGCCTGAACGTGCTCTCGGAATCTATGAAGATGACCTTCCCACCAAGCCCTCCATTCTCAGGAGGCAACTGTGCATTAACGCAGAGCTGAAAACCAACCTGGCTTTTTCCGCTCGCAAACTTCCCGAAAAACTCAGTAAGGGATTGACTTTCAATACCTCCACCAAGCAATTCATCAAGCTTTTTTGAGCCTGTTGTTATTCTGCCTATTCCCTGCCTTCTTTCAAGCATTGCCCAAGCAGTTTCGAAATCAACCTCTATTGCCTTTTTTGCTGCCTCTATTGCTTTTTTTGCGGCCTCGACGCCAACTTCCGCGACTTCGTTAAGCTCATATGGGTTTGCTGTAGCAATCTGCTCTACCTGCGTGTAACCGGCCTGCCTTAACTTTTCTGCTGTTGCTTCGCCTATTCCAGGAAGGTCTTCCAGATCCTCGATCACTTTATATTTCTCGTCCTTTTCCTTTGTCATGCTTTCACTTGTCCTTTGGCTCGTTCTTGAAAACAAGCAGTCTTAGTTCGCCTATTTTCATAACATAGAACTCGTTTCCGCTCTTGCTCATACTCTTCCACATCGCGCCAACGCTTTTCAGAATCGGCTTTCCGTCCTTGTCTGTGCTTGGTTGCACTATTCTAAAATCCGGGCGGTTTCCGCTTTTCTTTTCTTCAGTCCCCAACTCCTCTGCCGTTTCTAAATCCACTTCCTTACTTTCTATTTCCTCAAATTCATCCATTTTCTTACCTCCGGCCTTTCCCTCGGCCGCCCGCCAAAAAACGGGTATTTTTTGGCGTTCTGAGAAGTTATAGGTTTTGGGTATTTAAAAAGGTTTGGGGGCCTGGGTTCCGATTGTAACTATAGTTACATGAACGCAAAAACAAATGTTTTTATTATTTAATGTACAGCATTTATGAGGCGATCACCATGGAAATAACGCAAATAATTTCCGCATTCATAATAATACTTGTAATAATGGACCCTTTCGCAAGCCTTCCCATTTTTCTTACTTTGACAAAAGGTGCGAAGGAGGAAGAGATAAAGAAGGCCGCAAGCGAAGCTGTGCTGATCGCTGGCATTCTTGCAGTGCTCTTTGTTTTCATAGGCCAGTTGCTTTTTGCGTATTTGGGCATAACGCTGGGTGAGTTCAAGATCGCGGGAGGAATTGCGCTTTTGCTCCTCGGGGTGCAGACAATATTCGACATACACATTGGCGCGCACAACAAAGAAAATGACATACGGAGCATCTCTATTCTGATTGCAACGCCTGTTCTTACCGGCCCCGGGCTTATGACGGCACTTGTTGTGCTCTCGCAGGAGATGGGTTTTGCTGCACCGCTGGTTGCGGTTCTCGTTGCGCTCGCTATTTCCTGGGTCATCCTTTATAATGCGAATTTTGTGAAAAAAATAATAGGGAAGAGAATAGTAGAGGTTTCCTCGAAGGTTTTCGGGCTTATTACTCTGGCTTTAGGTGTTGCGTACATAAAGAGCGGAATTATCGGATAGATTATGCGCCCAACTTTTCTCTCAATTTCTCAAGCATAACTTTTGTCATCTTATCCAGCGTATATTCGTGCTTCCATCCCCAGTCCTTCCTCGCCTGCGAATCATCTATACTCTTTGGCCAGGAATCCGCAATCTTCTGCCTGAAATCCGGCTTGTACTCGCATTTGAATTCTGGAATGTATTTTTTCACAGATGCTGCAAGTTCTTTTGCAGAAAAGCTTATGGCCGCGAAGTTGTAGCTCGTCCTCACTGTTATTTTTGATGCGGGCGCTTTCATCAGCTCTATCGTCCCTCTTATGGCGTCGTCCATGTACATCATTGGCAGGACCGTATCCTCTCTTACAAAGCAGGTATATTTTTTGTGCTGCAATGCCTCGTAGTAGATCGCAACCGCGTAATCCGTCGTTCCACCTCCTGGCAGTGCCTTGTAGCTTATCAAACCAGGATACCTTAGGCTTCTAACATCAACCCCGTATTTGTTGAAGTAGTATTGGCAGAGAAGCTCTCCGGAAACCTTCGTAACGCCGTACATCGTCGTCGGCTCCAAAACAGTTCTCTGTGGGGTTTTTTCCCTTGGTGTCGTGGGACCGAATGCAGCAATCGAACTCGGCCAAAAAACCCTTGCCATCTTGTATTCCTTTGCCAAATCAAGAACATTCTTCAAGCTCTGCATGTTCACATGCCATGCCAAATCCGGATTCTGTTCTCCTTTTGCAGAGAGCAGAGAAGCCAGATGATAGATTGTATCTATATCGTATTTTTTTACCAACGCTTCCAATACAGCCTTGTCTGTTGCATCAGCGAATTCAAAAGGCCCTTTCTTCAATTCCTCGCTCGGAGCAGTCTTGCTCCCCAAGGCAACAACATGCTCGTTTCCGTATATTTTCCTCAACTCCGGCACCAGGTCAGAGCCTATCTGGCCCGTGGCGCCGACAACCAGAATGTTTTTCATACCAGCCATTATCCCACCTACTGAATAATTTTCAGCTCCTTTCCAACTTTCTCAAACTTCTCAAGGGCAAAATCCAAATCTGCTTTTTTGAAATCAGCCCTTATCATCGTCCTTATCCTAGCCTTTCCCTTGGCAACCATAGGGAAAACAATCGGCAGGGCGTATA
>JBAMLP010000038.1:10579-22837 GCA_039793475.1 Candidatus Micrarchaeales archaeon | reverse complement strand
CATCTCCCTCGCCTTCCCCTCATCATATGTCATTATTGGGGTGATTGGGGTTTCGCTCTCTCCTATATCAAACCCTAATTTTTTCGCCTTCTTTTTGAAATATTTTGTGTTCCTCCATAGCTTCTTTATTAGTTTATCATCCTCCTCAAGCACCTCCAAAGCCGCTATGCATGCAGCAACAACCGCAGGCGGATGGGAGGCTGTCAATAGATAGGTTCTTGATTTGTTGAGAAGGTATTTCTTTATTGTTTTTGTTGTTGCAATCAACCCTCCCATCACTCCGAATCCTTTTGAAAAAGTTCCCATCTCTATTTCAACCTTTCCCTCAAGCTTGAAATGGTTTACTATTCCCCTTCCGTGGTCTCCCAAAACACCATCTCCGTGTGCATCATCAACATAAATATGGGCGCCATACTCGTTCGCAAGCTGATAAATTTTATCTAATGGTGCAATGTCTCCATCCATTGAGAAAACGCCATCTGTAATTATCCATTTCCTCCTGTAATTTTTTGCTTTCGCTTCTTCCAGAATTCTTTTCAAATCATCCATGTTCCTGTGCTTGAAAATTGCCCTCTCAGCTTTCGTCAGCCTTACGCCGTCTATTATAGAGCCGTGGTTTAGTTCATCTGAAATTACCAAATCCCCTTCTCCTGCAAGTGCAGGAATCGCTCCTGAGTTTGCGGTAAAACCAGTATTGTAGTATATCGCGTCCTCGGTATGCTTAAACCTTGCTATCGTTTCTTCAAGTTTTAAATGAAGGTCCATGTTCCCGGCAATAGCCCTTACAGAACCGCTTCCTGCTCCGTATTTTTTCAACGCCTCTTTTGCTGCTTTTTTCACTCTCGGATGGTTGCTCAGACCAAGATAATTGTTTGAGCAGAACATCAAAACCTTTTTTCCATCCACGATGCTCCATGGTGTTGAAGCGCTTTCAAGCTTTCTTGGGTTCCAAAGAAGGTTCTTTTCCTCCAAATCCTTCAACTCAAGCAGCAGCTGCTGCTCCAAAGAAGAAGCCATCTGGCTAATTTCGTGCATTTTCTCACCCTTTTTTCACATAAAAAGGAAGATTTTTAAACAGAATGGAGAGGGATTTGGGGATTGACGAATTATGGATTTTCCCCTCTCGCTTGGCTCGATTTCTATTCTTGCGCCAGTGAATTTTTTATTTAATTGTTTCCAGCCAAAATACTCATGCAAAAAAACCGCGAGCGCTCCGACCTCAGAATGCGGCTGGTTTCCTATTGCAATGTTGTAATCCGCAATCTGATAAATTTCCGCAGGAACCTTCTCGCTCCCCACGACAACAAGGATGTTTTTCTCCTTTTTTATTTTATTTATTTTTTTGTTTAGCGGCATTCCGTACATTGTAAGATGAACAATGGTAAATTTTTTCTTCACATTTTTCAAAAACATGGGATTTGCTTCATACTTTATGAAAAATTTTCCTCCCCACTTCTCACAAATTTTTTTCACGCTCTCCTCAAGCCCTTTATCCTTCTCTCCAGAATAGTAAATTCCATCAGCACCGAAGGCGCGCGCAACAAGGGCAACATGCGTACTTATCCTCTCATCACGAGGTAAGCGATGGCCCAACCTAAACACGAGAAGCAAACCTCTCCATCCTCCTTCCAAATTCTTCTATCTGTTCTGTTGTTGGAAGATAAACAACCCTGAAATGTTTTTTTGAGGAACTGAAAGCGCTTCCCGGAACAGAAACAATCCCCTCCTCCTTCATAAGTTTTCGCACAAACTCCCAGTCATCCATTTTTGCGTCAAATTTTATCCAATAGTAGAATGCCCCATCCGGCCTGTTAGCGGAAAGCATCTCGTTCTGCTCAATAATTTTTGCCATCACGTCCCTTCTCTTCAAAAGCTCTTTCTTGAATTTTTCGATATGCTCCTTCGGTCCCTTTATTGCAGCAACAGCAGCCTTCTGCACTTCCGCGTTTATGGAAAGCCTTTGGTTGCACAATTTTTCAAAAGAGTTTTTCAACCCCCCAAGCTCTCCGTAGAAAACAACCCATCCAACCCTGGCTCCCGGGAAGATAAAATTTTTCGAAATGCTCTGACCATAAATAAAAGGAACATCCTTTGCAATCTTTTTAAAATCCGGAAGAGGAACAAAGGAAAGCATGTCGTATGCGCCATCATAAAAAACCGGAACATCCAGCTCACCCGCAATATTCACTATCGCCCTGAGCTGCTTTTCAGTATACACCCTTCCAGTTGGATTGTTCGGGCTTATTATAACGATCGCCTTTACTTTCTTCCCGGAGATTGCTTTTCTTATGCTCTCTTCGCTCGTATAATCCGCAAGCAAAGGAGCTTTGCTGTAAACCCTTGCCTTTGTCAAATAAAGCGGATATGTCGGGTCCTCAAGCAAAATGTACTCGTTTTTTTCTGTTAAGGAAAAGTAGAGAAAGTCTATTGCTTCGCTGAGGCCTGTTGTAATAAAAACATTCTCCTCCTCTGTTTTGTGCATTTCTGCAACCGCTTTCACTAGCTCCGGGTCTCCTTTTGATGGAGCATACCCTTTTATTCTCGGGTTGAGCGCTGCCTCTGAAAGAGCCTTCATCACATGCTCCGGAGGAGAAAACCCATACGGAATAGGGTCTCCTATGTTGAAGTAGAGCAGTTTCTTTCCTTCCTTCTCGAGCTTTTTCGCCTCCATTACAATATCCCTTATCGCATACTCAACATGTTTCGTTCTTTTAGCAAGCATGCTACACACCCACTTTTATTTGTACATTACCAAGAACAATCGGTTTTTTAATCGTTACCCCTTCCCTCACTCCGCAGGTCGTGTAAAAATCCGTTTCTATGCACAGACCTGTTTCGCTGGTTATCTGCTCAAGGTCAGATGTTGCAACAGAAGGATCGTAAAGAAGCGCAACACCATGCTTCAAATAAAGCACCCTCCACACATCGTTTGCGAGCTGGTACTGATAAAGCGAGTAATCAGTAGGGGCATCCGCTCCTAAGGTAAGCATCATGGAAAACCCAATCAGCACGATCAAGGAAAAAACAGCTTCTAGCGTGTGCATCTACTCACCGCAGACAAACAACCTTCTTATCTCCTTTTCCTCTCCGTAAACAACTATTCTGTATATGCATATTCCCTCTCCCTTGTCAAAACTTATGGAAAGTTTTTCAAGCCCTGCATCCTGCTTTATTTTTTCAACATCAAAATCCATACTATCATCAGTAAGCCAGTTCGGATAAACAGCTTTCGGATTTCCTGTTTCATCTTTTATTGTGTTTGCCTTTATTTTGACAATGTAATCCGCAACAGCAACAAGCTTGTTGAACATCGTCTGCCTCTCCATTACCTCTATAGTTCTTGCAGAGTAGTAAACTGAGTACTGAACATAGAAAAGAAGCATGAGGACTATTGGCACTATTGAAAGCATAAGGTCTATTGAAATAAACCCTTTATACGGGCTCGACATTCCAAACACCTTTCACAATCGTAGGAATCTCCACGCGTGTGCCATTCCTGAATGTGTAAACCTTCCCTCCCTCCACAATAAAAGACTCTCCAAAAAGCTCATCCTGTGCATATATCCCATCAATGTTCCCCGAAAGAATAAAGCTGTCTATCAGCCTGGCCCTGTTCTCGCTCTCTGCTTTTAGGATTGCAATCTGTAATGCTTTTTCAGAAGCCATTTGAAAATAAACCGCGGTTGAAAGAAGAATGACGATCACCGTGAGCATAATAAGAAAATCCAACATAAATTCTATGCTCACAAGCCCCATACCATCATCCCGTATAATTTGCAACCCGCTCTATGTCAAATCCTGTTTTTCC
Source organism: Candidatus Micrarchaeales archaeon (assembly GCA_039793475.1). Classification (GTDB taxonomy): domain Archaea; phylum Micrarchaeota; class Micrarchaeia; order Anstonellales; family J096; genus JAWAFD01. The sequence continues at coordinate 19,029 of JBAMLP010000038.1, read as the reverse complement.
AAGGCCGCTTTCAAAAGCATCCCCCCATTCCACATCACCATCAATAATCTCTCCCATGTTTATATGTATCCCATCCTCGCGCGGGTAGTACGCAGTTTTTCCGTAATTATAATATTTTTCATATATCGTATATCCAAAAAGTTTTTCTCCTCCAAACCCGCCGCTTCCCAAGTAAACATCTATGGAAAGAAGCCGCATAAAATCAGCCAAATAATTTTTAACATCGCTCTCGCTGCTCACTTTAAGGGCCTTTACTTTTTCCGGGTCAAAGCTTACCTCAACATCAACCGCATCCTCGCAGGAAAAATAGTTCGCTAGATATTCGCCACTGCTCCCCCAACCATTCACAGCATTCCTGGGTGTTGGAAAAGGATGATAAGTGGTTGCACTTGCTGCTTCTCTTGCAGTTTCCTTTAGCCCATGCCTGCTCGCTTGTCCGCACCATGGGAATGCCTTAAACCCTTTTTCTTTATAGTTCCCAACCGCATCAAGCCAAACCAGCGAAGTAGAAAAAGCAACTGATTTTTTTATGTATGATTTTAACTCGTCTATTTTAAAGTTGCTCACAAACCTAACCGGAAATGCCGCAACAAAACAAGCAGGAGCACCCTTTAGGCATTTCGCTGCATCCCCCAATGCTTCTATTGTTGCTTTCTCCCCAACCTGCAAAACATAAAGGGTTGTTGCAGAAATCGTTGCGCCAGTTGCATATGCCTTTGTGAGCGCTTTATAATCCAGCTCTGTTTGGTATGCCTTCTCCATCATTATTGCTTTATCCTGGGAGAATGTCTTGTAATAAAGAAATGAATGGATAAAATTCAGGGAGATGGCAAGAAAGCTTATAACGAGAAGGAAGCTTAGGTACCCTCTCACCTCTTCACCCTCTTGCCTTTTTCTTCAGGTAGCTTGCAATCTCGTAAACCTGCAGGGTTTCTATTGCAAGAACTTTTGCTATTTCATCCATTTCATATTCCAGAACTATAATCGGCTTCTTGCTCAGTATCTGCCTTTTTTCTTCTATTTTGTATTCCTTTATGGCGCGCAGAGGGATCACCCTCTCCCTTGCAAGGTCTTTTTTATCCTTCACGAAAAAAGTCATCTCTTCTTTCGTGAGAATCAGGATTCCCTCCTTTTTTCCAGCAGATTCCTCTATCTTCGCGAATGTCGCTATCAAAACATCCATCCTCTCACCCCGCTCTTTTCCTAATTGAAACTTTTTTTAAACCTACCCATGGACAGGAATTCAAAGTTGCGGCCATGTATTCCGGGCTCGTTTGAATGCATTTATAAATTTTTTTGTGTTATTTATCACCATGAATGCGAAGGCAATTTTTATGTTTCTTCTCTTTGCGGGCAATGTTTTTTCAGCAATACCGGTAACAAACTGCGCCACCCTGAACAGCGATAATGAGGTTTATGTGCTGCAGAATAGTGTGCAGGGTGCGGACTGCATCAAGATTACTGGTGAAAACATAACATTCAATCTAAATGGGTATAATGTAAACGGGTATGGGGGGTATGGAATTGTCATAAGAGACGCCTCAGGCATTCTGGTTGAAAACGGAACCTCAAACAGTGTTCACGGTGGGATTTATGTAGAAAATTCGCAAAACTCAATCATAAGAAATCTGGCCACATCAACACTTTCGGGCATTACAATAGATGTGATAAACTCGAGGAATATCTCTTTTATTGAAGTGAACTACACGCGGAACTGCGGTTACGCCGGAACTGCTCTAATTTTCAGCAACACAACAGATTCTGTTATAGAAGATTCAATGTGTACACATGCCTGCGGGTCCAATCTAGAGTACGACTGGATTTCAAGCTGCGTGAACCTTTTTGGCTCGAACAACAACATTGTTCAGAATAACTACATGTACGATGCGTACAGAAATGGCATCTACATCTATAAGAGCAACAATAATACAATTTCCGAAAATAGGATTGAGCATTCGCACTGGTACGGAATAGCAGTGAGGGAAGGGGAGAACAACACGATAACAGGCAACACATTTATTGATTCTGGATTGGTGCACATTTATTTTGAAGCAAATGGAAAGAATAACAACTACTCCGAAAACGAGAATAAGGATGGAGACCGGATTTTAGTTTTTATAGACCAGGAGAACATTCTTTTTGAAAACAACCAGACTTCGGAGATTGTTCTCTTCAATGTTACAAATGCAACATTCAGGAATATAACAATGGTAAAGGGAGGGATAAACATCCTTGGAAACGGGACTGCAAACATTACTTTTGATGAATTTGAGATAAAAAATGCGGGCGCTGCAATTTTTATGATTCCTGAGTATGAAAGCATTGATGTTTTGAACGGAAAAATAATAGATTCAACCTATGGGTTTTACGGAACTGTGGACAGCGATGTTTATGTAGAGAATCTAAACGGAACAAACATTGCCCGCTACCCCATCGGGCTGGATGTTTCCTCCGCAGCATGCGGTGAGCTTTCTGTTTCAAACTATACTGTTGATGGAAATGAGGTGGTTTACACAACAGTTGGTGGGTCTTCCACTCTTTCCGGAACGTATTCGCAGATTTTTATGTGCGGCGTTTCAACCGCAAACATTTTGGATTCTGAAATAACGCATGCGCTATTCTCTTACTATTCCGATGGTGTTGATGCGAGAAGAATAACACTCTCGGGTGCGTACATTCCTGTAAAACTGCTTGGTAGCGATGGAGTTTATTTGGAGGACTTTATCATCAACAACGCGCGCATAGAAGGGATGAATGTGCAGGATTCAAATAACACAGAAATTGTCGCCGCGAATGTTACTACAGTTTCGGACTCTTCGATACCAACTTTCAACCTTGTGGACCTTACGTACAGCGAAGTAGGGGTCTACACGAAGAATGTTGATGGATTTATTTTGAACAAAAGCAGGGTTGAGAACGCGGACGCCTCAGTATGGATGCTTGGCTATTCTAGGAATGTTGATATCTATGGTTCAATATTCAGAACCGGGCTTGATGGAGTCAGAATAGAGAACATTAAGTACGGAACGATAGAAAGCAATGTATTTTCTGATTTCAGCCAGCGCGGGATGGCTGTAAGGTATGCAAATAAGACGGAAGTGAAATACAATAATATCACAAATAGTGGTGGGGACATAAACAATGGTGCAATAAATTTCTATGGTGGAAAGGATATCTCAGTTTACAGGAATAGAATAAATGCAAGGAGCGGGATTATTTTCCTCACACCAGATGACATCATCGGTATTTATGATTATCTTACTGAATTTTACATATATGAAAATGAAATAGAAAACATCCCCGGAACCGCAGGTGTGTATGTTGTTGCAAGAATGTACGGAAGTACAACAAAATTTGAGATAACAGATAACAACATTTCTGATTCTCTGAATGGAGTAAGGCTGCTGAATGCAAAGAACGGAACAGTATGCAGAAACAGGATAGAGGATTCGACATATGGGGTATATGTCATAGACAGTGGAGAACTGTATTTTTGCGATTCCAGGATGCAGAATGTCACGAACTTTCCTGTCTTCACGGATTACAGCAACGCAGGATTCTGCGGTTCAACAAACATAAGCAATGTGACGCATGAGGACGAAGTTTTGGAGTATTATAATGCTGTTGGGCTGGTGATAGAAAACATAGATGACCGCTCCCAGATAATTTTGTGCAATGTAAACGATTCAACAATAAGGAATATCGAAATGGATGGAAGCGAAGGAGAACTGGGAATTCTTGCTGTGCTGAGCAACAGAAATCGGTTTTATGAAATCAGCGGGAATAAAGTTTACAGCATGACCTATCTCCTTAGAAGCAATGAAAATACCATCTCAAACTACACTGTGGATAATGCGCAGATTGGGGTGATGGCAGACCTTTCATCTGCAAACAGAATCGAAAATTCGGTACTGGGCGGTACTGCGGGAGAGGGTGTAAAAATATACAGGGATTCTCACAACAATACTGTTTACAACATGAACATCACTGGACAGCCCATCATCATAGACAACGCAGCTTATTATCTGCCACAATCAAACGTTGTTTATGCAAATAGGATAAATGGCAGTGGAATAATGGTGTATGGCTCCAAGTATACTGCTGTGCACGACAATCTAATACACAATGGAAAAATACAGATGCAAGAAACAAGCGACATGAATACCTCTTACAATAATTTTACTGGAACCTGTTCAGGATGGGAGTGCATATACTGTAGGGGCTACAATAACATAGTTTACAAAAATCTGCTCACCCTGGATGTTGAACCAAGATGGGGGGTGCTGGTTGTTGGAACAACAAACAACGTCTCAAGAAATTATTTTGCAAATACAATAGTCCGCTTAGATAGCGGGAATACAGGATGCGGAAACCTTTATAGTATTCTGAACATTTCTGGCCCGACCGATGTGACAAATCGTTCCTGCTTCCCTGGGAACATCACAGAGGTTAAGATCTACCCAACCCCTGTTTATGAATCATCAAACGCTTCATGCAGAATCTACTACGCGCATGAAGACCCATATGATGCAGAAAACGTGCAGTTTAGATGGTATGTGAACGGAGTATATGTTCCGGCTTACGATGGATACGGCTCCGGAGCAAGGAACTCATGGATAGAAAGCAATGTTTCTCTTCCTGAAAATGAGAGCAGCGCAGGCGATAATATAACGTGCGAAGCCCGTGCCTATGATGGCACTTATTGGAGCGAGTGGAGGGATGAAACCGTTGAGGTGGTGGCGGACACGTGCGGAATAGATATAAACGAAACCTCTGTTGACTTCGGCTCACTGACAACGAATGTAGTAAGCGCAGAAAAAAGCGTAAGGGTGACAAACCCAGGAACCGCTGCGGGCAACTTTTCAATAAACGGAACAAACTGGATAGGGCCTGTAGTTTTTTCATCAACACGCACGAGATGGGCTACTAGTTCCGGAAGCTACGAAACAAAAACCCCTCTGAATGCAACCCCTGTTCCTGTTTATGTAAATCTGCCTGGAGGAGATTTTTTCAACCTTTATCTGCAGCTTTATACACCCATGGGCCAGCAGAACGGAACGTATACCCAGACAATTACCATGATTGCTGAATGCCCCTAAGCTAAAATTCAAACTCTCCCGCACCCTTTCTTATTATTTTTTTATTTACCAAATCAACAACAGTCGAGCCCTCCTTGTATTTCGTTGGCCCGCCGTCAATCACCAAATCAGCGTTTTTAAGAATTTCTTTTTTTATCTCCTCCACTCTTGCTGGCGCCTTCTCTCCTGAGATGTTTGCTGAAGTGGAAACAACAGGAAAGCCAACCTCGCGTATGAGTTTTGTCAAAAAGAAATGCTGTGGAACCCTCACGCCAACCAGCCCCTCGCTTACAGGCATGGGTTTTTTCGGCTTGAGCAGGAATGTATACGGACCAGGAAGATAGCGCGTAAGGTAGGCGGTCTGCTCTTCGCTCAGTTCGAAAAAATGCAGAATCATGGAAAGGCTTCCAAGCGCCACGCTGAGCGGCTTTTCAGTTTCCCTTTTCTTCATCTTCCTTATCCTCTCAACCACATTTTTTTTGAGCGCGTTTCCGCCGATTCCGTAAAGAGTATCGGTCGGGTAGATTACTACTCCATCTGAAAGCAAAACTTTCTTTGCGCTTTCTAATGCAAGGTCCCAGTTTTCAACAAGCTTTATGGTTTTCATATTCCAACCAATATTGATTCATCCGTTCTATTTTAAATTTTATCCAATAAGAGATTTTTTATGATTTACATAACGGGCGCAAGCGGAAGGCTTGGAAGGCGTTTACTAGATGTATTTCCAAAGGCCCTTCCACTCTCGAGAAAACCCATCCTGGGAAGAAAAGGCGTTTTGACGAATTACAGCAGGAGCCAGCTTGAAAAAATTTTGAAGAAAAATGATGTTGTTCTTCATGTTGCCGGAAGCATGGATTTTGAGAACGAAGCAGAGTTGAGGAAGGGAAATGTAGAGATAACAGAAAACCTTGCGGAAGCGCTTCCTGAAGGAAAAATCATATACGCATCCAGCATAGCTGTTTACGGAAAAAAACCCGCGGAGATTCCAGCTGATGAATTTACTGAACTCAACCCAGACTCCGCGTATGCGAGAGCAAAACTGGAGGCAGAGAACATCGTTCTGAATAAAAACAGCTGGAATGCTGCCCTCAGAATAGCGACAATCTACGGGCCTGAGTATGAGGACTATTTTAAGATAATAAAATTGATAGATAAAGGAAGGATGATTATTTTCGGGAACGGCGAGAACAGGATTCCGTTCGTTCATGTGGAGGATGTTGCATACGCATTCAAGCTCGTGTATGAAAAAAAAGCGCATGGAATTTACATAATTTCCGGAAAGGCCGAAAAACAGAAGGAAATCTATGCTTATGTTGCAAACGCACTCGGAAAAAAACCACCATGGGTGAGCATGCCGCCAGATATAGCAAAAACCGTTGCAGGATTGGTCGGGGTGAAATTTACGCAGGAGCATTTCGACATTCTTTCTTCAGACAGGGTTTTCGATTTTGCGAAAGCGTACAATGAGCTTGGGTTTGCGCCGAGAAGTTTGTGGAAGGGCATCGATGAAATGGTGGCAGTTTACAAAAACAAATATAAACATTGATGGAGAAAAAAGAGGGGGTAAGCATGGGAAGGGTGGAAGAGTACATAAAAGAAAACATCGAGAAAAAAGGAGGGCTGCTTTTTGCGGTCATAGACCCGCTCGACTACGAGCAGACAAGCCATGCTGTCAAAACAGCCTTTAATGCAAGCGAAGCGGGAGCGGACATCATACTCGTCGGTGGCTCTACTGGAGTGCAGGGAGAACTTTTGGATAGTGCGGTGAAGGAGATAAAGAATAAAGTAAGCGTGCCTGTTGTTCTGTTTCCAGGAAATATTGCGACGATTACAAAATACGCAGATGCTCTTTATTTCATGTCCCTCCTCAATTCGCGAAACCCATACTGGATAACGAGGGCACAGATGTTGGCAGCTCCGGTGGTGAGGCAGTACGGCGTTGAGGCATTGCCAACTGGCTATGTTGTCGTTGAGCCTGGAGGAACTGTTGGTGTTGTTGGAGAAGTCGAACTTATTCCAAGGGAAAAACCAAAGCTCGCAGCTGCCTATGCCATGGCTGCTGAATTGATGGGGTTCAGGTTCTTCATAACAGATACTGGCTCAAACCCAAAAACAGGCCATGTTCCTCTAGAAATGATTTCCGCAGTCAGAAAGGCCATCTCCATTCCATACATCGTTGCAGGTGGAGTGAGAACCCCTGAAGAAGCGAAAAATGCTATAAAAGCAGGCGCGGATGCGGTGCAGGTCGGAACAGCTTTTGAGGAAGATGGAAACAAGGAAAAAATAGCAAAAATGGTTAAGGCGATAAGGGAAGGGGCAAAACTCAGATAACACCCGCCTCTTCAAGAGAAATCGCGGCGCCAGTAAAGGCTTCTCTTCTTGTTTTGTTTTCAACAAACCATTTTCTCTGCCTTTCTGGAATGTCGAAAATTCTTCCTGTTTTTAGGTCATGGATCATGATAACAACATTCAATTTTCCTCCTGTATTTTCCTTTATTCTCTGTGCCTGCTCTCTCCCAACTTCCTCAAGAACAAGGTAGGAGAAAAATGCTTTACCAACTTCATCTTTATATCCCCATTCTTCCAAGCTTTTTTCAATCTGCTCCACAGCAGGCATGTAGAGCTGGTCTGCGGTTTCATCACCAATAACGATTTTCCTTTTTCTGAGCACATCCCTCTCAAACATGTGCTTCAGAATGTTCTGCATGTTCAGGTTATCTTCATTAAAAACTGCTTTGAAAAGTTTTTTTGATTCGGCGGAAAGCTTCAGAGCATCTGCATACTTTTCGTTGAGCGTTACATTTTTTCCATCCACTATATCCGCAAACGCATTAATGATTGTCTTGGCCGGAAGGTCGTTTCTTTCCCTCAATTTTTTCACAATCTCGCTCAAAAGGTAGTGAACCCTCTGGGCAACGTTCAGATAACCGCAGTTTGTGTGCAGATAGATGTCTGTTCTCTTGGAATAGTTATGTCTGGGAAGCCTTTCTTCTATATCAGAATTCGAAGGAATTCCACCCATGACTCTCGCAACTGAATAAAACTTTGTAATCTCCTGCTCTCTTGAATCAACGCAGTGGAAAGATTGGGAAAATCTTCTAAACAGCACAATGTTTAAGTAGGCGGTGTCGTTCAGATGCTCTTCCAGGGCGTTCAGATACCTGTTTGAAACCTCGCTTGCTATTCCAGTGTTTTTTATGTACTCGGTAAACTCAACAGAACCATGCTCAGTTATGACATAAAAACGTCTTTCATCAGCATAGTAGACGACAGAAAGAAGTGGAATCCCTTTTTCTCTGTAATATAGAATGTCATTTGCCACATGGTTGCCCGCCCTGACCGCGAGGTCTATGAAATTTTCCTTTCTTGCCT
>JBAMLP010000038.1:0-10569 GCA_039793475.1 Candidatus Micrarchaeales archaeon | reverse complement strand
TCCCCCTTGTCCTTTGTCTGCTCATCGCATCTGCCTACAAAGAGTATGTAGGGAAGTTTCTCCAGATTTCCGCTGTGCGAAAGGTGCTCGAGCATATAAAAAACTTCTGCAAAATCCGTTTCCGAAACACCGTTCAGATGCTTGTGCTTTCTTACATTTACACTTGTTCCAAAAACTCCACCATGCATCACTCCATTTTCTACTTGATATTCAGAATTGTTTAACAACTCAAAAAGGTCTACATATTCACTGTTTGAAACATAAATCAGAGCCGGCTCCTGGCCCTTGCTCACATCTTTGAACCTTTTCAAATGTTCTTCGTACTCTTTCCTTCTCAAAAAATCGTTTATCTGCGAAAGAACCATTTTTTCATGCTCGCTCAGATCCTTCTTTTTGCGTATGTAGTCAAAAATATTAAAATCATTATTATGAGTTTCAGAAAGCAGTTCCCTGCTTGCAATTTTCAAGAATTCTGCAACTGAGCCGTTGTTGCTGAGGTCAACTTTATTCTTATTCCATATATTTTCAAGAAGGGAAAAGTAGGCATATCTTCCTTCAATCGCAACATCATAGGCCCTTCCAATTTTTCTTTCGGTTTTTTCAACATGAGTTAGTTTGAATTGCTTTGTTTCAAATACAGAGTCTGGCATGCGATCACCCTAACCGCGTGTTTTTATTATGTGTCAAAAAATTTAAAAATATATTATTGGCACTTTCCTATTCGCCTATTACTTTCACGAGCACCTTCTTCCTTCTCTGGCCGTCGAATTCGCAGTAGAATATCTGCTCCCATGGACCCAAATCAAGCTTTCCTTTTGTTATTGCCATTACAACCTGATGGCCCATCATCTGCCTCCATATGTGCGCAGCAGCGTTGTCCTCACCTATATTGTGTGCGTATTCCGCACGGTACGGCACAAGCCTCTCGAGGGTTCTCTTAAAATCCAAAATAAGTCCCTCTTCATTGTCGTTAACGATAACCGCGGCAGTTATGTGCATCGGGTTTATGAGAACAAGCCCTTCCTTCACGCCGCTCTCCGAGATGATTTTTTCAATTTTATCCGTGATGCGCACAAATTCTATCTTGTTTTTTGTGTTGAATTCCAGGTATTCTGTTTTGGATTTCATAAAAATAGAAAAATAGGGAACATTTAAAAATAGTTACATAAAGAATGGTTTTTACTGAATTGATTTTAAGGTGGTTGTTTGGGAGCGAAGCCGAGGAAATGGAAGAAGAAGAACAGGATGCGCTGGAAGTGGGTAAAGAAAAAAAGGAAGAGAATGAAAAGAAGAGCGAAGAGAAGGGTTGGGGAACTTTAAGCTACCATCCTGCTGTCTTAGTAGAGAAAACCGAATAAAAATAATGGTATTTTGTTATTTTCAAAGCTTGTCGAGTCCACCACGAGATAGTCCGCACCCTGACCTGATTTTTTACTTTCTCCACCAACTTCAAATATTCTTTTCAGTTTTTTGTGCATAAAATCAGGTTTTCTTTTTTCTCCCTTTGGATAACAAAGATCATAATTACCTATATGATTGACAAAAAATTCCTCTCTTAAGACACCTATATCTGGAATTTCGCCACGAACCTGTGAAAGTGCATAACGGTATAGAAATGGAAGATAAAGCTTCCTTTCTTTTCTCACGCTTTGCTCTGCCCCGCATGCTTCAACGCGCTTGATTAAAGAAGCTGTCTCAAGAGCAGTTATAGTATTTTCAATCTGTCTTCTTGAAACAGCGAACACATCTGCAAGGTTGTTGACGCTCAGTTCGCCAGCTTTGCTTGAAGCAAAAAAGTACATCATCTTCATGGCAGTATTAACTTCGTTGGTTGAGAATGAGTATCTAAGGGAGATATCACTTTTGATTGTCTTCTCTATACTTGTTACAACGGCGCCGTAGTACTCCTCTTCAAGCGGGTAGAGAACTCCGCCGTACTTTAGATAATCCGCAAAAAAGTCATATGCCTCAAGATATGCAAGTGTGTAGTCGCGTTTTTTCTCTATGATTTCTTCAATTGTAAGTTTCTGTTTAACGCCAAGTTCATAAAGCTCAATTTCCACTTTTGCATATTTAGGTATTAAACCATAACCGGGAGCAACATCATGTACTATAATATTTAGTAGCATGTGATCCAAGATATAAGATCTAGAAGAATTTTTTGGTATAGTTATTCTAGTGATATTATTCTTGTTTGAATCCAATATTGATATAACCGCATCATTGTTCTGTGTTGTTATATTATCAAGACACACATTATAATTACCGATAGTCAAGCAACTTCCCACACCTATCTCACCTGTAGCAAGGTCTACTTTTTGTAGATATTTTCTTTTGCTAAAGAATCCCAGAAATTCTCTAAAGCTCAACGGAGGAAGGTCGTAAAGAACTACTCTTCTAGAAAGATCCGAACTCATGTCATCAAGCATCATGTATGAAGAACCAGAGAAGAAAACCCGCACTTTACGTTCGTCATACACGCTTTTCAATATTTTTTGCCAATCCGGCCTTGTATGAATTTCATCAATAAGTATATTCGTATACCCTCTTTTTGAAAGTGTATTGATAGTTTCATAGAGATCAAAAGATGAAAGAATGTAATGGTCTGCCGAGAAATATACGCTGTTTCTGAGATGAGGGGCGAGTTGAAGCATTAGCGTAGTTTTTCCAACCCCTCTCAATCCCTTAATACCGACAAAGAACTCTGGGTCCACCTTGAGTATTTTGTAGAATAAATCTCGTTTGGATGGGTAATTAGCTACGGTGCTTACTAGTTGTTTGCTCATTAGTTCAATCTTTCTCACTATTACTTCTTCCATATTTCACATTATAGGATAGAAATGTTTAAAAAATATTTGTTTTTTGCTCAAAAATGAGCAAATTTTTTATATTCTTTGCTCAAAATTGAGCAATTCTACTTTAAGCATACCTCGCTCTCTTTTTGATTTCCTCAACCCTTTTCAGCACTGTTTCGCTTTTTTCGTATTCTGAATACCCTTTTGCAAAATCTTTCTCAAAACCTTTTATCGCCCGCAGCATGGCAAAAACATCATCCGCCTTATCCTCAATCCTGTTTGAAATAAAACCAAGACCAAAATCTATCACATAGAGTTTTTTTCCTTTTTGTATGATGTTTGCAGGAGTAAAATCGCCATGAATAATATCGTTTGCGTGCAACCTCGCAAGAATCCGGCCGAACTCTTCTGCGAGTTCTTCTGTAATTCTCTCAGGCCTTTTTCCTTCTATGAAAGATTCAATTATGGTGTTTTCGTTTACAGAAAAAACAACGGGCGCATTCACACCGGCAAGCTTTGCCTTGTGCAGAAGCTTCGCCTCCATTTTCGTCCTTTCAAACCTTGCCTTTCCGTCTATCTCCTTTATCCTGTAATCGCGGGCGAACCTGTCCTTGACTACAACGGTTTTTCCTAGAAATTTTCTCTTTTCCACCCTTGCCTCAGCCCCGCGCCACGTAAGCCCCGGGGGAGGACACTTCCTCCCCCTGGATCTTACTCCTCCTCGCCCCCTCCTTATTTCTCTTGTTTGGATTGCAGACAAACTCTCTTTTTTCTCCACATTCATCACCACTGGGTCGTTGACGCTCAAACTAAAAAACAAAGGAATGCGAATATCATCGCAAAAATCCAGATGTTCCTGTCCCATGCGATCACTTTCGAACCATCTAAGGGGAAAAATGGAAGAAGGTTGAAGAATGCGAGGAATGCGTTCACCTTTGCCCCTATATAAAATGCATTCAACCCTTCAAAGGAAATCGTAAAAAACAGTGCGGAAACTATGAAAACAAAGAATAAAAAAATGTTTACAAGTGGGCCCGCAATGGAAATCAGGCCGTTCTGCTCCCTACTGAGAGGCCTGTGCGAGTATATATAGACCGCGCCCGGGGCAGCGAAAACAACACCGGTAAAAGACATGAGGAGGGCGAGAACCAAACCGGCCGGCCACATCCTGAATTTTGCGAATGCCCCGAATGCGCGCGCAACTGTCCTGTGGCCGAGTTCATGAAAAACAAACCCAAACCCAACGATAACAATGAATATGAGCATGTATCTTGCAAGCTTTGAAAACTGGAGAAGAATCTCCGGACCTGAGAATGCAATTGCAACAGCCAAACTAAGCACGACCATCGAAATCAGAATGTCGCGGAGTTCGCTCAAATGTATTCACCTTTTTTGCTGGCTCTTTCAAAAAGTATTCTCACTTTTGGAGGGGAAAAAAATCCCTCATACTCCTCCAAAATCCCTACCACTTCCCTTCCATCGCTCAGCCTTACCTTTATCTCTTCTCCTTTTTTTGCGTTCACAAGAGCCCTCCCTATTTTGCCGAAAATAACCGGCACGCTTTCTGCAACCACAACAACTTCGTCTCCCTTATTCACCCCCCTTATCATCGGGTAGAGGAAAGCGGAGAGTATTGTGAGCGCTGTTGCTGCGGCGAAAAGCTTTACCAAATCCATCAGCCCCGCGTTCGGCAGGAATGCAAAAGTTAGAAGGGAAAGTGCAATAAGAAGCGCGTATATTTTTACTATGCTGAAAAACTTCATTCTTTCACCCGTACATCGCTCCCTCAACCTTGAATTTTTCTATCCTTTTTTTCTCATCGATTCCAGCAGAAGGCCTTATTTCCTTCATTGCCTCAATGAACATTTTCATGGAAACTGTTTTTGAGCCTGTTCTTATGGCCATCATTCCCGCTTCCCTCGTCACATTTTCTATATCCGCACCTGTATACCCTTCTGTTATTTTTGCAAGTTCTGCAAAGTCAACGCTCCTGTCAAGGGGCATCTTCTTTACATGCACCTTGAATATCTCAAGCCTTGTCCTCTCATCTGGCATGGGAAGCTCTATAAGTTTGTCGAACCTTCCGGCTCTCAAAAGAGCAGTATCAAGAATGTCCGGCCTGTTCGTTGCTCCAATCACAACAACTCCTCTCAAACCTTTCAACCCATCCATCTCCGTAAGCAGGGTGTCCACAACCCTTTCCATAACCATGGATGATTCACTCAACCCCCTTTTTGGAGCGATCGCGTCTATTTCATCTATGAAGATTATGCACGGTGCGGCCTGCCTTGCTTTTCTAAAAATCTCCCTTATTGTTTTTTCCGACTCCCCAACCCATTTGCTCAAAACTTCGGGCCCGTGGATGGCGATGAAGTTTGCATTGCTTTCGGTGGCAACCGCTTTTGCGAGCAGGGTTTTTCCAGTTCCGGGTGGGCCGAAAATGAGGATTCCTTTAACCGGCCTTATACCCATCTTTTCAAACACCTGCGGGTTTTTCAGAGGAAGCTCGACAGCTTCATTTATCTCTGCTTTTATTTTCTCAAGCCCTCCTATATCCTCCCATCTCACATTTGGCCTTTCAACAAAAACCTCCCTGAGCGCTGACGGCTGGATCTCCCTTAGTGCATCGAAGAAATCATTCCTAGTAACCTTTATTAGTTCAAGTTTTTCCTGCGGTATGAACTCCTCATCAAGCTTCAGGTCAGGAAGAATCCTTCTTAGAGTTTTTATTGCAGCCTCTTTCACCAAAGCAGAAAGGTCTGCACCCGTGTATCCATAGGTGATGTCAGCAATCTCATCCACATCTACATCATCTGAAAGCGGCATGTTGCGAACATGAATTTTAAGTATCTCACTCCTTCCATCCCTATCCGGAACCCCGATTTCTATTTCCCGGTCAAACCTACCGGGCCTTCTAAGAGCAGGGTCTATGCTCTCTGGCCTGTTCGTTGCAGCAACAACGATTACCTGGCCCCTTCCCTTCAAGCCGTCCATGAGAGTAAGGAGCTGGCTCACCATCCTTCTTTCAACCTCACCAACTACTTCAGCCCTTTTCGGCGCGATCGCATCAATCTCATCTATGAAAATTATGCTTGGTGCGCTCTGCTCGGCTTCATTGAATATTTTTCTCAATCTTTGCTCGCTCTCGCCTACATACTTGCTCACAACCTCAGGCCCACCTATGTAGAAGAACGAGGCATCGCTTTCGTTCGCAACAGCTTTTGCGAGCAGGGTTTTTCCAGTTCCGGGTGGGCCGTAGAGAAGAACCCCTTTCGGAGGTTCTATCCCAAGCCTTTCAAAAAGCTCTGGATGCCTGAGCGGAAGCTCGACCATCTCCCTTATTTTTACAATCGCATCCTTCAACCCGCCAACATCATCGTAGGTAACAGTTGGAACGTTCTCCAGCTCCTTTACAATCTCTGGCCTTATCGCAAGCTCTGTTTTCTCAGTAACCATAACTGGGCCGGATGGGTTTGTCTGCACAACTACGAGCGGAACGGCTGTTCCAAAAAACCCAACTGGAAGGATGTTTCCTTTCATTATCGGCTTCCCAACTAATCTACGGTGGACATACTGGTCGAAGCCCGGAGTGTACCGTATTGGCTCGCGCGGAGCCAGAATAACCTTGGACGCCTCTTTTATTTCTGACTTTACAACCTTTATCCTATCTCCCAAACCTATGCTTGCATTCTGCCTGAGAATACCGTCTATTCTTATCACACCCAGCCCCTCATCTTCCGGATGGGCTGGCCACACTATCGCCGGCGTCTGTTTTTTTCCAATCAGCAGTATAATATCTCCGGTGCTGACGCCAAGTGCACTCCTTGCCTTGGAATCTATCCTTGCAATTCCCCTGCCTACATCGTTCTGCAGGGCCTCTGAGACTTTTAACACTACCTCATCCTTTTTCATAAATCTCACCTAAGGAATTATTACTTCCTTTCCAATAATATATTCTCTCTTAAGGTTTAAAATTGTTTCTAATTCTATGTCGTCGGCCACCCCAGCCTCCAAAAACCTGAGCGCCTCCTTTCTTTCCAGAACCCTTTTTCCGTTTTCCTTGAAAACGACCACAAGCTTTCCGTTTTCTATGAACATATCATCAACTATCCCCTTCGCAATCTTTCTTTTCACAAGCACGCGCGTTTTTGAATTCATCCATATTGCGTCGTTTTTGTAGCTCGCGTTTTGTATCAGCAGCTCCTCGCCTGGCTTTATTTTTTCTCCCCGGTCTATCCCCTCGACGATTATGCACTTTACTTTTTTCTCACCATCGCTTATGTAGAAAACAAAAAATTCTCCTCTTCTTGTCTGCATTTTTCCATCAACAGAATCCACAACTCCCTTGAGGGAAACCCTTCCCTCTTCCAAAAGGGCGAGCGGGGTGAGCTTCGCCTCTTCAAGAATATTCATCTCCCCGCCATACGAAAGGTAAAGCCCGTTTTTTTCATACGCATATTTTATCTCAACAAGGTCGCCAATTTTTATTTTCTTGAGCAACCCCAATTGGTCATTCCACAGCTTAAGTTTTATCTCTCCGGTTTCATCCTTCAAAACAACTGCGCGCATCTTTTTCTCACCGAAAGTTCTTGTTGGTTCAATCTCTTTTACATACGCGCGCAACCAAACTTTTTTTGCGCCTGATTTTATTTCGTTTATTTTCTTCGCCTCGTCCTTTATCAGCCCGTTTTCCTTTGCAAGCAATTTTATCGCAACCTCGCGCGTTAGCAGCCCCTCGTATTTTGCTATGGTTTCTTGCACCTTTTCATCGAAAGAATCGCCGTATATCTCCTTAAGCCTGTCCTCAAGCTCGCCCATGAAAAGAACTTATTCAGAATTGTTTAAATAGCTTGCTGGCTTATTTTTTCTCCAGCCCGATACTCCAAGAATCGTACAATCTATGATCTGGGTTTATTGGGTTATTCCTTCCTCCTTTATGGACCTCTTGATGGTCATGCGCAGCCCCTATTCCCGCAAGTCCTTTTGCATTTCCAGTGTCTCCATTCTTACCCACAACCGTCCCAGCACTTACAAATTGACCAACTTTTACAGTTATGCTGTCGAGGTGGGCCATCATATAATAGTAGCCATCAACCCCTGCAATCCACACTCTTTTTCCTGCTTTCCTTCCTCCCCATCCTGCTTCGATTACAACTCCATCAACTGGTGAATAGATGGGCGCTCCAAAAGGCGCATAAAGGTCTGTTCCTTCGTGCCTTCTTCTCCCCGCTTCCCTTGGCGCTCCATAGTCATGGGCATTTCCAACCCAGCAGTTCAGGCTGTCATCCCAGCGCCTATTGCAGTTATAATCGACCGGAAATACAAGTGGCTTTAAAACAACATTGTAGTTATTTGGATCGAGATTTAACTGCTCGCATATTTTTTGTTTTGCGAATTCATTTGCCTCTTCTCTGGTCAGCACTCTTTCAAACTCGCTCTTTATTTCCTGAAAAGTGTATTGTACTATTCTTAAACCATTCTTTGAATCATGGTAGGCAATAAGGTAACCGCCGTTGTAATCATCCGAAAGAACATACGCGCTTCCTATGTGGTTCAGCAAAATGTCTCCAACATTCACGCTTCCTCTTTCGCTCAGCGAACTTCCGAGGTTTGCTGTTGGGAAGGCCCACGCTGTGTTGTCGCCAAAAATAAGAATATTAATCCATTTGTTTGCGCCGACATTCTGCGAATAGTACTGGTCAACAAGCATCCCTCTCTGATACTCAAAAGAATCAAGCCCCTTTGTAACGCCGATTACCCCCATCGCCTCTTCGTACATACTCCTTGTGAGCCCATCCATCTCTATTTTTGGTTTTGGCATTGCTTTCGGTGATTCTGCTTTTTTCAGTTTTCGTGTAAGCTCTTCAGGTGTTCTTGTTTGTTTTAGGGCGTCTGAGAGCGGTATCTGCCCTGTTACTACTTTCTGTGCCAGCTGGGAAATCATTTCTTCCCTCTCTTTCTTCTTCTCCTCCACAGCATATGCAATTTTTGCTTTTAACGCAGCTATTCCGTCCACTGTCCTAGAAGGAGAAGGAGTGAATGTGGTAGCAAAGGTTATCGTAGCCAAAAGTAAATAATATTCAAGAATCTTTCCCCAGTTAACCATTCTCGCTCTTTTTTCTGTCTTTAAAACTTCAATCGACATCCTGTAGGCATCACGCGCATAAAGACAGGCCTTTTCAAAAACTTTTGCTGAATTTTCTTTTATACCCGCATAAAATTTTTCCGCTCTCTCCATTGCATGCACAAAAGCCTGCTCTGTTTTTTCTTTTGTTTTCAGCACATACTGCTTTATGCTGAATTTGGTTTTTGGTTCTTCAGCCCTCATCTCAGGGGTTTGTTTCAAAAGTTTTTTTGCAAGCACTCCACATTTTCTTGTTTCGGTTCTCGCAAGTTTTCTTATCCGTTTCTCCTCCTCTTCGTTTATTTTGGGCTTGTATTTCAAAAATGCTTCAAGCGCAAGCTTTCTTTCCTTGTAGAAATCGGAAAAAAGCATCCCGCGGAAAATTTCGCTCCATCCCCTGCTCAGCATTATCTGAAGAGCTAAAACCCTTTCATTAAGATTTTCGCTTCTCAAATTTTCAACATCTACATCCAGCTTAAAATCCCGAATCAGCATGAGGGCCTTCTCCTTCGCTCTTTTCTCTCCATTTTCAAGCGCATGCTTTATAACCTCTGTTAGGAATGGGCTGCGAACACGATAGTTTTCTATCAAGCGCAGATAGTAGTAGATGACTTCCTTGTTTTTGAAGAGGCAGACATCCTCAAAGTATGCCCTGTAGACTGCAAGGGCAAAATCATCCTCGCAAATCTCTCCCTCTTCATTCTTCGGAATCTTCTCCAGCCCGCTCTCGGCCATCGCCAAAAGCTTCTGCGAGTACTCCTTTACATACCCTTTCTTTCTGTATTCATTCCTAAGTATTTTAGTCGTTTTTTCTTTTGCAAGGAGAAAAGCAACTGCCTCTTTTATTCCATCCACATCCTCCCTGCCAAAGTGTTTCTCTCTTGTCCTGAAAATAAATTCATAAGAACTAAGGGCGCTGGGAGAAAAAACAGAATAAGCAACATCCATCTTCTGAGCGAACCCTTCTTCGCATACAACATCGCGGATTTCAAAAATGTTGGCGCCATTCTCAAGCGCATGCTCAACAGCACTTTTCAGAATATTGTCATCCCCGAGCATGAGGGCAAGCTTCAGGACGCCGACATAGCTGTTCTGGTTTACAATTCCCATCTCAACAAAAACAGGGGCAAGCTCGCTCACCTTCGTCTCCCCCCCTAAAATCAAATCCCTTGCATTTTCCAATAGAATCGCTCTGTCCATCGCTAAAAGCTCTGCTCTAACATCCCCTCTTCTCTTTTCGAGCAGCTTCCGTGTAGTTGGGGATTTTGCATTCTCTATCATACCTGGAAGCAGCATAGCTTCTCTCAATGGTGCCATGATTATCGGTGTTATTTAAGGTGGAAAGTGTTTTTAAATGTTTTTGTATGTTTGAGACACGACTAACAACAGGAATTAGAAAATTTAAAAAGAGGGAAGGGGATATACCGGCATGAAAGAAGAGGAGGAGGCAAAGGGGTTGCTCAAAAAACTGGTATCATTCGATACTAACGCCGAGAATAAAAACTACCTTCCGCTCGTAAAATTTCTGGAGGGATGGCTGAAAAAAAATAGAATGAAATTCAAAACAGTAATACCAAAAACTTCAGATGGAACAAAAAGACCTACAATAATTGTTGAAAAAGGGAGCGGAGAAAAAACGCTCTTCATCGC
>JBAMLP010000037.1:25550-27734 GCA_039793475.1 Candidatus Micrarchaeales archaeon | reverse complement strand
CGCTCTCGCAGATAGAAAAGGATATTCTAAAGGCATTCCGCGGATAGATTAAGCAATAAATTCAGTAGCGAAGATCAGCGATAGATTTTTAAATATATAAGCTTAAACTAATATTTGTGAAAACTAAAATTATAAAAGCAGTATGCGACGAGACAAGGCTCGAGCTTCTTTTAAGGTTGCAGAAATCCGAGGCCTGCGCCTGCGAACTACCTATTTTTGTTAAGGTAAGCCAGCCGGCTGTTTCCCAGCATTTGAAAGTGCTGCTGGAAGCCGGGTTGGTGGAAATGCGGAAGAAAGGCACAAGAAGGATATACTCGCTTTCCAGGAAGGGCGCGAAGGTGCTGAAGGATATTTCGAGGTGGGAGAATGAAAATAGAGATTTTGGGAACCGGATGCTCAAACTGTAAAAAACTTGAGGCAAACGTGAGGATTGCTGTTGAAAAAACAGGAAAGAATGCGGAGATAACAAAAGTTACGGACATGAAGGAGATACTCTCCTATGGCGTTATGGGCCTTCCTGCTCTCGTTATAGATGGAAGAATTGTTTCGCAGGGAAGGGTACCATCTGTCGATGAAATAGCAAAGATGGTTGGATAGAATGGGGGTTCTTGAAGATTTTGGTGCATGGGTCGTGTACTCTGTAATCGGCATGCCCACCGGCGATCCGTTGGCCGAAGCGCTGAATTTTTTCATATACGATACGCTGAAAATATTCCTTCTTTTATTTTTCATTACATTTTTTGTTGGAATACTAAGAACATACATTACACCGGAGAAAATACGGAACTTTCTTGCGCATAGAAAATACGGAACCGGAAACATACTCGCAGCACTGCTCGGAATACCCACGCCGTTCTGCACCTGTTCGGTCATCCCGCTGTTCATCGGGTTCATACGCGCGGGCGTTCCATTAGGGATAACGTTCTCATTTCTTATCGCTTCACCGGTAATAAACGAGGTCGCGATCGTGATGCTTCTCGGGTTGGTTGGCTTAAAGATCACCGCTCTTTACATAGGGATAGGATTTATCATTGCGGTTGTTGTTGGGTTTATTCTTGGGCTTTTGCATCTTGAGGATCAGATAGAGGAGTTTGCGCGCGCATCAAAAACAAGCAAGATTGCTGAGAGTGCCGGAGGAAATTTGTTGTTGAAAGACCGCGTTAGGCTTGCGTTCGAAGAGAGCAAACAAATAATTTCGCAGGTTTGGCTGTATATCCTTGTTGGTATTGGTGTTGGTGCTCTGGTACATGGTTATGTCCCGGAAGATTTTTTCTTGGAATACGCGGGTCCGCAGAATCCATTTGCCGTTCCGGTTGCTGTTCTCATAGGAATACCGCTTTACTCAAATGCCGCTGGAACGATTCCAATAATACAAGCCCTCATGACTAAGGGAATGGCCGTCGGCACTGCCCTTGTCCTTATGATGTCTATTACTGCGCTTTCGTTCCCCCAGCTTCTTATTCTTAGAAAAGTTATCAAAACAAAACTTCTGGCGATCTTTGTTGCGATACTTGCAGTTTCATTTGTCTTGATTGGATATCTCTTTAACGCTGTTTTGCAATAATTATTCTCCTTCAACAAACTGCAAATGATTTAAACATTTTGGTTGTACTTTCTTGCCATGGCTGTTAAAATTAATTATGAGGGGTGCATTCTGTGCGCCGGCTGCGCTGCAGTCTGCCCTAAGAGCGCGCTCGAGCTGGTGGGTACAAGAATAGAGCACTATCCTGAGAAATGCATAAGCTGCGGGCTTTGCGTGAGAGCCTGCCCGGCAAATGTAATCTCGCTCGTCAAAGAAATTAAAAAAACAAAAACGCGAGTAAAAATAAAAAAGCTGGTGAAAAAAAAGAGAAAAAAGAAGTGATCCCATGGAAGAATACGATGTTCTTGTGATAGGCGCAGGGCCCGCGGGCTCAACATTCGCGAGGGTTGTTGCCCAAGAGCGAGAGGTTCTTGTTGTTGATAAAAGAAAACAGGTTGGAGTGCCGGTAAGATGCGGCGAAGGGCTCGGCGCAAGGGAGGTTGTTGCGCAGGGACTTGAGCTTCCTAAAAATGTTATCTCAACAGATATTCTAGGGGCAAAGGTCATAGGCCCGAACGGAGAAAAGATCGTATGGAAAGATGAGGAGACGAAGGGATGGGTTCTTGAGAGAAAGGCGTTTGACCAATGGCTTGCAGAGCTTG
>JBAMLP010000037.1:0-25540 GCA_039793475.1 Candidatus Micrarchaeales archaeon | reverse complement strand
AAAGGAGCAAAGGTAAAGGTTTACACCAGAGCGGTGGATATAAAAAAAGAAAGAGATGGATATGTTGTAAAGCTTCAGCACGCCGCGGACGAGCCGTATGAAGTAAAAGCAAAGCTGGTCGTTTCCGCCGAAGGAATGGAGGCACATATAGCAAGGAAAGTTGGTTTTAATGCGGTTCATTCTCTTTACGATGTTGATACATGCTACGAGTATGAGATGGCTCCCTACGACCATGAAAATCTGATTGAACTTTATTTTGGAAATAATGTAGCACCTAGAGGTTATTGCTTGACTCCGGATACCGAAATAATCGCAAAGAATACTATCAAACCAATAAACAAGGTTGAAGTTGGAGAAGAGGTTCTCACACTGAACGGATGGGTGCCTGTCTCTGCTACCTTTGAACGGGAGTATCATGGTAAAGTGGTGAGGATTACACCGTTCATGCTGCATCAAGCTGCTGGTTTGACCGAAGACCATCTTGTTTATGTTTGGAACAAAAAAAATGGGTTCCATTGGAAAAGAGCCGGTGATCTCAAGAAAGGCAACCGTGGAGACCACAGAGCAGGTGATTACCTAGTGTTCCCACTTCCGAAAAAAGAAAAGGAAATGAAGTATCTGAGAGTGAGCGATTACGTGAAAGATGGGTATATAGAAGAAGGAAAGTACCTTTACCCAAGAGAAAAAGATCAATTCGGAGCTGAATTCAAATACAAACTAAACCACAGGATAAGCAACCATCTTGAACTCACTCCTGAATTAATGGAGTTTTTTGGGTATTTTATATCTGAAGGAAGCTTAAGCAGAGGTGCTGTGATAATAAGCAATACGGACATAGACATCATAAACAGGGTGAGGGAGATAGGGCGTGCTACACTTGGGTTTCAACCATATATTTTTGAGCAGGAATACCCACACAGCCATGGTAAGTGCTATCAGGTGCAGTTTACTTCCATAATTCTAAGAAAAATGTTCAAGGCCCTCTTTGGGGAAGGATGCGAAAACAAGAGGCTGCCACATTTTGTGCATGGTTTGAGTAATGATCTAAAACTAGCATTGTTAAGGGGTTTGTTGAAGGGAGACGGGTCTAGATGGAAATCGAGCGATGGTAATGATGTTGTTTCCTATGTTTCCATGTCCAAATCCCTAATCTACGATATCTGGATGCTTCTTGCGGGCATGGGTGTTGTCGGAGCAATCAAGAAGAATAGGAAGAAAAACGCTTATGAACTCAGGATCAGGGGTAAGCAGCTCCTGCAGCTTGGTGGTATCTATAAAGAGTACAAAACAGGCAATCGGGGAAACAGAGGCTTTTTCCTTATGGATAAATATATACTTCTCGGTATTCGTGATCTCAGGGCGGAGGAGTACAGAGGAAAGGTATACGACATTCAATCCGAAGGTTCGTTCTGCGCGTTTTTTGCAGTACACAACTGTTGGATCTTCCCTAAGGCGGATAAGAAAGCAAATGTAGGCATTGGAATCGGTGCGCATCTTCTAACTGGAAAGAAGCGCGGTGGTTTGGATGGCGCGACCCCAAGGACTTTTCTTGATAAATTTATAGAAGAGCATGAGGATTTGAAGGATGCAAGCATATACAATGATTTCGGCGGGGTAATCAGCGTGGGCGCTCCGATGGACTCTTTTGTTAAAGATAATTTTATGGTTGTTGGAACCGCAGCAAAGCAGGTCGACCCGATACACGGCGGAGGGATTGCCCTTGCAATCGAAGCGGCTGCTCTTGCAGGAAACGCAGCTTTAAGGAGTTTTTACGAAAAGAATTTCAGCAGCGATTTTCTCTACAAATACTACGAAAAGCCATGGAGAGAAACCGCTGGTAAAAAGATGGCAAAAAGGCTTCTTCTCAGAAAAGTTCTTGAAAAACTTAATGATGATGATTTGAGCCACATAATTTCAACAATATCGGATTCTGACCTAAATCAGGTTATGAAGGGAAATTTCGCTGGGCCTGTTGCAAAAGTTATTGCCAAAAGGCCTCAGCTCCTAAAAGTCCTTTCGGCGCTTTTGGGTTAGTTTTAAAAACAATCCCTTTCATTCTTCTCCATGAGCGTAATCGAAACCCGTTATAGGACCGAGATGGCGGATGTTTTCAGCGATGAAAACAGAATAAGAAAATGGGCAGAGGTTGAGCTTGCTCTCTTGAAAGCCCATGCAAAACTCGGGAATGTACCAAAAGAAGCAATCAGACCGGTTGAAAAAGCAGTAAAAAACATTTCCATAAAACGCGTGGATGAAATTGAAAAGGAAACCCACCATGATTTAATGGCTCTTGTAAAAGCAATTGCTGAGAAAAGCGGAAAATACGGAGAGTACATTCATCTGGGCGCAACGAGCTATGATATTGAGGATACTGCAACAGCGTTGATTTTTAGGGAAGCTTTTGACTTGATTGAAAAAAGAATGAATGCTCTTGGTAAAGAATTGAAGGCAAAAGCCATGAAATACAAAAACAACATTTGCGTAGGAAGAACACATGGCCAGCATGCAATCCCTACAACAATAGGGATGAAATTCGCGGTTTATTATGCTGACAACAAAAGAAACATTGAAAGACTGAGGGAGCTGAGAAGGCGCGTGCAGGTTGGAAAGATGAGGGGCGCTGTTGGAAATTATGCGAGCTTTGAAAATTACGGTTTTGAGAAAGTTGAAGAGCTGGTTCTGAAAGAGCTTAAACTTGGAAAGGCAGATGTTTGCAACCAAGTAATCCAGCGGGATATACATGCAAGCGTTATGTTTTTCTTGGCGCTTGTTGCTTCTGATTTGGAAAAGATTGCAAAGGAAATAAGGAATTTGAGCAGAACGGAAATTGCAGAATGGTTTGAACCATTCGGGAAAAAGCAGGTTGGCTCCTCAACCATGCCACAAAAAAGAAACCCGCACAAAAGCGAAAGGATATGCTCTTTGGCAAGGGTTGTGCGTGCAAATGTCCAGGTCGGCCTTGAAAATATCGCGCTCGAGCATGAGAGGGATTTGACGAATTCAGCAAACGAAAGAATAATCTGGCCCACAAGCTTCTGCATAACTGATTATATGCTCAAAGAGATGATCGGGTTGATAAATGGGCTGGAGATAGATACCAAGAAGGCGAAGGAAAATGTCGAGCTTACAAAAGGCGGCGTGTATGCTGAGAGGCTTATGCTTGCCCTCTCTAAAAAATTGGGGAGGCAGAGGGCTCACGAAGTTGTGAGAGGGCTCACTATAAAGGGAAAGGGAGGAGATTTGCAGGAAATTTTTGAAAGTAGCGAGTATGCAAAAATGCTTGAAAAAAACGAAATAAAAAAAATATTCAAAACCGACTATGTTGGAAAAGCAAAGGAGAGTGTTGAGAAGGCGTGCAAATAGTTTTTTAAACCTCATCTTCTAATTCTCTCTCTATGGTAGAGATAAGCAATAAACAGCTTGCTTACGGCTCATTAGTCATTGGATTATTCGCAACTCTTGTTGCAATAGCGAGCGGAGGAGGAATATTTACGATGCTTGGCGCGGCGATTGCAGGCATGTCCACGCTGGCGGCAATTCTTTTCCTGAAATATGGATACCTGATCGTTCCTCTTTTCACGCAGAAGGGAAACATCCTCATGGTTACGGATACAGGATATGAAATTCCGCCAAGCCAGGATGTGGTGGTGAAAAAGGCGCCGACCGGGCTCTTTTATGCTTCCGCATTCCTCGTGATGAAAATATACGAATCAATGCTTGAAAAAAGCGAGGAGGAGGTTATGAGCTATTCAAAATTTTTCGAAAGGGCAATCTCAAACATAAAATATGTCACAAAGGTTTCCTATCTTCTTTATGCCGAAGATATAAGCGAAAAGAGAAAGATCCTTGAAACAAAAAAAGCAGAGGCACAGCTGAGGCTGGCCAGGGAAAGGGAAAAGGCAGAGCCAGATGTTCTTAAAATAGACAGGTACGAAAGGGAGGTTGCGATGTGGGCGGCACAGCTTGACTCCCTTACAAAGGGGGTTAAGCCAATGGGAGTTGTCGCGTATGTAATGACGACCGCATCCGGAATAACCAAGGAGGAAGCGATTACAAAAGTGAAGGCACAGGCCTCGGAGTTGAAAGCAACCCTATCCAATGCGCTGAATGTTGAGGTTGAACCCCTGACCGCGGATGAAATGCTCAGGGTGGTTGAATGGGAAAGAACTCTGCCCACAACACCGGAAGAGCTCGAGAATCAGGTAATTTAGGATCTAGGGTGGTATTTTGGGAAGACTGGGGGTGATGAAGGTTTCCAATGTTGCTGTTGCGATGAGAAGCATCCTTGTCCACCCACCAGAGCCGCCTGGCGAGGTGCTATTCAAGGACCCAACCAAAACAATCTATGTTGGTAGAACCGCAATCCTCCACTCCCCTTTCTACTGGGGGTTTGAGGATGTAACCAACCCGCACATGGCGATTGTTGGAATAACTGGAAGCGGAAAAAGCTACTGGATAAAGACATACCTGATGAGGGCGAGTTTTGTATGGAATTCGAACGCGCTCATAATAGACTGGGCAGGGGAGTACAAGGACTGGGTGGTGCAGACAGGAGGGAAGGTGATTGCACTCGCGAAAGGAAGCTACATCAACCTCCTTGATTTAGGAGGGATGAAGCCGTATGATAGGATAAAGCAGATAATGAGAACCCTTGAGATTCTCACTGACATCGGCCAGTACGCTGAGCAGAGAAGGCTTACTGAAGAGGCTATAGAGGAAGCGTATGTCAAAGCAAAGTTCAGAATGGACAGCAAGGACCAGAGGGACGAACTTGGCAGACAGCTCACACCGCCAACTCTCAAGGATGTTGTGAGAATACTTGAAGAGAAGGCAGAACTCGGAACGTACGAGTTTCCAGCAGAGCTCGAGAATGCAATATACCGGCTAAAACAATTCACAAGGCCTGGTGAGGACTATTTTGCCCAGCAGAGCACGATAAACCTGGACGAGCTCACCACTTCTGGGCTGGTAAGCCTTGACTTAAGCGGCCTTCCAGATGAAAGGTTCAGGGCTCTTGGGGCTCTGAGCATCCTTCAGTTCTTAAAGGAAAAAATGCGCGCAACAGGATGGGCAAGGGAAAAGGGCATAAGGCTGATAGTTGTTCTGGATGAGGCATGGAAGATTGCAAGAGAAGAGAACAGCGATGCGGTCATGATTGTAAGGGAGGGAAGGAAGTACAACTTCCAGCTCATTGTCGCGAGCCAGAACCCCACAGACATAAGCGAGGCTATATTCAGCAATGTAGGCACAACCTTCATACTGAAAGTAAAGTTCGCGCAGTTTTTGGACTATCTACAAAATACACTAAATTTCAGCAATTTCATGCGTGAAGAAATCTCTGGTTTTGGTGTTGGCCAGGCCGCGGTGAACCTCGCATTCCACACAGCAGAAAAATATCCATCCACATTCCTCCTCGAAAAGATAGCTGGAGAGGAGCCTTTAAAAGACCTTTTCCTTGATTTAAAAGATATAGCCGGTGAAAACATGCCAAAAAGCATTTCCTTTAAGAGAGAGGAGCTTAGGGCCAGGCTGAGGGAGTTCGGGCTGAGCGAGGACAGGGTGCAGGAAATAAGCCAGCTCTTCGACAAGAAGAACAGGCACATGGATGTCATAAGCTTTGTTATTCTGCTCGAAAGATACGGCGTTGAGAGAAAGGAGATGACAGCATTCCTCAAAGAGTTGGGTGTGGACGATGCAACCATAATAAACATTTTCACAAAGGCGGATTTCAAGAAAAACCAGATCGGCGATAAGGAGATCACGCAGGTGATTTTGGAGGAGGATTAGATGGCGAAGGTTTGTATTATTTGTGGGAATGAGATAAAAGGAGAGGGTGCTTACCGGGTTAAGGAAGATATTGTAATAGAATGGCTGAGGAGGATAAAGAAAAAATTTGGTATAGCAAAAAACAACGAGCTTTTTGTGTGCAAAGATGATTATGACAAATACAAGGATAAGAGAAAGCAGTTTGAGAGGAACTTTATGTTCGCATCAGCGCTCGCGGCGGCAATCCTCCTGCTCCTGATAATAGTGCCGATTTTCTTCGGCTCCTTACCAAGTCTGAGCGGCATTTTCTTCGGTCTCGTAGTGGGCGTGTTCCTTATTCTCATGGCGCTCCTCTCCTACCTTCCAGCGGTTGAGGGAGAGAAGGAGGGTGTGGAGGAAAAAGCAAAAAAGAAAAAGAGGCGAGAGTGAATAGATGCCAATACCGATAAAAACAGGTGAAGGCGAAAAGCCCCCTGTTGCTCCGGATGTCGGTTCCCTCAGGATAAACGCAAAGCTTAACGGAAGCTTTGATGATGTGGAAAGGGCGGTCGTTCTTGTTGAGAAGGCCGAGGTCGCGAAAACAAAAGAAGGGGTTTCATTTGCATATGTTGAAACCAAGGATTTGAACGGCATTCCCATCTCGTTTTTCATAATAAATTTTAAGAAGGATGGGATGGATGTGATGTATTCCATCCCGCAGAACACAACCCCATCAAAGAGGAAATGGGAGGTCACGAAAAAACTGCTTAGCATCATCATGCTTCTCAGGGACCTTTACACGATAGATATAAAGGACATAATCGGGCTTGTGGACATGGTCATAAAAGATTTGGACGCGTACGCAACGCAGGACTACAGCAGGCTTTACTCTGAATACGACAAGCTGAAGAATGAAACAAAAAGACTGAACAGAAGGATCGCTGTCCTTTCTGAAGAGAACGAGCGGCTTGTGAAGGAAAACTACGAGCTCAACACCAAAAACGACGAATTGATCGTAAAAATAAAAAAGCTTGAAACGCTCTCTCCGGAAACCTTGAGGGAGAGAATACAGGACTGGCTGAGGGAGCACAATGGCGAGATAAACATAGGAGAGTTCGCAAGGATATACAGCATTCCTGAGGCTCTTGTTGAGGAGCAGCTGAACAAACTCGTAAAGGAAGGGTTCATAAGCCCAATCCAATAGCTAAGTTAGTGGTTTTATGGCGGAAATAAAAAGGAGGCAGTTCAAGTTCGAGGTCGAAAAGAGGTACGAGCATGTTAAGAGGTTCAGGGCCGTGAAGAAATCAGAACTCCAGCTTTTTTTGGAGGCGCTTTTCAAAAAAAAAGAGGATAAAAAACCCAAGGGGCCAAAAGAAGAGGCAAAGCCAACATCACTGATTAGCATATTGATCGCGGGGCTGGTTGTTTTTATTTTGATTCTTGCGGGAATTATTTTTTACATTCTAAACCTTCCCACAATCATTCCACCTGCCGAAAAAGAAAAGCCAGCGCATTTCATAAACCTCCTTGAAAGCGGGGTTGCGAGCTATGGAAACGAATTCTCGCCAAGGACGGTTGCATACTCAATAATAGAAACAAACGCAACTACTATCCATCTCGGGCTGTACACCTCCCCTGTTTCCAACCAGGTTTTTTTCCTTGAGTGCGGAAAATACCAATCTCAGAATAACTATCCTTACTTCGAGGGAGTTTTGAAAAGCGAGCTTGAGAAAGAGGGGTTCTCAGTTGGAGAAATAAGCGCTGAGGATGCGCTGTCCCTTCCGGAAGGCGCGGTTGTAATCGCTCCCTGCGGTAAATTCCCAAAAGAGCTCCTTGTGTCCAAGTTCAAGGATTTTATCGAAAGAGGAAATACTTTCATATACATAGGTTTGGAGCCAAACCAAGCTGTAGACCTGGACGGCTCGCTCACTGCGGTTCCCTCCTCCTTCTGGAAAACCTTCAACATAAATTTTGAGAGGGAGCGGATGACATGCAACGCCACTCTCAAGGATCCACTCTACAAATCCGGCTCCATCCTGCGCGGATGCATAAGCTTAGTCAAGTATGGGAAGGGAAGCATGATTTTTGTCCCGCAGGCCCTAGATGTAGGGTGGGAGAGCGGAACTGATGCTGCGGCAGACCTTGAGAACATAATCTCAAACACAGAATGGCTTACCCCCAAGTATGAAAATTCATTCAATCTTACCGGAACAAACGCTCTTGTGTTTGTTGATTCTGAACAGAGCGGCGGGTATCTCAAGCTCTACTCTACAAGCGAAAACGAACTTACGTATGCTGTTTTCAAGCCGATTTTCAGCGATGTTGCAGGAGAGCTCTATGTAAGCGAAGGCCCGACCGTTGTTTCAACTGCAATCTCAGGCTCGCCACTGAATTTCCACGCCTTCATAAACGACGGCGGAGAGCAGAAGCCGCTTTACCTGGATATCGTGGATTCGTGGGGAAGGAGCGTAGAAAGGGTTTCGCTCGGCACCCACCCCCTTTCCTCGGATTTCATATTCTCCTACGCTGGCAGTCTTGCCGAAGGAAGCTATCTCTGCGAAATAAACGACGGGCAGAAGGCATACGCGAGGGGGGTGTTCTCCATAGCGCCGATTGATATAAAGCCGCAAGTGAATTTCATGGAATCGAAATACACTTTTAGTTTTTTTGTTGGAGATAAAGAGGTTTTTCTCAGGGATGTGAAGATAAAATTCCGCGATAAAACATACGCGTTCAGCAATGTCCATACTGTTGAGCTCGACCTTAACAGGGAGTTCGGAGGCCCGACGCCAACCGGTTCCTATGATTTTGTTTTCACAATAGGTGGGGAGCAGAAAAGCGTCACTGTGGTGAGGAAAGAAACAGGTGGGCTTTCAGTCATCTTCAGCCCACTAAACATCCTTCTCTTCTCCATCGCTCTGGGCATAGTGGCTCTTGGGATATACCTTGCAAGGAAGGAGGAGGCGCCCTACGCGCTCGACATTCCGGCGTTCCCGCCGATAGAGAAAATAAAAATTCCCATAAAGAGAAAGGAGGTTCTTGCCATATTCACCAAGGTGAACGATTTTTACAAGTGGAAGTATACCCCTCTGAAACTCGCGGAGATAAAAGGAGGGTTCAAGGGAATATACTATCAAGGGAAGCCGATATACCTGAGCGACTATAACCTTGAATTCATTCTAGACAAGCTTGAGAGGAGGGGAGATGTTAAAAGCTATCTTGACTACTATGGGCTTGCGTCATGGGAAAAGGAAAGCGGAAGGAGTATTCCCGCGCTCGCCATGTTCAGGGCGATAAGGGATATATGCGTGATAAACGCTATTCCATTCAGCGATTTGGGGAGGGCCAAGGGCTGCGACACGAAGATGAAAGTTCTAGGCCAGGACTTCTACATAAATTTCTACGAGAAGGGGAGAATGAGCGAGGTGATAAAGAATTCAATAGAATCTGCGAAGAAAGGCGTTTCGATTATACTCTTCGGGTACCAGGATGAGAAGGAGAGCTTCATCCCGTATGTGTACTCCCCGAACAGGCTTTCCGGCATCCTGAAATTCTATATCGAAAATGGCGATGTTCTCCTGCTTACTGTTGAGGAATTGAGAAAGAAGATAAAGGAAATAAAAGGCTAACCAGCTGTTGCTTACTTTCTAAGAATCGATTGGTACAATTCCTCGTATTTTTTCACGACCTTCCGTATATCATACTCCCTCGCGACCTTATTTGAGTTCTGCCCTATTTTTTTCTTGCATTCCAGAGCTTGGATTACTTTTTCTGGAAATTCCTTTTCGTCCCTGAATAAGAATCCTGTTTCGCCCTCTTTAACAAACTCTGCAGGTGCGGAGTTTGCCGGGACGACAGGCGCGCACCCCAAAACCATGCTCTCAAGAACGCTCAGCCCCTGCGTGTCAAACGATGAGGGAAACAGAAAAGCCTTAGCTGAATTATAATATGCGGGAAGCTCCTCATCCTCAACAAACCCAGGCATTGCTACGTTCTCCTCCACTCCAAGCATCCTTATTTTATTCTTTACATCCTCTTCATACGGGCCCTTTCCCACAAGAACAAATGTTGCTTTTTTCCTGTTCACCACCGATGGAATGGAATCTATTATAAGGTCCACATTCTTTTCCCTCACTATCCGTCCTACATAGAGCGCGAACGGCCCTTTCTTCCCGTCTATTTTCATCTTCCTTCCCCTCGCCCTCACAAACCTGCGGTAGTCTATTCCATTCGGGATTACTGTGCAGTTCTCTATTCCTATCTGCTTGAGTGCATTTTTTGCATAATTGCTTGGGGTTGTCACAACCCTGAACTGCTTGTAGTACCATCTCAGGTATTTCACAGCCACATCCTCAAGGATATTCTTTAAGTTCTGGTTCTGTGAGAGGTAATATGTCGCCTTATGCACCATTGTATGAAAAGAGGCTATTGCTGGAATTTTGAGCTTCTGGGAGCACTGTATCGCGGCCAAGCCGGTTGTCGCAATTCCATGACTATGTATCACATCTATGTGCATCTCCTGCACCATCTTTGTAGCAGAGATAAAAGGGAAAAGCGCAATCCTGTAGTCCGGGTAGGGCTTGAAAACAGTTGAGCTGAAATAATGCACTCTGAAGTCCTTGTTTTCCTCCCTCTGTTTCTTTGTTCCAGGAGTGAAAATAAAAACCTCGTTTCCTTCTCTCTCAAGCTCGTTCCTCAGGTTGAGCATCGCGGTAACCACACCATCCCTTTGTGGAAGGTATGTATCCGTGAAGAACGCTATTCTCATATCAGAGCGCCTCCATGAAATTTATTTTTGCATGTTTATTCTGGATGGTGTTTGCCGTAATAATATAATCCGCCATGCTCTCTATTTTCTGCAAACTGTCTTTTAAAAAGAACGCATGCACTGCTGCAACCCCAACCTTTTCCGCACCAGCTCTTCTCACATTCTCAACAGCCCTCACCATCGTTCCGCCTGTGCTTATCATATCGTCAATTATGAGAACATCTCTTCCCTTTACTTCGGGCACTCCCTCTACTCTTTCAATTTTCCTGTACGCTTCCTTTCCCTCTGCGTATCCGCCCCTTACTTTCTTCATCGCCTTTTCAGCCATGTAGCCTGCTCCCTCATCAGGGCTTATTGTAATTAAATTTTTTGAAAATTCCTTTTTCGCTTTTTCAACCAGCTTTTTCGCCAGCGAAATATTTTTTATTTTCACCCCTGCCCTTTCATACTCCCCGCTTCCGCTCTTTATAAAATGGCAGTCAAATGTTGTTATTCTTTTTATCCCGCTTTCAGCAAACAAATTCAGCAGAATATCTATGCTCAGCGCCTCGCCCTCCAAAAATGTTTTGTCCTGCCTTGAATAGGGAAGGTAAGGTATAACCGCATCCTCTATTCTCCCCCCTATTTTTTGCAGGGTTTTTGCCAGAAGAATAAGCTCAAAAATCTTTGAGTTCTGGTCTGGCCAGAGCCTGCTGAATATTCTAACCTTCCCTCTAAATTTTTCCGGCTCCAAAACTCTTACATAACTGTCCCCATCCGGGAAGGTTTTCACCTCGATGTTTGGTTTTAGTACATCTAAAAAATTTGGAAGAACTGCATCCATATTTTTATACTGGGCAAAAGGGTTTAAAATGCTTATACCAGCTCCTCGGGTGCGAAAACCCTCTCGCAGTACACACACCTGTATTTTCCATCCTCCTTCCTAAAATGCCTGTACATCTCCTCATTATTCGTGATGCAACTGGGGTTTGGGCAATGCCCTATTCTAAGGTCAGTCGGCATCTCAACTTTCTTCTTCTCCACAACCTTCGAATTCTTTATCATATTGATGGTTGCTTCGGGAGAAACGAGCGCGATAAGGTCGAGCTTCTCATCTGAAAAAAATACCCCCTCAATCTTCACGATGTCCTTCTTTCCAAATCTCTTGCTTTTTACATTTGAAAGAAGCGCGATGCTTCCTTCATGCCTCTCATCCACGCCCAGCAGCTTCAGTATCTTCATCCCTCTCCCAGCTTTTATGTGGTCTATCACAGTTCCCTCAACAATTGCCTCAACTTTAAGCATGTTCTCCCCCCAAAATGTATTTTATAAGCGCCATGCGCACAGGAATTCCGTTTCTTGCCTGCTCGAAATACTTCGCATGCTTCGTTTTGTCTATTCCTATATCTATCTCGCTTACTCTAGGTAAAGGATGCATTATTATCATGTCATTTTTTGCGTCCTTCAAAGCATCCTTCGTTATCCTGAACTTCTCCATTATCCTTTTTGCTTCAAGAGGGTCTGCAAACCTCTCTTGCTGGATTCTTGTGACATAAAGAACATCGTCCCTGCTGAAATCCGGCTCCTCTTCGATGCTTATCTTCATATTGAACTTTTTTTCGATCTCCTCTATCCCCTCCTTTGGCATCTCAAGCCCATGCGGGGCGGTAACGGATATGTTCGCGCCGAACATCGCCAGCGCGTATATGAGGGAATGCATGGTTCTCGCATGCTTCAAATCACCCATCATCCTTACATTCAGCCCATTTATCCTTCCCTTTTCTTTGAGGATTGTGTACAGGTCCAGCATCGTCTGCGTCGGGTGCTGGTTTCCTCCGTCCCCACCGTTTATTATGGATGCTTTTGCGATTTCAGCGGCGTACCTCGCAGCTCCTTCATACTTATGTCGCATTACTATGATGTCGCAGTATCCATCAACCATTCTTACAGTATCCGCGAAACTTTCCCCCTTTTTTACAGAGCTGAGTTCAGATATGAAATCTATGTATCTCAAGCCAAGCCTCACTGCCGCGCTCTGGAAGCTGAGTTTTGTTCTTGTTGAGGGCTCGAAAAACAGCGTCGCCACAACCCCATCAAGCTTCTCCACCCTCCCGCTCTTCAGCTGCCTCTCCATATCACCTGCAATTTCAAAAATTTCATTGAACATTTTTTTGTCTATATCCCGGACGGATATTATGTCCATGCACCCACCCTTCGCTTAATTGGATAAAAAAGCATTTAAACCTTTTGAGGAAAAGTTGATCGCATGATGATCGTGTTTGAGGGAATAGACGGGTGCGGTAAAAACACCAACATAACCCTCCTGCAGAGCGAATACGAATTTGAAGTTATAAAGTTCCCGCGTGATAAATACTCTCTGCTCACTGATTTTCTGCATGGCAAGATCGAGATAAGCAGAAAAGCACTTTTCCTCCTTTTTCTCTCGGACATAATGGATGGGATCTCCAAAGTTTCGGATGAAAAGCCGGTATTCCTTGATAGGTATTTCTTCTCAACCATTGCATACGAAGTTAATGGAATAGAGTATGATACTGCAAAGCAGATCATCTCCTCCCTCTCTCCTCCAAAACCAGACGCGGTCATCTTATTGGATATTCCCCCTGAAATTTCCATGGAAAGAAAGATACAGCAGAAAGGTTTGGACAGGTATGAGAGGGATGTTGAATATTTAACAAAGGTTAGGGGCAATTTCCTCAAACTGTACAAAGAAAAATTCTACACACCAAATTGGTTTTTGATAGATGGAAACAGACCGATAATGCACGTTTATGAGGATGTTAAGGCAACAGTAGAAAAACTGGGCATAAGAAAGAGTTAAAAACAGTTCCGCATACTTTTAAAAAGCCTTTCTACTCGCTCCGATTATCTTAAACGGAAAATCCGTTTAAGGCTCGGAGCTCGTTGCACTCGCTCCGATAGTCTAGTGGCCAAGGATACTGGCCTTTCGAACAGCTTTCTTTCGGGTTGCCAAAGAAAGTTGGCAAAGAAAGCTTGGAAACAAACCAGCTTTCTTTCGGGTTGCCAAAGAAAGTTGGCAAAGAAAGAAGAAAGCCAGTGACCCGGGTTCGAAGAACCCTTTTTGGGTTGCCAAAAGGGTTCGAAAATCCCGGTCGGAGCAATTTAAGAGATTTTGGAAGGTAAGAGCATGTTGCCAAACATATACAAAGGAAATTACTTTCTTGCGTTGATTCCACCACTTATACTGGTAGTTCTGGCGCTCTATTTTATTTTTACGAATGGAGTAAATTTAGGGGTTGATTTTGAGGGCGGAACGCTTGTGACCCTGCAGATGAAAAACAGCATAGACGGCCCTGCGCTCGAATCCAAGCTTTCTGAGGAAGGCTTTGCAAACCCAAGCGTGAATGTTTTCCAGACAACCTATGGATACAAGGTAGAGATAGAGTTTGCCCAGAGCGAGGAAATAAAGAAAGCAGAGGAGCTTAAATCGAAATTCCAAACTCTCCTTCCTGAAGTTTCGCAACTTGAAGTAAGGTATCTTTCAACCGGCGAAAACGAACAAGAGTATAAGCATAAGAAAGAGCAACTCTACTCCATCGCAGAGGAAATGATAAACGGGCTTGCTGGGTCTGATGAATTGATTTCAAACAAAAACCTTAACGAGCTAAACAGCATTTTTTCCTCTTCATACACTTCAATATACAAAAATTACGAGCAAAAGGTCGGAAGCGCGATAAACAAATACCTTTTGTATGATGCAATCTCTATACAGACCATAAGCCCTGCGCTGAGCACGCAGTTCATAGAAAAAGCTGGCCATGTTGTAATTTTTTCCGCCATCCTCACCACACTCTTTGTTTTCATTGTTTTCAGGACCGTTGTTCCAAGCGCTGCGGTGCTCATAGGAGCGTTCAGCGATGTTGTAATCGCGCTCGGAGCGATGAGCTTTTTCGGAATCCCACTGACCCTCGCAAGCTTCGCGGCTCTTCTGATGCTCGTCGGCTTCTCCCTAGATACGGACATCCTGCTTACGATGAGAATGCTGAAGAGGGAGGGTGACCCAAGGGACAAGGCGTTTGATGCGATGAAAACAGGAATTACGATGAGCAGCACAGCCATAGTTGCATTTTCTGCTCTTTTCGCTCTTGCATACTTCACAAGAATTTCAACATACTACGAAATTTCTTCAGTAGTAATATGCGGGCTCATTGGCGATATATTCGCAACCTGGGGCATAAATGCCGTCATACTTTTAACACACGTTCTCAGAAGGCGATAACATGTTTGAGAAATTTCCCTCGCTGGACCAGTTGAAAAATAGCAGGAAGTTCCTATTCCTTATATTATTGGGCGTGCTCATGCTTGCGGGAATAGTCATCTATCCTATCTATGTGGGGTTTCTGCTCATACTCAGCCTTCTTATTTTCGGAACGCTTTCAAGTGTGTGGAAGGAAAGCCACATAAGGCTCTCTGCACTTTTCCTTATTATTCTACTTGCCATTTCATCAATAGCCGTGCATGGAATAAAATTTGGGATCGATTTTGTGGGCGGAACCAGAATACCCATAGTGCTCGAGCAATCCGTCAACGACCTTACAATGCAGGAGATGGTGGATACCATAAAGAAAAGGGCGTCAGTTCTCGGGCTTACCGAGATAAAAGTAAAAGCAGTTGGAAACAGCGAAATATATGTCGAACTGCCCAGTGCGGATGAGGAGATGATTAGCAGGGTTGAGGATATACTCGAAAAGCAGGGTGTTTATCTGGGCGTTGTTGATGGAAAGATCGCAATTACAGGCCAGGATATTCTTCCAGGAACGATCTACCGCATCCCAACCCAGTACTTGGATGGAAATGATTGGGGCGTTGGATTTTCCATAACAAAGACCGGTGCTGAGCATTTTGCAGAAACAGTAAAGGGAAAGGCCAACTACCCTCTCTACATGTTTCTGGACAGGCCGGGCGATGCGTTCGTTGTTGTGAACAGGAAGCAGCTTGAAGAATCGCTTCCAGAGACCGTGGAGATGGAGGATGCGCTTGCAGCACTGGACGAGGCGCTGGAGCTTGAAGGAGATAACACAATAATTGTTTTTGAGGAGGATGTTCTTCCAGGTATGAATCTTTCGAACAGAACATACGCTGTTGTCAGAAAGGATGCACCGCAGAACGTGAAGGATATTTTTGCTTCAGCTAACATAACAATAAAAGAAGTTGAGGACAGCGAGATGCTTCCGGAGATCTCATACGGAAGCAGCGGGAATATAGTTGTTGCGAAATGGGAAGCGGTCGGCCTTCTTTCCTCACCGTACCTCTCTCCTCAGATTACGGATGGAGTTCCGGGCTATTCCTACTCCATCACAGGCCCAGCTTCCGGCACTGGGCAGGAGAAGCTGCTGAACGCTGAGAGAAAGGTTAAGGAGATAGAATCGATTTTGAAGGGAGGAGCACTGCCGGTAAGAATAACGCTAGGAAGTAAGACAACCATTCCAGCACCGCTGGGCCAGGAGTTCCTGCGCCTCAGTCTGATTGGTCTTCTTGTTGCTTTTCTGATTGTTTCCTTGGTCATTTCCATTACATACAGGAAATGGAAAATCATCCTGCCCGTTCTTCTAATAACAATAGCCGAAGTTATAGTGCTCATTGCGATCACAGGTTCATTCACCATAGATTTAGCGATGATGGCAGGTATAATAGCAGCGGTGGGCGTGAGCCTTGACGCCCAGATTATAATTACTGATGAGATGCTGAAAAAAACCGGTACAAAAGAGGAGAGGCTGGACAAGGCGATGTCGATCATAAATACAAATGTTACAGTGGCCATTCTTGCTATGCTTCCGCTTCTTTTCTCGGGCATGGTCGAGATTATCGGCTTTGCTGTCTCAACCACCCTTGGTGCTCTGCTTGGCGCGCTCCTCTCAAGGCCGGCATACGCAACTATAGCTGGCGAGCTTTTGTAAACTACTTACCTACAAGTAGGTAATCTTTCCATTGGCTGAGGGATATGCTGCACAGCAGAACTCCTCCCAGCCGCATCTGGACGCAAAAGCCCGTTTACTGGGGCTCGCCTGTTGGAAATCTGGACCACACTCATGTGTCGATATTCAGTCCGCTCCAACAGAGATTTGACACTCACGCATACACCAAACATTTATATTTTTTGATGCTTTAAAAAGGTTTGGAGGCCTTGGTTCCGGTGATGAAAAGAATTGAAGAGTATTTGCTGAAAAAAGAGAGAATAATGGACATGCTCCTAATTTCGCAGAGGAGAATCGTTAGGGAATGTTCGAAAGCGATAAAGGAAATTCACGAGGGAAAAATTGCCGATGCAGAAAAAAGAATAAAAAAAGCAGAAGGAGAATTCAAAAAACTTCCTAAGAATTGTTTTGTTTATCTGCATTGTTTACACATCGCGCAGGAGATTTTCGAATCAAAAGTTCTTCTCAGCAGTGTAAAAAATGGGAAGCTTCCGGAGCCAGAGGAGCCATACGAGGCGTTCTTAACCGGTGCGCTTGATGCAGTCGGCGAACTCAAAAGGCAGATGTACGAGATGCTTAGAAAAGGAAAGAAAAAGCAGGCTGAAAAATACTTCAAGCTCATGGAAGAAATCTACGATAAATCCCTACATTTCAAATTTTCTGAATCAGTTCTCCCCGGATTCAGGAGAAAGCAGGATGTCGCAAGAATACAACTGGAGCAGGCAAGAGGGGAGCTGCTTTAACCAAAGGATTATCAATAAAAACCCTTCTGCTCTTATCCTATCATGAAATATATTACTCTGGTTTTGGTTGGTTTGTTGTTGTTTGCAGGATGCATCGACCTTGGCCCAAAGCCAACTAGCAAAGAGAACAAAACACAACCCGATGGAGGAAATCAAGTAGTAATAGTAAAAGAAAATGAAAGCAGAGAGGAAGAGGAGGAGACATTCTATCCGCCAGCGGGCGAATACAGCGCAAATCCAAACGATGTTTTCAGAATGTACTTTTTCAACGTTGGCTACGATAAGAAGCAGGGGGAGGCAATACTTGTGCAGAAGGGAAACTTCGATATGCTCATAGACACTGGCCCGGCCGAAACAACGGACAAGCTCATAAACCTTCTCTATCCAAAAGTAGATGATATAGAGGTTTTGGTTCTGACGAATGGAATAGAAGGAAATGTTGGGGGAGCAAAAAGAATAATGGACTACTTCAGAGTTGGTGAGGTTTGGTGGAACGGAAACGAGGAAGATGAGAAGGTTGTTGAGGCAATTAATTATGCAAAGAGCAAGGGGATAGCAACAAAGATAGTCCAGAGGCCAGATGCTTTTTCTTATGCAGGTATGAATGTTGAAATAATGCAGCCTGGTGAAGAGGACAAGAACCTTGCGAGCATTCCTGATAGAGGGCTTGTCCTTAGGTTCAAAGACAGAAATTCCTGCTTTATGACAACCTCAACCATTCTCGCCGCAGGACAGGCAAACCTTGTGGACAAATACACAAATAAACTTCAATGCGATGTTTTTCAGGTTCCGGGCTTTTCAGAGGGATGGAGCATAACAGGCACCCTCCTAACTTCTACTGGTGGGCAGTTAATCACCCAGGTTTCTCCAAAAATTGGGGTGTTTACTGGCTCGACATACGACCCAGACAACAGCAGGGAAACGCTGAGGATATATTTAGATTTGAAGCATTCAGAAGTTTACGAAGCCTACGATTATACAAACGGTTTTGTTGTTGAGTACGATGGTCAAGAATATAATGTAAGGAGCGTGGGTTGATGGTTGTTGCAGTTTCTTTGGGCGGAAGCGTTGTGAATCCCGGAAAGCCATCAGTAGAGAATGTAAAGAGGATTGCAAAGATTTTCGAGCAGAGCGGAGAAAAACTTGCCATTGTTGTCGGAGGGGGGGCGTATGCAAGGGAGTATGCGCAGGCGGTGAGAAAACTAACCGGAAACGAGTTCTATGCTGATGCGATAGCAACCATGGAAACAAAGCAGAATGCAATGCTTCTCCTCTCTGCGTTAAAAAATACATACCCAAAAATACCCAGCACATTTGAAAGTGCTGCATCTGCAATAAAAAACTACCAGCATGTTGTCATGGGTGGTACGATTCCCGGCATAACAACAGATGCGGATGCTGTCCTGCTTGCAGAGGCAACATTTGCAGAAAGGCTTGTTAACATAAGCAATGTTTCTGGGATATACGACAAGGACCCATCAAAGTATAAGGATGCAAAAAAATATTCAAAAATCAACCATGAACAGCTTATCTCTCTAGCAGTTGAAAGCGACAGAAGAAAGGCTGGTGAGCATTTTGTCTTTGATATGCTTGCCTGCAAACTTGCGGCAAGAAGCAGATTAGAATTACATTTTGTTTCATGGAAGAACAACAGTGATGTTTCGAATGCGATAAATGGAAAGAGTCACGATGGAACAGTTGTAAAGTAAAAAACAAAAATTACAAAAATGCCTTTATTTCACTTGTTCCAAGAACCTTGAATTTCTTTTCCCCCTTTATCATGTACGCGATCTCCAAATCCTCTTCTGTTATTTTTGTTTCCGAAGTTTTCTTTAGCGCATCCACTCCAATCTTTATTGCGTCCTCTATCTTCATCCCCTCATCGTAATGCTTCTCCAGATAGGCGTCGACTTCCTTTTTTGCGCTCCCTATGGAATCCGCATAATACCCTGTTATCGCGCCGCTCGGTTCTGCCTCAAAGAGCTCAGGCTTTTCGTTTATTCCGGCAACGAGCAAAGAAACTCCAAACGGCCTTGTTCCTCCATACTGGGTGTAGAGCTGCATGACATCGCAGACATACCTTGCAACGCTCTCCACCGGCGCCGGTTCGTTGTAAAGTAAACGATGTTTGTGCGCCTCGCTTCTCGCTATATCAACGAGTTTTCTTGCATCTGCTATCAATCCGGATGCTGTTATGAATATGTGGTTGTCCACTTCGAATATCTTCTTTATGGATTCAGGCAGGACGAGTTTTGAATGCCTTGACTTTGAAGCAATCAGCGCAACCCCATCCTTCGCGCTTATACCTATGCTAGTCGCTCCCTTCTTCACAGCCTCCTTCGCATACTCAACCTGAAACAGCCTTCCATCAGGGCTGAAAACCGTTATCGCCCTGTCATAAGCTTGCGGGGATACACCATACATAATTTCACCAGATTAGAGTTAAACACATATATTTATAAACATTACAAGCCTGCCAGAATTTTTGGAAAATCAGAAGCAATCCCATCCACGCCTTTTTTCTTATACTCTTCCGCCTCCCCCCTTTTGTTTACTGTCCATACAATTACTTTCAATCCGCGTTCGTGCGCTCTTTTTACATCCCCGGAATGAGTGAATTTATGAAGAGGAAGAACATACCCTGCTCCAACCTTTTTCGCGATCTCCATGTTCTTCTTAGCATTTCCAACAAAAATAAATCCAGTTTCAACTTTTGAAAGTTTTTTTGCTCTCCAGATCGCCTTTTCGTAAAAAGATATCACCATCACCCTATTCTCCATCTTCCTCTTTTTTATCTCTCTCAAAACCCTCTCTTCAGTTCCCGGCTCTTTTATCTCAACAAGTATTTTTTCAAGTTTTTTGTTTTTCAAAAAATCCAGTGCCTCTTCCAAAGTTGGGACATCCCTGCACGCTTTTTTTATTTCCCCCAGCGTGAAACTCTTCACAAGACCCTTCATTTTCGTTGTTCTGTCAAGTTTTTCATCATGGATTACAATAAGCCTCCTGTCTTGTGTTTCCCTCACATCAAACTCTATAGCATTTGCCCCTTCTTTTATCGCCAGCGCAAAACCTTCAAGAGTATTCTCAGGAGCTTCTCCTCTCGCTCCCCTGTGGCCTACTTTTAACATGCTTTTCTGTGTGCATACTTATTTTTATTCTTTTTTGCATTGAACAACATATGAGGTTCATAACCGGCCATCCTGCCGCGATATTCAAAAATGCGCTCGTTGTTGCGGACATGCATTTTGGCATAGAACAAAAATATCTCGATTATGAAAATTACTCTCTTTCATGGGAGCTTGCAGAAAAACTCGTCGGGCTTGCAAAAAAACACAGGAAGGAAAAAATATTCATACTGGGGGATGTAAAGGATAGCATTCTTTCAACCCCGAAGCTAGTTGCAGAAATTCTCGATTTCCTCGCGAAAGATTTTGGGATATGGGTTGCGAAGGGAAACCACGATGGGAATATTCAAAAGTTAAAAATAAAAAACGTAAAAATTTTTCAAAAAGGCTTTGTTTATGGCGGCGCTGCATTCTTCCATGGGCATGCACTCCCTCCAAAAGAGCTTCTAAATAAAAATCTTATTTTTATGTCCCATGGCCATATTGAATACAATGGAGAAAAGGTTTGGCTCGTATCTAAAACTGGAAAGAAAAAAATTATAGTCGTTCCTTCATTCAACCCCGTGGTGGGAAAAAACATAAGCTCTCCAATCGGTCCTTTGTTTAGGAATAAGATATTTAAATGGTTGCCCTCAAAACTATACACTCTAAATGGTGTTTTAATCGGAAATGTTGGAAAGCTTGTGGAGAAAGATTAAGGGGAGATGGGGATGGGTAGGGGAAGAGAACCTTTGGTTAGATGCGATGCCTGCGGAAGAAGAATACCGCGAGACAAATCCGTTGAATTTATCAAAGGAATGAGCTTTGATACCGGCGACCAGAAGGATGTAGTGGTCGACCTGACTGCGAGAAAGGTTTACTATTGTATAAGCTGTGGCAAGCACAGAAGGATATTCCAGAAAAAAAAGGAGCGGGCGGAGCACATGAGGAGAAGGAGGGAGGGGGGGCTATGAAAATGCAGACAAACAACAAAACTATACTTTCTTTCAGCGAGAACCTGGGCAACCTACCATTGATTATAATAAAAGCAAAAAAAGGATATGTGGCATGTTCGTACATAAGCAAGGAAACTGCTGAAAAAGTCGGCGATGTCGCAGCTTTTGTATCCGGGGTAAAAAGCATAGACGAAATGATGGCTGCGAAGATAAAGGATGTT
This sequence comes from Candidatus Micrarchaeales archaeon, assembly GCA_039793475.1. Taxonomy (GTDB): domain Archaea; phylum Micrarchaeota; class Micrarchaeia; order Anstonellales; family J096; genus JAWAFD01. The sequence goes on along the minus strand of JBAMLP010000037.1, from coordinate 4,070 downwards.
ACTACTTGGGCTGAGGACCTTGGCCTGAGGCCGGGAATGAGCGTTAAAAAAGCCCTAGAAATTCTTGACGGTGAAACAGAATAATTCTATCCCAACCCCGCGTTTTTCTCAACTATTCTTATTACATCATCAGCGTTATGGCCTATTTTTATCAGCCTCGTCCTTCCCTTTATCCCCTTTCCGCTGAGCATGGTTGAAATCAGCCCGAGGGCCTCAAGTTCATTTATGTACTCCCTGTACCAGCGAGCGCTCTTCGGCTTCCTTCCAATCTTTCTCGCCATCTTCATGTAGTTGTTGTAAACATCTCCAGAAAACAGATAACCGTCAAGTTCAGGGTCTAGGAATCTCGCTGTGGCCGAGAGCTTCGCTACCGCATAAAGCACGAGCTGCTGGTTTATGGGAAGGGTTGCTATCGCTTCCGAAGCGATGTCGTATTCCACGCGCTTTCTCGCCTCCTCCACATCCCTCTCCTCAACAAATTCTTTTTTGGCATTCTCCGCAGTCTCCCCTGCTCTTTCAAGCAGTTTCAATGCATACCTTGCATCCCCAGTCTCCTGCGCAGTAATCGCAGCGATCAGATTTACAGCTCCTTGACTTACGGAATTTTTTCTGAACCCAATCTCCACTCTCTGCTCAAGTATAGATTTTAGTTGGGGCGCTGTGTAGGGAGGAAAAATGATCTCGCTTTCATAAAGGCTGCTCTTGCTTCTCGGGTCAAGCTCATTCTTGAATGAGAGCTTGTTTGAAATGCCGACTACCGTCACCCCGCCTTTTTTCCCTCCAACCTCATCGTTTGCCCTCGTGATGGTGTACACTAGGTCGTCCAGGTCCTTCACCATGTCTATCTCGTCCAGAACCACCACCAGCTCCATCCCACCGTTCAAGAGCTCTATAAGCTTTTCATATATAAATGTAAGCCCGAAGCCGGTTTTCTCAAGCTCCGGTACAAAGAATTTCATCGCCTTGTTCATTATCCTGTACCGCGAGTTGTAAACACGGCAGTTTATGTAAAGCATCCTTGCATCCAACTTCTTCTCCTCAGCGAACCTGTTGAACCTGTCCATGACGAGTTTTATGCTGCATGTCTTTCCAGTACCTGTCTTCCCATATATAAAAAGGTTCTTTGGCTTCTGTCCCTTAAGGGCGGGCGAGAGGATGCGCATTATCTGCTCCACATACTCATCCCTGAAAGGTAGGAATTCCGGTATGTAATGAGGAGATAGAACATTCTTGTTGACGAATAATGTACTCCTGCTTAATATCTCTTCAAAATTAGCCATGCTCACTTTAATTATGAGAAAGTTTTATTAATTGTTTGGTAGAATTCCCCTATTGAGGTGGCAGTAATGGGAATACTTGATAGCATTTTTGGAAAGAAGCGCGAGGATACTGGAATAGAGGAATACCTCGACATAAGCCTGGAAGAGGGGGATGTTGTTTCCCCACCCCCAAAGTATTACATACGGCGAGTGGACCTGAGGAATGAGGGAGACGCGGATTTGGCGCTCAAGGAGATAAACTCAAACAACGTAATCATCCTTAACGTTAAGCCACTTTCCAACCAACCGAACAGGCTTAAGAGCATAATAGCGAAGCTGAAGGTGAACATAACAAAAATTGATGGCGACATCGCGCTTTTGACGAACGACTATGTCCTCCTGGCTCCCTCGAGGGTAAAAATTGTGAAAAGCAAAAAGAAAATAGAAGAGGGTGGCGAAGGAGGAGCGGCTTTGGCATAGATATTTATTCTTTATTTTTCTTTATTTTTACATGTCTGCGATAATTACCTTTCTTGGCACTTCTGGAAGCATTCCCTCAGTTGATAGAGGGATGCCAAGCTTTGCCCTGAACTGGCAGGGCGAGGTTTTTCTCTTTGATGCGGGTGAAGGATTTCAAAGGCAGATGATGAGGCACAGGGTGGGGTACGGAAGCGTGAGCCATGTTTTCATAAGCCATCTCCACCTGGACCATTTCATAGGCATATATGGATTTATAGAAACGCTCAGGCTTGCCGGCGCAAAAAAGCTTTCCATACACGCTCCGAGAGGTTTTGAAAAGCTTCTCATAAACACCTGGCCTTTCCTGGAAATAAACGAGCTTAAAGAGGGTGAGGTGTTGAGGGCAAAGGACTATTCCATCTCTGGCTTCAAAGTTAAGCACGGCGGAAGGGCATTTGGGTTTGTGTTCAAGGAAAACGATAAGATAAAATTTGATGAAAAAAAGGCAAAATCCCTTGGGATAAAGGGAAGGCTTTTTTCAGAGATAGAGAAAAAGGGCGAGGTTGTTGTAAACGGAAAAAAAATCCTGCTGAGCGAGGTTAGCTGGGTCAGGCCAGGAAGGAAGATTGTTTACACCGGCGACACCTCAGAAGATACGAACATAGCAAGGCACGCAGAGGCCGCAGATATTTTAATACATGAAGCTACTTTTTTGGAAGAGCACAAAGAGGAGGCAAAAGAGAAGATGCACTCAACCGCTGTGCAGGCCGCAAAGATCGCTTCCAAAGCTGGCGTGAAAACACTCGTTCTCACGCACATAAGCCCGCGCTACCATCTCTCTGATGATCAGAAATTCGTGAAAGAAGCGAAAAAATATTTTTCTGGCGACATTTTTGTTGCCCGGGATGGGATGATGATTGAGCTCTAAATCCATATTAAAAATCTTTCTTTTCAAAAACCAGCATGCTTGACCTTCTAACATTTTTACTCCTCATCCTTCCTGCCTATGTTGCGAACGCGGTCCCGGTTTTTTTGGGCGGAGGCATGCCCATAGATTTTGGAAAAAATTTTTTCGATGGAAGAAGAGTCCTTGGGAACAACAAAACAATAAGGGGTTTTTTTGCAGGCATTTTTTCCGGTGTTCTTGCAGGGGACATAATAGCAATTATTTATCCTCTGCTCCCTCCACTGCAGTACATTGCTTCAGCGTTTCTCCTTTCGCTCGGAGCGATGTTTGGCGATGTTCTTGGCAGTTTCATAAAAAGAAGGATCGGTTCAAAGCCTGGAAGCTATGCAGTTTTCGATTCGTTTCTTTTCATTCTCTTCGCTCTACTGTTCGCCTACCCCTTCCTTCCAGCAGAACTTTACTCTCCCCAATACTTATTTTTTGTCCTCATTCTAACATTTGTTCTTCATGTGGGTTCGAACTTCCTTGCAAACAAACTCGGATGGAAGAACGTTCCTTGGTGACACGTCGAATTGTTTTCACTCCTCGTCTTCTTCGTATTCCATCCTTTCTGCCTCTCTTTTTCCGACCCCTTCCTCAGGATAGTGACTCTCTATGAATATCCTCGGGACGCGCTTTTCAGGCTTCGGCCCTTCTTCTCCACCCTCCTCTTTTTTTCCGAGCATGGAAGTTGTAGTTGAAAGAATGGCGAGCAGGAACAAACCGACTATGAAAGCAAGAAATGTGGGGAAATCAATGTTTATCTTCCTGCTTATTTCATAGGAAGGGGTGAGGATCTCCCTTGTTTTCTCTCCGCTTCCGGCCGGAAACTGGCTTCTCCTCTCTATCACAACAGTTGGCTCTTTCTTCTCCTCTATTACTATCTTTTTTTCGGTTTCATTCCTTTCAGTTAACATATAATATGTTGTGAAAACCCGCGGTTTTTCTATGCTCAGGTTTTCGCCAACAACCAAAAGCCTCTTCTTCTCCTTCTCCATAAAAGAAGCGTTCCACAGCATGATCGAGCCGTTTGTGTACACTGGCTCGCTGGTGTTTTTTATCTCGCCCGAATAGTCAAAAACAATCGTGACATTTTTGCTTTCATTCCCAGTGCTTTCTGCTGTGATCTCATACCCCTTCTGCGCATTTGGCATAAACACCAGTTTTTTTGCGAAGATGAATTCTCCCTTTTCCGTTATATAAATCTCGCCGCTCTCTATGTTTACCTTAAAACCACCGGATGCGAGATAGCTTGAGGCAAAAAAACACACTGTGAGGATTGTAAGCAGAAGCCCTGCCTCGGTAAGCTCCTTCTTCCACGCACCCATGGATATATTTTTCCGTTTCATATTTAAAATGTTATTCTCCCATGCAATCATGGCACTTCCGTTAAAAAAAATTGCAAA
>JBAMLP010000036.1:14230-27817 GCA_039793475.1 Candidatus Micrarchaeales archaeon | reverse complement strand
TTCCTGAACCGCGATGGGCGTTTTCAGAACGCCCTTTACATGCTTTGTTTTCGTTGCGAGTTTGAGCGCGGTGTTCTCGTCATCAGCCTCCACAAAAAGATAGCCGCGCACGTTTTCAGGATAGAAAATGGAGTAAACATTCAGTTTTTTCGATTTAACCTTTGCAACGAGCATCTGCGCAACAACCTTCTCCTGTCCTGCGGTGACCCTGAATACGAATATCATTCTCTCCCCCTATATCATTTCCGTTATCACAGACACTATAAGGCCTATGATTCCTGTTGCAACCATTCCCGCTCCTGTAACCTTTGCTATGAACGCAAACTCACTCCTCGTCGGCTTTCTCGCCTGAATAAGAAGCCTTCTACTCCTGTGCACAAGTTCAACTATATTCATTCCATCACCATTACTCGCTACCCTATTAATTCAAGGTCAAGGTTCTCTATGTCAAAAGTTCCTTCAACACTGTACTTTGGTATGGTAACTCCCGCAAGGACTACGAGCACCCTGATTGCAGATTTTTTCATGTCCTCCTCTATCCTCGAACCCTGAATTATAAGAGCATTCGGATAAACCCTTCTCGCGCTTTCTTCAACCATATAGTTCGTCTCCTTGAGCGTCATATCGCTTCCTCCGGTTATGTTTATGAGCACCCTTGTTGCCGTGCTTATGTCTGCGTCCAGCAGGGGCGAATTGAGCGCGGTCTCTATTGCTATCTTCGCCCTTTCCTCATGCTTGACATCAGCGCTTGCCTCGCCCAAACCAATAACCGCGGTTCCGGCGTCTTTTAGTATTGTTACCAGGTCCGCAAAGTCAACATTAACCATTCCAGCTTTCGTAACAAGCTCGGTTATTCCTTTTACAGAGCCAGCAAGGACCTCGTCGCACACCTTGAACGCTGTGTTAAGAGGCAGGTCTGGCGCGATCGTTAAAAGCTTGTCATTCCTTATGACTATTACAGTGTCTACATACTTTCTGAGTTTTTCAAGCCCTTTTATTGCATTCTCCATCCTTATCCTTCCTTCCGAAGTAAACGGTAGTGTCACAACAGCAACGGTTAGGGCGTTGATGTCATTCTTCGCTATTTTGGATATTATCGGCGCAGCGCCGGTTCCGGTTCCTCCACCCAGCCCGCATGTCACAAAAACAAGGTTTGCTTCTTTTAGCACCTCCTTTATCTGCTCCGCGCTTTCCTCAGCGGCTTTCTGGCCTATCTCGGGATTGCTTCCCGCGCCCCTACCCCTAGTCAAGCTTTTTCCCAGAACAACTTTTCTGTTCGCCTTTACCTGCAACAAATGCCTTGCATCCGTGTTCATGGCAACAAGCTTCGCGCCCTTTATCCCTAGGTCGAAAAGCCGGTTAAGGGTGTTGCATCCGCTCCCTCCTGCGCCGACAACATAAATCTTCGGCTCGCTTTCCTCAACGAACTTAAGCAGTTCCTCCTCATCCGAAGCTGCAAGAAGCTCCTCATCACCTTCATTTCCCTCCCCTTTCTTTTCTTTCTTGTGCTTCTTTTCCTTGTGTTCTTCTTTCGGAGCTTCTTTTTCCATCTCTTCCATAACCTCCGCTGTATCTATTTCTGGTGGTAAATTTTCCTCAACTTTTTCTTCGACATTCTCAACATTAACCTCTTCTTCCATTTAACCACCTTAGGGGGTAGTGTAGTATTGAATAAAAAGTATTTAAAATCTTCGCCCCCACCGAGATTTCCAAGCTTTCTTTGGCAACCCGAAAGAAAGCTGGTTTGTTTCCAAGCTTTCTTTGCCAACTTTCTTTGGCAACCCGAAAGAAAGCTGTTTGAACTCGGATTGCAGCCTCCGCAGGGCCGCGTTCTATCCAGGTTAAACTATGGGGGCTAAATTTTTTCCACAGCGCAGGTTTAAAAAATGTTGTATAAAAATGTAAAACCCATGAAAACATGCATTACATGCGGAAGCCTTGTGAAGGACTATGTTGAATTTCCCTGCCCAAAATGCGGAGAGAAAATTGTGCGGTGCAACCATTGCAGGGAAATAAGCAATGTGTATGTATGCAAGAAATGCGGGTTTGAAGGACCGTAGGGGTTGAAATGGATGGGAGAGGTCGCCGTTACCGTGAAAATATTCCCGGAAGATGTTGAAAAGCTGGAAGAAATAAGGGTAGCCGTCGGCAAGATTGTAAAAATAGCAAAAAGCAATAGTGAAGACATAGGATTTGGCCTTAAAGCACTTAAAATCATTTTTGTTATGGATGATGTCGGCGGAGTAGATGCGGTAGAGCAGAAGCTTTCTTCTATTCCTGGGGTTTCTCAGGTCCAGGTTGAGGACGTGAGGAGAATATAGCCTTCCTTATTTTTTCCACTCCAAAAACCTTCACAACAAGTGCGAGTATGACTGCTACCGCAACCACGAAAACGAGCATGACCGGGGAGCCCTCCACATCAACATAAATTTTTTTGTCTTCATACCCCTCTTTTTTGAAAGTTACTTCAATTCTCCCAGCATTCCTCATTGTAAGAATAGCGTTGCCGCTTTTTTTGTACTGCACCCCTCCCATTTCAACTATGTAGTCCCTCACGGGATTTCCCTCTTCATCAGTTACCGTAAAAGTTGCCTTCTGTCCTTCTTTTATTTTTTGGGGATAGGAAACTTCAAAATTTCCTTTCGGCATGTCAGGGCTTCTGAGGAATTTCTTGTTGGTAAAAGGAGCGTTTTCCTCGCCCTTGCCATCGCTTATCTTGCACTCCACCAATATTTCTCCAAAGCTATACTCGTTTGGGTTTAGCCAAAAGCTCCATTCCTCCCCTCCCTCCGCTCTTTCCCACGCCATGTTGTTCACTCTTACATAAACAGTTGGCTCCCCTTCACCGTGCGCGTTCCCCTCTATTTTTACATCCTTGTACCCAACCATCTCAGTTTCGGGTTTTATAGAGCATCCTCTCAGCGGGTTTGAGGCGTATATCTTGCTCTTAGTTGAAACTACTGCTGGGTTGTTCCCGGCCTTCCCCAATATGCTTTCTTTTGGGGTGAATTCTACAACAATTTTTCCGGTCTGCGCATTAACAACATGGAGCGCCCTGCTTCCGAAAAACAGGGCATACACATTGTTTCCATCAACCAGAACATCTGGTTTGTAAAAATAACTATCGTCCATTTCAACCCTCCATAGTATATTTCCATTCGCTATGTCCACTATGTACCCGCCCCTTCCAGTTCCAACGCACACTATATTTCCGTATGCCTTTGGAGAATAAACCCAATCGTTGAACTCCTTTTTCCACACTATCTTTCCTTCGTTTGTGAACGCATAAAGGTTTCCAAAACTGTTTGCGTATACCATCCCGCCTTTTATTTCAGGAGTGGATTTCCACCATTTTCCAACCTTAGTTCTAAATCTAAGGTTCCCCGCATCTCCGTAAACAACAAGCTCGTCGCCAGAGTAGTATGCGACCATTCCGCCATCGTACACCGGGAAGGATTTTGTGGAATTTTCGCTTACGTTCCATATGCTCCTTCCATCGTAATCAAATGCATAAATACCTGTATCCGCTGTAACGAAAAACCTGTTTCCTGCTGCGGCGATGCCAGTTAGGTTCGTAAGGTTTTTCTGCCATTTTACATTCCCGCTTCTATCAAGATAATATATTCCATCCTTTGAAAGCACAACAAAATTCTGCGCTCCAGCGATCGCTATGCTTTCGATGTTTTTTTCCAGTATTACTGCACCCGTGCTCTTGTCCAAAACCATTGTTTTCTTTCCGACAACCCCTACCTGTGTTCCGAGGTCGAATACTTTCCCTCCCTCGCTTACGCTCCAGTATGTAGTTGCTGACAAAACAGAAAGGAAGATGAGTGAGAGGATGACTTTTTTCATACGCTCACTTCATAAGGGAGTCATGCTTTCCCTCACTTATTTCCTTTACAATTTCCTTCGCATTCCTTCCCTCAACCGTTATGCCCATGCTCATACAGCTTCCCAAAACTTCCTTCACACTGTCTTTCAGGCTCTTGGAGAGGTTTTTTCCTCTCACGCTTTTTGCAACCTTCACCGCACTTTCAAGCGTTATGTTCCCCTTTGCTTCCTTTCCCGCAGTTCCGCTTCCCTTCTCTATCTTCGCCTCCTTTTTCAAAAGCTCGGAAACAGGAGGGGAGCCGACTTCTATTTTGAACGATTTTGTTTTTGGGTCAGCGATTATTTTCACAGGAACCTTTGTGCCAGCAAACGCAGCGGTTTGCTTGTTTATTTCCGCAACCACCGCACCTGCATTTATCCCCAAGGGGCCCAGCGCAGGCCCTATTGGCGGGCCTGCTGTTGCCTTCCCGCCTTCAACTATTGCTGTTATTATTTTTTCTGCCATAAAAATCACCTTTCTCTTTTATATTTCTAGCAACCGTTTTTTAATTCTTGCTTTTTATAATAACTGCCATTACTTCCTCTGCTTCCACCCTTGTGCCATACTTCTGCATTATTTTTTTCAAATCTCCATTCTCCTCCCTAACTATTTTTTCAAGCTCCTTCCCTCCTATCCTTTCCAGTTTCTCCAAAACCTCATTTTCGCTCTTTCCTTTTGCCATCATTCTTAAAGCTTCCTCTATTCCATTTTTTGCAAGTTTTTTTTCACCATACATTCTCAAAGCTTTTTCAACCATGCCTTCATCTATTTTTAGCCCCTCCCTCCTGAGCGCCCTCCACTTGTCTTCTATGATGCTTGCCGCGACCTTTGCGTCAACTCCCTTCCCAACCACTCTCTCGAACATTCCGTAATACTTGCTCCTCACCATCTTCTCAGCCAGGTCTTTACTTACCACCCTCTCCAGCCACGCCTTTTTTTCCTCCAGCCCCTTCCCCATTTTCGCCTTCACTTCCTCTATCTTCCTTTTCGCTATTCTGATGGGTGGGATATCTGTTTCCGGGTACATCCTCGCCTTTCCCGGAAGGGGCCGCATGTACGCGGTTGTTCCGTTTGGGAGGGCTTTCCTGGTTTCTCCAGGAATGAAGTTCATCCCAGCCCTTTCAAAAACATAATTCAGCGCGCTCTTAGCCCTCTGCCCTTCTGCGACAACAATAGCAAACGCATCCTCATTTCCGCATTCCAGCGATTTTGCAATCTCATCCACATTCTCGATTCCGTATTTTTCCAATTCCTCGTCCGAATGTAAAATGCCCTTCACTCCTGCTTTTTTTGCATAATCGCTCAGCTCGCTCCCATATCTCCTGTTTTCCCCAAGCTCTATGCCTAAAATTCCCTTATGCGCCGGAAGTTTTATCCCAAAAACTCTCTCCCCTTTTTCAACAGCACTTTTGATAAAACCGCCATTTACTCTTATTCCATCTGTAACATCCTTCGGTTCGAATTTCAGTTTTGCAAAAGCATTTTTTTCTTTAAGCTTTTTTATTATTTCAATAAGTTTTTTCTGCCTCTCGGCTTCGTTCCTTATCCATGTAGGAAGCATGTTTAGCTCCTGCGCACCCTTTATCTCCACCCTTGCTCCTCCTTCTATGCTCACATTCAAATCCTGCCTTATTGTTCCTATCCCCCGCATTACCTTGCCGGTTGTCCTGAGCATCAACCCAAGTTTTTCCGCGACTTCCTTCGCGTGCTCCGGGTCTTTTATTTCCGGAGCGGTTGCAATCTCTATAAGCGGAATCCCCAGTCTATCCAATCTAAAAACATTCTCCCTTACGATTCCTGCGCTCTCCTCCTCCAGGCATAATGTTTCTATCCCAACTTTTCCCTTAGAAGTTTCAACCCCCCCATCGATAGCAACCAGCGCGGTTCTCTGGAAGCCGGCTGTGTTGCTCCCATCTATCACTATCTTCCTCATCACCTGCACTTCGTCAAAAATTTCCATTCCCATCCTGATTGCCATCTCTATTGCGACATCCAGCGCATCCCCATTTATGGAATGTGGTGGCTCTTCGTCCATCTCAACCAGGCAGGAGGAATCGTTGAAGCACTGGTACTCAAACATCATCTCTTTCATGGCTTCCAGAAGTGCAGCCTTATCTATCTCGCCCACCTCCGAATAAACCACATAAAGCCCTCGCTTTATTTTACCATCCGGTTTTTTCCCGCCCTCCTCATAAAGCGATGGACAGTTGCAGAAAAGTTTTTTCGTCGCAAGCCGTTGGTGTATCTCAATACCTATCTTCATACCCACCATTTCACGCTTAAATTTAAAAAGAATTGTTGCTATATAATAAAACATGGATAATCGTGTTGCTGTTAGAGAAGAGCCTATTACAAGAGTAAAAAATGCAGTTCGAAGAATAACGCAAGAGGTTGGCCCGTTCTCCTTAGATGTAAGATTCATGGGCCTGGAAGGAAGGGAGATAAAAAAATTCTTTGGAACGTATGAAGTTCAGTGTGAAGAGCTTTATAGGGAAGGGGTTGCGCATCATGTTCTCAATTATGTTTGGCGCAGGTACCGTTCTACCTATGAGGAAGACATTTATGTTTTCCTAAGGGAAGCGTATGAAAAAAGAGATATTTTAGGTATGTCCATTACTCTGAATGAGGATGGAACAGTTACTATAAATGATAGATGTGTTAAAAGTGTTCATAAAGCAGCGAGGCAGAAAACCCATGTGATCACTTGGGAGGAAAAAGATTTTGCAGAAAATGAGCTCATTGCGCTTATGCTTGAAGATATCATACGGAACATCGATAATTCTTCCTGCCCTTTCTACTTTGAAAAGCTTAAAGAGGCTGATGAAAGACTGAAAAGAAAAATAGACCCGAACAAAGTTGAGGCGAGGGAATTCATAGAAGGGAGTATGAAACTTATTGAGGAAAGAAACAACTGGCCTGCAGCCCTTTTCAAGCTTTGGGCGGCTGTAGACAGGTTGGAGAGAAGGAATGGAATAATTGAGGGAAAGATCCTGCCAAAAGTAGAGAAGGAGAGAAGGGCCATCCTCTACTACCTTTCAAAATCAATGGAGGCGGATTATCTGGGTTTGAAAGCGCTTGAAATAAAAAACATTGAAAGTTTCCAAAAGGCAATGGATGCGTTTCTCAAAATCGGTGGGGGGTACGCTGAGAATGTTTACAAAATTTTTTCAAGAATAATAGAATTAAAAGAATACGGCGATAACCAGATCATCGAAATTCTGATTGGTGAAGCAAAAAACATTATCTCAACCCATCTCGAGCTTCTTCTCAAAGAATAATCTTTTCAACTTCTTTTACAATCTCTTCGCATTTATTTTTTTCCTTCGCCTCAACAGTCAACCTTACAACGGGTTCGGTTCCACTCTGCCTTACCAAAACCCAGTAATCCTCTCCATCTATTCTTATTCCATCGTTTTCATTCCTTTTTCCTTCAACATCAATTTCTTTTTTCACTTTTTCCATTACTTCCTCCTTATCTTCAACCCTGTATTTTTTTCTTATCATGGGATACTGTCTAAACCTTTTCATCCTCTCGCTCAGTTTTTCTCTTTTTTCCATGTTCAATAAAAACACGGTTGCAAGAATTCCATCCGGGCAGAATGAGGATTCTGGAAATATGAACTCTCCAGCTGGTTCCCCTCCAAACAGCGCATTCTTTTCCCTCATCTTCTCGCCAACATAGGTGCTTCCCACAGGAGTAATCTCGCTCCTCCCACCGCACCTCTCAACCGCCTCCCTGACGCACAGGCTTGCCTCAACCGTTATGACAATCGTTCCTTTTTTCCGTTTCAGAATCTCTTCGATGAGCATCCCGAGAAGAACATCACCAGGGATCATCTTTCCATCATAATAAACCATGACCCTATCCCCGTCCCCATCATGCGCAAAGACAATTTTTTTGTCAAATGCTTTCAGATAATTCAGGTTCTCCTCATTTGGCTCAGGGTTTCTGTTGAACCCGCCGAAGCAGTTTATTGCGAATGTTTTTGCACCAACCAGGGAAAGAATTTTCGGAGTGATGAAAGAGGCAACTCCGTTCGCATCGATTCCAATAACACCATCATATTTTTTCGCTCTGCTTAAAACAAAATCAATGTACTCCTGTGCCCCGGTTTTGTATCTGTTCCCCTTTCTATAAACTGGTTTTTTGTCAAAAAGTTCGTTCGCTTTTTGTTTTGTGAGCTCCATCCCCTTTTCAAAAATTTTTATACCATTGTATTCCAAAGGGTTGTGGCTCGCTGTAATCATCATCCCTTTGGCATTCTCTTTCCGCGAATAAAAAGAAACAACCGGCGTGGGCACAAAACCAAGTTCATACACTTCAGCGCCTGCAGACAGCGCTCCGGAAATTGCCGCATGATACAGCGCAGGGCTGGAATCCCTCCTGTCCATTCCAACATAAACCTTGCCCTCTGAAAAAGCGTTCGCAATTAGAAAAACAAACTCGGGCGTTATTTCCTTTCCGTATATCCCCCTCGCGCCGGAAGTGCCGAACAGTGGATGATGGTTGCGCGCACCCTGAAGCATTGACATGGTTTTAAAAGGGAAGCGAAAACATTTAAATACAATTTGCTTAAAACCTAAGAAAAAGAGGGAGCAATCATGTACAGATTAATCAATGCAGAAGACAGGGTAAGGGTTTCCCCCCAGCTTCTTGTGATGGAAAGGGAGGAGGCTGTGAAAAAAGTCCTCAAGGAAAAATACGAGGGAAAGATGATCAAGGAACTCGGCCTGATCCTGGAAGTGACGAAAGCGAAGCCGAAGGCCAGCGGGATAATATTCCCGGGCGACCCCTATGTTTACCACGAGGTTGAGTTCGAAGCAATTGCCTTCAATCTAGAAGTAAACGAGGTTTTCAGGGGCGTGGTAAGGGAGGTCATGGATTTCGGCGCTTTTGTTTCCATAGGCCCTTTCGAGGGGCTTCTTCACATCTCGCAGATAGGGAAGGAGAGGTTCTCCTACGACAAGAAAAGCAAGGTGCTTTCCTCGTCCGACAAGAAAAAAACTGTGAAGAAGGGAGATGAGATCATAGTGAAGGTTTCGACAGTCAGTTTGAAGCAGTCCCCGCAGGATACGAAAATCGGCCTGACGATGCGGGCCGACGGCCTGGGAAACGAGGCATGGATAGAGGCCGAGAAGAAAAAGGAGAGACCGAAAAAGAAGGAAGATAAAAAAGAAGAGAAGGAGGGTAAAAAATGAAGGCGTGCAGGAACTGCAGCTATATTGTTGAGGAGGGGAAGAAATGCCCTGTGTGCCAGGGCGAGGACTTTACGGATAATTTTTCTGGTTTTATATACATTCTTGATACAGAAAAGAGCGAGGTTGCGAAGATGCTTGAAATAAAGGTACCTGGGAAGTATGCGATAAATGTAAAATAGTTACCTTTCTATCATTTTTATTGCGGTGTCCGCCCTTATTCCTTGAATTATCATGTGCTTTATCCTGTCTTTTTTCTCTTCATCAAGGTTAAGTTTGTCTATCTGCCTCAGCCTGTTTGCATACTCCCTGTATGCCTTCATGGTTGCAGCGTACGCATCCCTAAGATGGGAATCCTGTATTTCCTTTGCTATTTCATCCTTCTCCTGTTGCATCATGGAGCGCGGAGGGGAAAAAAGTTTTGCGTTAAAGCGGGCTGCAATTTTTTCTACCAAATGGGGCGGAGGAGAAACATCAGTTGCAATTATGGAAGGGATTCCTGTTTTCCTTATAATTCTGACAACTTCCTTCTCTCCAACATCCCTGTTCACGAATTTCAGAACAACATTTCCTTTCAAATCCAGTGCAACTACTGCGGTATAAAGCCCTGGGTCGATTCCTACTATCAGATAGATTTTATCCCTCCTCTGTCCATTCCTGCTTTACGAATATTTTTTTGTTTGAAGGAATATTCTTGTAGACAACAACCCCTGAACCTATCCAGCAGTTGTTTCCTATCACCTTTCCAGGCATTACTATACTCCCCACCCCGAATTTTGTATCATCGCCGACAAAAGCACCCAGCTTTTTTCTCCAAGAATTCATCCTTCCATTCTCTGTTTCAACCCAAACCTCTTTTGAATCGAACCTGAAATTTGCGAGCTGCGTAGAGGAGCCAAAGTTGGTGTTCTCCCCTATAATGCTGTCTCCTATGTAGGTGAGGTGTTTTGCGTTTACTTTCGGGAAGAGGATGCTTGATTTTACTGTTGTTCCTCCTCCTATGTTGCAACCATCTCCTATAGAAGTGGGTCCGCGTATATACGCAAAGGGTCCAATATGAACATTCTTTCCAAGATAGACATTGCCCTCAATAACGCTGTTCTCAACAACCGCTCCCTCCTCCATCACGACCTTTCCCCTCACCGTTGAATTCACTATCCTCCCCATTTTTTCAGCCATCTGGTCAAGCAATACTTCATTAGCCTTCAGCATATCCCAAGGCCATGTGATGTCCATCCAAAAATCCTTTGTAACCACTGCTTCTGCTCCTGGCAGAACATCTGTTATTTCGTACTCCCCTCTTTTTGATTTTTTTATTTTTTCTATCTCGCTGAAAATTTCATCACTAAATTTGTACATGCTTATATTAACAAGGTTTGAGGGTGCATTTTTGCTCTTCTCATGCACCTCCTTTATCCTACCCTCCCTGACCACAACAGAACCGTAATTTTCTGTGCTTACATGCTCTTTCAGCGCAGCAACTTTTTTTCCTTTCCTTCCAATCAATTCCTTTACTATCTTGTGAGAGAACAGATGGTCGCCTGCAACAGCGATAAACTCGCCCTTTATCTTTCCCTTTGCAGATTCTACTGCCTTGGCGGTTCCGTACTCCTTTCCCTGCTCCAAAAAACATATGTTTTTCCACCCATTAAAATATTCAAGTATTTTTTCCTTGTGGTGCTGCACAACGACATAAAATTCGTTTATCCCAGCTTTCTTAAGCTCTTCAATTATCCAATACAGCAGAGGCTTTCCCGCAACATAAACCATCGCCTTTGGGCGGGTATGGGTAAACGGCCTTACCCTCTTCCCCTCTCCACCCGCAAGAATCAAAGCTTTCATAGGAAGGTTAGATATGCAATGTTTTTTAAACAATTTCTCTCCTATCCCAGCATGATAGACATAAATGTCCTTAGGGAAAATCCAGAAACTGTAAAAGAAATGCTCAAAAACCGGAATCAGGACCCTTCTCCAGTAGACCGAATTCTGGCGCTGGATAAGGAATGGAGGGAGAGGAAGGGAAAGCTTGACTCGCTGAGGGGAGAAAGAAACAAGCTCGGGCTGGAAATCTCAGAGAAGAAAAAACAGAATAAAAGCATTGATGCGGAAATGAAAAAGAGCAGGGAGCTCGCGCTCATGATAGAAGGGGTAGAGAAGGAAGTTGAGAGGATTGAAAAGAAAAGGTATGATATATGGGTTAACATTCCGAACATTCCCCATTCCTCAGTTCCGATAGGAAAAGACGAGCGTGACAACAAGGAGGTGCGGAAATGGGGGAAGCCAAAAAAATTCAAGAACGATATCAAGCCCCATGAAGAGCTTCCGTTTTTTGATTTCGATAGAGGGGTGAAGCTTGGAGGCCACAGGTTTACCGTTATGTATTCCGCGTTCGCAAAACTTGAGAGGGCTCTTGCAAACTTCATGCTGGATGTGCAGACTTCTCGCGGTTATACAGAAGTTTGGGTTCCGCATCTTGTAAAAAGTGAAATAATGTTCGGGACAGGCCAGCTGCCGAAATTCGGGGAGGAGCTCTACCACTGTGAAAAGGACAATCTGTGGCTTATTCCAACTGCCGAAGTTCCGCTCACAAACATCCATGGTGGAGAAGTCCTTGAAGAAAAAGACCTCCCGAAATACTACACAGCTCTGACCCCATGCTACAGGAGGGAAGCAGGCGCTTATGGAAAAGATATAAAAGGAATGATAAGACAGCACCAGTTCGACAAAGTTGAGCTGGTAAAAATAACAACGCCTGAAGAAAGCTGGAAGGAGCACGACCTGATGCTCAAGGATGCAGAGAATATTCTTGAGCTTCTTGAGATTCCATACAAGGCAATGATTTTATGCACAGGGGATATGGGATTTGCGGCTGCAAAAACATACGATGTTGAGGCCTGGCTTCCAAGCCAAGAAAGATATAGGGAGGTAAGTTCTGTTTCAAACTGCACGGATTTTCAGGCAAGAAGGGCGAACATCAGGTACAGGGCAAAAGACGGAAAACTCTATTTTGTACACACTCTCAACGGCTCAGGCCTTGCTATTGGAAGAACTTTAATCACGATTGTTGAAAACTACCAAGAAAAAGATGGAATAGAAATTCCAAAAGTTTTGCAGGATTACATGAAAACTGATTTTATTCATTTTGAGTAGATTCGCTCAGATACGCGCGCACTCCTTCGTATTGCTTTTTAGCCCTTTGTGCTTTCTCTATTTCTTTCCAAACCTCATCAGCGTTTTTTCCTTCTGCTTTTTTCCTGCTCCATCCATTATGGCCGGAATGGTAGATGCCTGCGATATCCGCGATATTGTTGTATCCAGCCATCTGTATCTCCTGGATGAGCGCGCACAATAAAAATATGCTCATGTCATAATCCGAAAGCACTCCATCCGTATTTGTTGTTTTAAAAGGCCACCTTCCCTCCCTTACAAGTTTTTTTATTTTTATTTCTGCCGTTGATTTTTTTATTTGCGCGATTCCTCTTGCACCAGAACGTGAAATTATTCATTTTGAGTAGATTCGCTCAGATACGCGCGCACTCCTTCGTATTGCTTTTTAGCCCTTTGTGCTTTCTCTATTTCTTTCCAAACCTCATCAGCGTTTTTTCCTTCTGCTTTTTTCCTGCTCCATCCATTATGGCCGGAATGGTAGATGCCTGCGATATCCGCGATATTGTTGTATCCAGCCATCTGTATCTCCTGGATGAGCGCGCACAATAAAAATATGCTCATGTCATAATCCGAAAGCACTCCATCCGTATTTGTTGTTTTAAAAGGCCACCTTCCCTCCCTTACAAGTTTTTTTATTTTTATTTCTGCCGTTGATTTTTTTATTTGCGCGATTCCTCTTGCACCAGAACGTGAAATCGTTTGGTCAGCGAGATGCGGATCTTGTGTAAATTTTCTACCAACAGTATTCAGTATGTTTTGGTCCAGGCTTGAGCCATTTTCTGCGCAGATAATAGCAACAACTATTGCTGGCGCTATTCCAAAATAACTGCTCCAAGCCATCATGCTGGACCCAACCGAGTCCCCGAATAGAAAAACAAGTGTTTTGTAGTCATCGGGCATCCGCGGAACAACATTCCCTTGTTCGTTGAATGTATATACATATTTTTTATGAAGCTCTTTCATACTAAGTTTTTTATCCTCAGTTCCAATAACAGAGGCAGGGGTTGGCTCCATCAAACGAAGAATTGTTTTCATGGCGCCTACAGATAGCCCGGCCACACTAACTATTCCGAAAAAACCAAGAATAAAACCTTTTGTTGGAAAGTGAAAATGTTTTCTTTTGTTTAGCCTTTCGATTGCCCCCATTCTATCTTTATACTCCCCCCACTCCAGCGCTTTTTGTATTAGTTTCTCTTCTCCTTTTCCCAACACTCTCTGACCCATAAACTTATTTATGAATAAAAATATTAATAAACCTTTATCACAAGTTAACACAAAAAATAAAAAGAAAAATCAAAGCTCCATGAAGTGCTCTGCAGTCGGCGGTTCTGGAGGCAGCCCCTTCCTTTCCC
>JBAMLP010000036.1:0-14220 GCA_039793475.1 Candidatus Micrarchaeales archaeon | reverse complement strand
CCCTTATCTGCTTCACTATTTTTGCGGTAAGCTCTTTTGGAAGCTTGGAATAGCCCGCATATTCCTGGTACCATATGGCCCTTCCCTGCGTCGCTCCCCTCAAGGCGTTGCTAAAACCAAACATTTCAGCAACCGGCATTATATAATTCAGTGTTGCGGTTTCACCCTCCTGCGATATCTCTGTCATTTGGCCCCTTCTTCCGTTGCATGCATTCATAACATCTGCAGTATACTCCTGCGGAGTCTGGATAAGAACCTTCTGCTTTGGCTCGAGTAGGTACACTCCACCGCGAATCATGGAAGCATACGTCGCCCTTTTTACAGCTGGAATTATCTGTGCAGGCCCCCTGTGAACATTGTCTTCGTGCAGGGTTGCATCCGTGAGAACAACCTTCACGCCGATGCATTTCTCCTGCGCAAGAGGCCCTTTGTCCATCGCCTCCTCAAACGCCTGAAGAACCAACTCTTGCACTTCGTTTAGGTACTGTACACCCATTGTGGCGTCCACAAACATGTTCTTTTTGTATATATGCCATATCCCCTTCGCCTCATCCCTATCCATCCCAAGTTCGACGAGTTTTTCAACCATTTCCTGCGCCCTTCCTTTTACCCTTCCTTCCCTTATCTCTCCCTTGTCTATTGCGTCTACTATCTCCTGCGAAAGCGGTTCTACATAAATATAGAATTTGTTGTGCTTATTCGGGGATTTTCCTTCTATCACATCCCCCCTGGCTTCAATGCCTTCCCTGTAAACGACTATTGGAGGGGATGTGACTATGTCTACGCCCTTTTCTTTTGTAATCTTGTATTCTATGATTTCAAGATGGAGCTCTCCCATCCCACTTATAAGATGCTCGCCAGTCTCCTGATTTAATTCAACTTTTAGAGTTGGGTCTTCCTTTGCAATCCCTCTCAGAACTTCAATGAGCTTGCTCAAATCTTTGCTGTTCTTTGCCTCTATGCTCTTCGTCACCACAGGTTCTGAATAATGTTTTATTTCCTCA
This sequence comes from Candidatus Micrarchaeales archaeon, assembly GCA_039793475.1. Taxonomy (GTDB): domain Archaea; phylum Micrarchaeota; class Micrarchaeia; order Anstonellales; family J096; genus JAWAFD01. The sequence continues at coordinate 13,216 of JBAMLP010000036.1, read as the reverse complement.
AACGGCTCCATAGGATCGGTGCTTATTGTTTCGCCTACATAAACATCCTTCAGCCCAACAAGCGCGGCGATGTTTCCTGCACTAACTTTCTCGGCATTCACCCTATCAGGGCCCATGTAGACCGCAACCTGCTGCACCTTCATATAATTAAGTTTTGAAGCGAGATAGAGAGAGTCGCCCTTTTTTACGGTTCCAGAAAACAGCCTTATAACCGCGACCTCCCCCGCGTGCTCATCATGCACAACTCCAAAAACAACTCCTACTGTTTTTGCGTTCGCATCGCACTCAAGCATCGCCTTTCCGATGTCACTTTTGGTATCCCCCCTCCATAGTTTTGGAATCCTGTACCTCTGCGCGTGTTTCGGGTTTGGGAGATGTTTTATGACCATCTCAAGAATGACCTCGTCAAGAGGGGCTTTTTCCATCAGTTCTTTATACTTCGCAGCAGCAACAAGTTCATAGATCTGCTTGAACGAGATTTTATGCCTCTGCATTGAAGAGAGGCTTATCGCCCATTTGTAGAACGCGCTTCCTATTGCGACCTTTCCGTTCTCCACCGAAACAATCCACTCCTTTTTGAACTCCTCAGGAGCATTCTGCTCTATAATTCTGTTCACGCCAGCGATTATCTTTGCTATTTTCTCCTGCATCTGCGCAGGATTTAATTTGAGCTGCGTGATCAGCCTGTCAACTTTGTTTATGAAAACGACCGGCTTCGCCCTTTCCTTTATCGCCTGCCTCAGGACGGTTTCTGTCTGTGGCATTACACCTTCAACCGCATCTATCACAAGAACAACGCCGTCCACCGCCCTCATAGCTCTTGTGACATGGCCACCGAAATCCACATGCCCGGGCGTGTCTATCAAATTAATGAGATACTCCTTTCCATCGTACTTGAACCCCAAACTTATGTTCGCTGCCTTTATTGTTATTCCCCTCGCCTGCTCCAACTCCTCAAAGTCCATAACCCTCTGCTCTCCTGCAAGCTCCTTCGAAATCAGCCCCGCCCTCGCAACCAGCGAATCGGTCATCGTAGTATTATGGATAAACACTCCTTCTGCAACAAAATTGTGATTATTTTCTACACTAAAGTCGTAAACTTCTGTTTCGTATCCCTCATTTATTTCAACTACCTCAATGAAAGCGAGTTCTTCTTGACAAAGCTGTGCCAAAAATTCATTATCTAATTTTGTTGCCAGCTGTGAAATGGAACCTACGACAGGCCTGCTTTTTCCGCTTACATATTCATAATAGTTGGAGGCGATAGAATTCATACTTCTACCACCCTCCAGCTCAATGAACGCTTCTCTTGATAGCGGGATGACATCAAGAACATAACTGCCAGAAATTTTGTCCTCAAGCTCTTTGGCTTTAGTTTTTTTATCAGAAAGCGAAAACCCGATCAGTTCATTGTATCTCTTAACTGAATTCCCGGTTATGTATAGTGTGTCGCCCTGCCTTATGGACGCGCAATTGAACCGTAGAAGCAGGAACTGTATATCTTTCAGCATCTCATCGCTTGCACTGCTAATTGATATTGCTCTTCTTCCAAATTCCACAGTTCCGTTGCAATCAAAATAGGACCGTAGGAAAGCTGCAACACAACTATCCGGCGCGGTGAAAAGAAAGTCGTTACATTTAATGGTATGCGATTTTTTCCTAACAGGATATCCAAAAAGGGCTTCCAACAAATGTATTAATGTTTTGCTACCGACGCCAATTTCCCTAGTCTTGCCAGTATAGTTCCTGTGGTACATGCTACTACCAAATCTTTTCAATATGTTTTCAAATTTCTCCCCTAGCTCTGGTTTTCCTACCACAAAAATATGCCCGCTACCATTTCCAAACATCAACCCGGCTAAAGAAAAAAGATCATCAAAATTTTGAGGAAGTGCAATCTTCTGACAACTTTTGCTATTCCGCGGGTTACCGCTTCTGTATGATACTAACCTTATGCTGTCATAAGCCAATTCCAATGGAACTGCTAACACTTCGCACAATTTTAGAAAGTCCTTGGCCCTGAACCTATTTTTATAAAAACAGGACCTCAACCCATCTTTTGATAGGTCGGTTTTGAGTAGCTCCTTTAACTTGTTTATATCAATCTCTCTGAGTTTGAGTTCTTTAGAAACTTCGTTCACAAACCTGGGGTCAAGATGAAGGTAAAAAGAATTATTTCCAAGCAGGTGCAGTATTTTTTCTTTCATGCTACTATTGGATTTAACAGTAAGTTTTTTTAGGCATACTAACGAATCGCCTACTTGAACCTCATCCGCTCTTTTCTCCAAAAACTGCATTCCACGCAAAACAATATATTTATGCTCCGGTGTTGTTTCTATTTCCACCCCATTTCTAAGTTTTACTCTAAGCATCCTGCCGCCTTTAAGCTTCCACGCATGAGTTATTGGTGCTATTTCTATCCTTCCGCTCTGCTTGTTCAAGGAGAAACAACTAAAGTCGTCTGCTGCGTATATCTCTTCATCGTCGTTTGATTTTATCAACTTGCCATTTTTTCTTATTTCAGCGAACAGGTCTTTTGCACTGACCATCCGGCCATCAGCCAAGAACACCCTAGCAGTTCCGTTTATGCATTTTCCATGGTCAACATGGGCGACGATGGCAACATTTCTGACTGTTTCCAGAGTATCCATCAACCTCTGAACATCTTCAACTACAACCTCTTTTCTGACCACAAAACCACCTTGCGCTCGATCCTCTTGAGCCTTCGGCTCAAATCTCTCGCGCTTTCGCGCTCGATCACCTTGCACTTCTTGCGATCCTTTCTACCTCATCCCTTTTTTTCATCGCATAGCTGTTTTGCACATCTCCCTTTGCCGTGTTTATGATTTCATCAGCAAGCGTTTCTGAAAGGGATTTTTTGCTGTTGAACGCCCTCATCAGGGCGGCGAGCGTAATGTTTCTCAATGCCATATCTAGCCTCCTTGTTGAGGAAACATCCACGCTGACCTGATAGCTCACACCGCCGAAAGCGACCCTCGTAACATCCTCTCTCGGTGCTGAGTTTTCTATCGCCCTTACAAGAAGTTGAATTGGGTTTTCTTTCGTTTTTTCATACACCATATCGAATGCCTTCTCAACTGTTTTGAGCATCTTGAGTTTTTTTCCTTGCAGCCTTCCATGCGTTCTTATAACTTTTCCCGCTGTCTTTTCGCCCGTTCCGCCTCTCATGAGCTTATTCACCAGTCTCTCCACTATGTTTATCTTCATCTTCTGCAGTGGTTTTCTTGTAAACCTCCCAAATGTATGCGGGACCTTCACCTCATTTAACTGAATAACCTGCTTTAAGCTTGGGTCCTTTATTTCAATTTCATTCCATCCCCATTTATTAAACAGTTTCATCCAATCATCTCTTAGGCTTCTCCTTCTTTCCGTGTCTCAACGCCTGAAGGTCAACTCCATTAACAGCGATTATTTTGTACCTAACCCCAGGGATTGAGCCCATCTGTCCCCTCTGCGAACCGCCCAACCCTGAAATCAAAACCTCATCATGCTCGTTTATGAAGTTTATCGCCTTGTCCCTTACGGCATGGGCAGTGACGATTTTTCCATTTTTTTTCAGCTGAACCCTTACGCATTTGATCAACCCGGAATGCGGCTGCTTTTGCTCAAGCACAACCTTTTCTATCACTATGCCAGAGGCTATCGGCGCGCCTCGAGTTGGGTCGTATCTTAACTTTAACTTGAGCTTCTTTGCCTTCCACCTTTTACTCAGCCACCTGTATTTTTTCCTTTTTCTTTGGAGATTTCTTCCAGCGAACTCTCCGTTTGCTCCCTTACCCATTCTATCACTCCATTTATTCCGTTAGGAAATTATTTTTCTGTTGCCAATTATTTAAAAACCTATTGGATGGAGATCTTTGAATTCGGAAAAATGCGCTTTAATTCATCAATTTTGCTGCTATCTCCAGAAAAAATAATTTTTGTATTCCTTCCTGATGTGGCAATTCCCGAGAGATGCGAGAGTGTGCTATCCCACCCAGCATCGCTATTAACAACAAAATACGCACCTAAAGAATCCCTCCCCATGATGTATGGAACCTGCTCAACAACCACCTGCACGGTTTGCTCCACATCTCTTATTTCTATTTCAGAAGAATGCGAAAGTAGATAAATACCTATGATTCCGCTAGCCATCATACCAAAAGAAACAATTGATTTAAGCTTCCATGGGTAATACTCATAAACTTCTATCGTGTAAAGTTCATTTTCTCTCCCCACGATCATCGCTGGCTCGCCATTTTCGAATTTTTTATTTTTTATTTTATAAGCAATCGAAATCCCGGCGCCAACTATGCCTAGCGCTCCTAAACCTAGCAAACCAATCCCAAGCCAGAACGGCAATTCTTTTCTTTTCGTTTCCTCGATTGGAACAACCACAACCGTATCCTTCATTTGAACTTCTGGCTTTGCGAATTCTATTCTAATAAGGTACTCTGGTTTTGTTTTTCTCCTTGCTTTTAGGGTCGAATCCTGTTTTTGCGTATAATACAAACTATCTGCCTGCTTCTCTTCAGGACTTCTCAGGTCTTCATACTTCCACTTCTCTGCGAATGTTTTTCCTCCTGCTAAGGCAAGCATGAAGGTCCCTGTAAGAAGAGCAGTTCTGAGTTTTGCCATAGTAGTATTATGCACAAAAACATATTTAAATGTTTATTTTTGTGTTTTTTATTGGTTTTAAAAAATAGCAGCTTTCTTTGTTTTCAGGTAAAGTTTTGCATTGAACTTTTTCTCCACAAATTTCCTAGCCGCCTTTATCCTGGACCCTCCTTTCCCAAGAGCGATTCCCCTCTCTGCTTCGTTTATCGAAAAGAACACGCCTTTCTCCCCCATTGCGTCCCTGACTTCTATCTCAGTGGGATTTACATTGTTGAAGAAGTTTCTTATGAACTCCTCTGGGTCGTCGCTGTCTGCAAAAATCAGAACCTTCTTCTTGAATTTCTTCTCGAGCTTTTGGATCATGAAGCCTTTTTTTCCTATCGCCTTCCCGAGCAGGATTTTTGGAACAAGAAAGAAAAGCGACTCGTCCACTTCAGCAACATCGGACGGCATGACCTGCGTTATCTTCTCGAACTCGCTCAGATAAAAAAGCTCGGTTTCGCCTATCTCCATGCGCTCACTTTATTTTTTTCCTTTCTTGCTCGCTATTTTCAGGATGCTTGATTCGCCCTCATCGTATATGGAGAGGACCGAAACTGGATGGGGTCTTCCGCACACCGAACCGAGTTCAAGGCTGGTCTTGTCCACAATGAAGACGGGAATGCCAGAAAGTTTTGCGTAGTGCTGGACATCCGCTGCGTTTATGGGCGGGGTGTTTTTTGCGAGAACAATTGCTTTTGCCTTCCCAAGAAGCGCAGCAGCATGCCCTCTTCTGAACCCCATTTCATATTTTCCTGTTTCTACCATGAGTTTCAGCGCGGCCTCTATCTCGCCCTCACCCTCCTTCTTCTTTCTCTTCCTCGTAACCTTCACTTCTTTTTTCACAATTTTTTTTGTTTTCTCTTCAGTCATCTAAATCACTTTTTAGGTTTGTTCTGCGTGATGTTAAACTCGAGCATGATGTTTCCAGTTCCTACCGGAACGGTCTGGCCCACGATTATGTTTTCGGTTACTCCTATGAGCCTGTCCTCCTCTCCTTTTACTGAAGCATTAACAAGATGCTTCACGGTTTCCTCAAATGCTGCCCTCGCAAGAACGCCAGGCTTTTTCCCGCTCAACCCATGCCTCCCTATATTAACTATTTTCCCCGCGTAGCACATAGCATCCGCAACAAGCATGATATGCCTTATGTCAACCGCCAGCTTCTGCATTTCCATAACCTGCTTCATCTCACGCACAAGCGCAGCCCTGCCCGCCTCTATTCCATATATTCTTTCTATCTCCTTAATGTTGTTCGTGTAAACCCGCTCAGGGTCTACAAAGTTATTTTTCAGGACTCCTTCGATATTTGAGCCGCTGGCCCTCACAAAATACTCTCCGTTCTCATCTTTCACGACAACCGCTCTGGTAATTCCTGCCACTCCCTTCACGATCGTTTTCTTTACAATTTCGTATGTTTTTCTGACCGCCTTCAGCACGCCGCCCTTCTGCTTTTTCTCTTCGACGTTCACAGTTATTACCCTGTTCCTCCTATCAACCTTTTTGCTCATCTCGAGAGACCTTTCGAGCTGGTCGAAAGTGGTGCGGTAGCTTTTTCCGAGCTTCTCATCATAAACAACCTTTACGACCTTCTCATGCATATCCTCCTTAACCTTCGCAATCTGGTCGACCGTGATGCTTTCCACCTGATAAGCAACCTTTTCAGCAATTTCCTTTTTACGCGAGAATTCTTTTTTGAGATAAATATCAATGGTTGGTTTTTTCGGCTCCTTCCTAACATCCACGAGTTCTATCAATCTTGGCAGGCCTGTGGGCACGTGCTCTGCAACCCCGGCGTAGTGGAACGTTCTCATGGTCATCTGTGTTCCAGGCTCGCCTATGCTCTGGGCTGCCACAATCCCAACAGCATCGTACGGGCATGTTTTGTTTGATGTTTTCATTTTCACCACCTTTGCTAAACCGTGTCGATGTCATCCTCCTTAGGCACGATGTCAATCAGCTCTGTTTTCGCGAGCATCGGGTCCTTTCCATCTCCACCGTAAATATACTGCACTATCTTTCCCTCCGCGTCCCTCACGCTCAAATCCTCACTTACTGTTATATCTTGGAGCGCGTTTATCAGCCTTCTCTGCATGTACCCGCTCCTCGCTGTCCTTATAGCAGTGTTCACTAGCGATTCCCTTCCTCCCATTGCATGGTGGAAGAACTCATCCGGGTCCAGCCCCTTCCTGAAACTGTTTGTCACGAACCCACGCTCCCTTGCACTCAGCTCGCCGGGCTTGAAGAACACAAGCGTTCTCTTGTTATACCCTCTCTTCAGCCTCTTGTTCCTCACCGCCTGCTGCCCCAGCAGGGCAGACATCTGGATTGCATTCAGCAGAGACCCCCTAGAACCTATCTTCGCCATGATTATGGATGCATTCTGCTTTCCAAGAGAATTCTCTACAATCTCTCCTACAGCATCCCTTGTTTTCGAGCAGACAGCCATGATGTGGCTTTCCAGCGTTTCCCTCATAGTAAGGCCAGGGATTCTTTCGAGCGTTCCGTTCTTATACTGCATGATGTAATTTTCTATTTCTCTTTTCATTTTTTCAACGAGCTTGTTCACATCGCTCCTCGCTTCCGGACTAAGCTTGTAGCTTCGCAGGGAAACGCTTAGCCCATGCATCGTTAAGCATTCAAGCGCCATTTTCGTCATCGAATCTATGAACCACCGCGTATGCTCAGGCCCCTCTATCAGGAATGTTTTTTCGATTATCTCACCCTCTGCTCCCTTGCTCTCCACAGCGCCCTTCACAAGCTCTCCATTCCTTATCACCACCCTCTCCCCGAGCTTTGAGGTGTATGCGACATTCAAGTTCTTGGAAAGCAGGAGGGAGAAGATGCTCCTTCCGGAATAATTTTTCCCCCTGTCCGGCTTCGGAAGCTTGTTTATTCCTGCTAGGTACAGGAGCTTTGCTGCCTCGTCTTTTGTGAATTCCGCATCCTCCCTTGTCAAAAAATAGATTCCTGAAACATGGTCCTCCTGCGGTTTTATGATTGCATGCCCGTGCCTCGGCGAGATTATCTGCTTCTCCACTTTCGCGAGCTCGCATGCTTCTGCCTTCGCCTCCTCGGTTTGTATGGCATGCAGGTTCATCTCATCCCCATCGAAATCTGCATTGTAGGGTGGGCAGACAACCGGGTTGAGCCTGAATGTTTTTCCAGGAAGGACCTTTACAGAATGCGCCATCATGCTGATTCTGTGCAGGGAAGGCTGTCTGTTGAAAAGCACAATATCGCCGTCTTTAATATTTCTCTCCACAACCCACCCGACCTTTACCTCTTCAAGAACCTTTTCCCTGGTTTGCTCGCTCACCTTTATCCTCCTTCCATCGCTCCTTATAACATACACTGCTCTCGGGTAGTCTTCTTTTTTTATGAGCTCTTTTGCATACTCGAGGTTCCATTCTGTAATCGGAATGGGTATGGTAAGCTCATTCGCAACCGCAAGCGGAACTCCCACCTCACTCAGGGATATTCTCGGGTCTGGCGAAATAACTGTTCTCGCAGAAAAGTTCACCCTCTTCCCGCTCAGGTTATACCTGAACCTTCCCTCCTTTCCTTTCAACCTCTGTGCCAGCGTTTTCAGAGGCCTTCCGCTCCTGTGTCTTGCGGGCGGAATGTTCGCGGTTTCATTATCGAAAAATGTTGTGACGTGATACTGGAGAAGCTGCCAAAGGTCCTCTATGATGAGCTGAGGAGCGCCTGCATTTATGTTCGCCTCCAATTTCTGGTTTATCCTTATGATGTCTACGAGCTTATGCGTTAAATCATCCTCGCTCTTCTCCCCGCTCTCAAGCGTAATGGAAGGCCTTACAGTTACTGGTGGAACCGCGAGAACGGTCAGAACCATCCACTCAGGCCTTGATGTTTCTGGGTCTATGCCCAAGGTTCTAACATCCTCGTTGCTTATTGCCGCGAGCCAGTCCCTTATCTCACTCGGGAGAAGCTCTTTCTTTCCAAGATAAAACGAAGTTGGCTTTACGAATTTGAGTTCCTCCAATTCAGCTCCGCACTGCGGGCATTTGTTCGGCCTCTCGCCTTTTTTTGTGAGCACAATCTTGTGGCATTTGTGGCATGTTGCTTTGAGCACCCAATGTATTATTTTTGCGAACTGCACATGAACAACCGGCCTTACTAAGTCGATATACCCAAAATGGCCGTGGCATTCCTTTATGCTACCTCCACATGTTTTGCATTTCAGCCCCGGGTCGACCACACCCATTCTTGGGTCCATCAGCCCGCCATCTATCGGATAGCCGTCGTCATCGTACGTATCAGGAACATCTATCTTCGCAACCGCCATCTTCCTTATTATTTCCGGTGAGAATATTGAAAATTTTATTTTTTCTATATAGTATTCAGAAGGGCTGTAATGAAGCATCTACATTTCACCTCTTTCCTTTATCACTATGTGTGGGAATATTCCCATAGACTGGATTTCATCTATCAGAAGCTTGAACGCATAGCTCATCTCCACTTCGCCTATGTTCTCGCTCTTGCACACCCCGCAATAGCTCCTCTTCTTTATGTGGTCAGTGACCGCGATTCCACCGCAGTCCTTGCATATGAGCATGGATGTCTTGTCGCTCTCCTCAAGAAGCCTCTCTTTTATGAGCATGCTAGCTCCGTATCCTATAAGGCAGTCCCTTTCCATCTCCCCGAACCTCAGCCCTCCTTCCCTTGCCCTTCCTTCTGTTGGCTGTAGGGTTAGAAGTTGGACCGGCCCCCTGCTTCTAACATGCATCTTGTTCGAAACAAGATGATGGAGTCGCTGGTAGTACACAACACCCATGAATATTTTCACTTTCAACGGCTTGCCTGTTTCGCCGTCGTACATTACTTCCTCTCCGTACTCATCAAACCCAGCTTCCTTCAGAATCTTTGTGTACTCCTCTTCCTTGTTTCCGCTGAACGCAGTCCCGTCCATCAGCATACCGCCAACAGCGGCCGCCTTTCCCCCGAGCATTTCCAGCAGATGGCCTGCGGTCATCCTGCTTGGGATTGCGTGCGGGTTTATCACCAAATCAGGTACGATTCCGTCTTTTGTGAAAGGCATGTCTTCATGGTTGAGCACCAGGCCTATTACTCCCTTCTGCCCATGCCTTGACGCGAACTTGTCTCCCACTTCTGGAACCTTCACAGACCTTAGCCTCACCTTTATAACCTTGTTTCCGCTAACTCCCTCAGTAATCATAACTCCATCTACCTTTCCCTTCTCTCCTGCTTTAACTGCGAGTGAGTTTTCCCTCTTCTTCTCCTCTATAACTCCGAATATAGAAACCTCCTCCAAAAATCTTGGAGGCGAGGTCTTTCCAACCAGAACATCCCTCGGCCCAACAACGCTTTCCGGAATTACCACCCCATCCTCATCCAGATGCCTGTACGCCTCCTCCCCCCTATACCCAACAACATCAGGGGTCGGAATCTCCACTTTGTCCCTCTGGCCTCCAGGGTATATTCTCTCCTCTGTTTCGTATGTTCTGAACATTGCAACCCTTCCTATTCCCCTATCTATCGCGCCCTTCGAAATAACCAGTCCATCTGCCATGTTGTAGCCTGAGTATGTCGCAACAGCAACAACAAAATTCTGGCCCGCAGCCCTTGGGCCCAGATTAAGCGCCTTGTACAAATCCGTCCTTATGGCCGGCTCCTGCGGGTAGTACATTACATACGCGCGCGTGTCAAACCTCTGGTTGTAGTTTGAGGCGTAAAGCCCCAAACTCTGCTTTGTCATCGAGCATGCCATAGTAATTCTCGGCGAGGAGTTGTGCTCTGGGTATGGAAGAATAGAAGAAACAACGCTGAATATTGTTGAGGCGTCTATCTCCAGGTGGGTGTGCTCGTTGGTCAGCTCATCCTCGCGTATCGCAACATACGCATTCTCCTCTTCTTCAGCATCTAGGTACTCCACCACACCCATTTTTATAAGATGGTTCCAGTTCAGCTGTTTTTTCTTCACCCTCTCCACAATTTCAGGTGTAAGTTTTGACTTTCCGCCCTCGACTACAATGTAGGGCCTTCTCACCCTCCCTCTATCAGTGTTTATGAAAAGTTCGTTCGTCTGCTCCTTGAAATACACATTAACCTGCGAGTTGAGCTCGTTCGTCCTCCTCTTTTCCCTCAACCTGTAAGCGAGCGCCTTCCCATCCTTGTAATACCCCACAAGCCTTCCATTCAGGTATACAGTCGTTCTTTCGCTCTTCTTCATCCTTCCACCTATTTTTCGCTCACTCCGAATGATTTGAGCAGCTCCTCAACCTGCGCCTCATCTGTTCCCACTGAAATCTCTGCAAAAACCGCGAGGTTTTTCACGAGTGAGCAGCTCGGCCCCTCTGGAGTTTCGCTCGGGCATATCTTTCCGTAGTGCGTTCCATGCAAATCCCTTGCCTTGAAATGCGGGTGCCTCCTGCTAAGCGGAGAAATCACCCTCCTCCTGTGCGAAAGGCTTGCAATATAACTTGTTCTGTCAAGGAGCTGGCTCACACCAGTCTGCCCAGCAATCCAGTTCCCAGTTGCCATGGCGTACCTTATCCTATCGCTCAGAGCGTCCTGCCTTACGAGTGTATGTACCTGCAGTCTCCTTCCCCTTGCATCAGCCCTGCTAGCCTGGTAAACAATATCTTTTGTGAGGAACTGGAAGGCGTACCTGAAAAGCTCTTCCATCAGGTCTCCAGCAAGCTTCACCCTCTTGTTTCCGTAATGGTCCTTATCATCAGGCAAAAGCCTTCTGTGGTATACATAGGTTGTTCTTTCCGCCATTCTCACAAGATAGGTTATTTTTCTCTGCCTGTCTGCCTTCTCAGTTCCAAGATGCGGAAGAAGATAGTTGTCTATCAGGTTCCACATCCTGTTGAGCCTGTATTCTTCCGGCTGGCCTGGCGAAAGCCTCCTGCTTAAATAATCGACAGGGTCCTCGTAATTTATCCCTTTTTCGTATTCCATGTTAAGCAGGACATCGTTTTGTATTATCATGCTCTTTGTAAAGAGCTTCTTTATCTCTTTCAGCTCTGCACCAAGAACCTGAAGAACAGTGAAAAGGGATATCCCTGGGGCAGAGGCTGGAAAATCGATCACCCATTTCCCCTCCTTGTTCCTCGAAATAACGCACCTTGCCCTAAACCCATGTCTTGTTGAAAAAACCTTAGCAACAACCTCCCTCCCCTCTTCTACTGTTGTAAGTATCTTGTTCGGTACCAAATCCTCTACGCTCACGAGTACCCTTTCGCTTCCGTTTATTATGAAATACCCTCCCGGGTCCTCTGCATCCTCTCCAGCCTCCACAAGCTCCTCTTTTGACATGTTTGAGAGATAGCAGAGTTTCGATTTTACCATCATAGGTATTTCTCCTATGAAAACATCTGAATACACCGGCCTTTCTATTCCATTAAAAATAGGGATCATCTCAAGAAAAATCGGGCTTGCGTAGGTGATGTTCCTGAACCTGCATTCAGAAGGAAGGATCGCCCTGTACCCTCCCCTTACCTCGTAAAACCTTGGCGGCTCTATTCTTACCTTTCCTAACTTTATCTCATAGCCTTCTACATTTGTGCTCAGCTTCCCAACCCTGTTTATTACCTCCTGCATCCCGCTATCTATGAATTTGTTGAAGGAATCCAAATGCTGTTTCACAAGGCTGTTCTCGGCAAAATACGCCTCAATCATTCCCTTTACCATTCCTACCCCTCTACAACAATTCTGTAATAAACATACCCTCCGCTTGGCCCTTCCCTTTCTATCTCTACTACATCGCCAACATTTGCTTTAAGCGCCTTCACAGCTGGGTCAGAAGAGAGTATTTTCGCAAGATTCTGCTCCCCGTATTTTTCAAGAATTTCCTTCCTTTTTTTCTCTCCGGCTATTTTCATCTTGGGAGTTAGAAAATGTTTCAAAACATCAACTTCTAATTTTGGTTTTTTTGCCACCATTCCATCCTCCGGAGGAGCGCCTAGCATAAAGGCTACGCAGATGCTCTTCATTTTTAAATAGGAAAAGTTTTTAAACCTTTCGACGAGCCAGTAACAGTTTAAAAAATTACCGCTTCTGAAATTTTCCTTATGATTGCGATAATAGATAACGGAAGCCAGTACACGCACCTAATAAAACGCTCCTTTAAATACCTAAAAAAAGAGGCTGAAATTTTTAGCGCGGCCAGGCTTTTGCCAGAGAAAATCAAGGATGCAGAGGCGTTTGTACTCAGTGGAGGGCCGTCCAGCGTCCTTTCTGGGTATGAAAAAATAAACGAGCGGGTTATAAAAAAGGTTTTTTCTGGCGAATGGAAAAATCCGCTTTTGGGAATCTGCTTTGGCCATCAGCTCATCGCGCATGTTCTCGGTGGAAAGGTTGAGAAGGGAAGCATGGCTGAGTATGGTTTTACTGAAATCGAGCGCATCGGGGAAAGCGTTCTTCTGAAAAACATGCCAGAAAAATTTAGGGCATGGTCAAGCCATTTTGACGAAGTGAGGGAGGTTCCTTCTGGGTTTACTATTGTTGCAAAATCAGAGACCTGCGAGGTTGAGGCGATGGAAAACGCAGAGAGGAAAATATTCAGCACCCA
>JBAMLP010000035.1:23841-29196 GCA_039793475.1 Candidatus Micrarchaeales archaeon | reverse complement strand
GCGGAGCTCAGAGTGAAAACTGAAGGGGGGCTTTTGCCCACCTGCGGTTTGTCTTCTGTGGAAGCCATTGTTTGGTTCAAACCAATCGTGAAAACCTCTGTCTCTCCACTCTCGTTCACAACGACTTTATAATAATAATCAGCGTTGCCAATCCAAGTTACCTCCCATCCGCCTTCAATTTTTTTCACTCTTGACTCTGCCCCGAAAGAATCAACATACCTCTCCACTATTACATTATCCCGCCAGCTCTTTATTACTGCCTCCTCCTCAAATGCGATGGGCGTGTCGTGCACTTCGCAGTTTTTTGTAATGTATTCGGGCGGCTGGGGTTCAAACCCTTGCTTTGGGTAAAGATAGTAGAGATGGATTCTTCTCGGGCACTTTGTATAATAATCAAAAGTAACCCTCGCAACTATTTCGTAGTAATCCCCCCTATCCGTTGTCTCGACAATGCTTATCTTGTCAGCGTTTGAATACTTTGCCTGCAAATCTTGCAGGACGAAGTTTTCTGCATCCCCCTTCTCCACTTTCGGCTGGGTTGAAGGCATGAAAACTATATACATGACAAGCACTGAAAGTATTAGCACCGACCCAAACTTAATCAGCTCCTCGATTTCCATACTGTTCTTCTATGTTGGCGCAAAGGTTTAAAAATACTTGTTGGAAAAAATATACTCCGCTAGAAATAAAACAGTGGATATTCGTATTTTGCGGATATGACAGAGGCTTCAAGGGTTTTCGAGAGAAGGTTTCCTGTCAATTCCTTACATATACAGCGGACAACTGAATTCCAGTTGATCCTGCTGGAGGGTACTGCTATCGGAATCCGACTAAGGCATGCAAGTCTACGCTTACACTTGTAGGCGTGGCAGACGGCTGAGTAACACGTGGTCAACCTCCCCTGAAGACTGGAACAACCTCGGGAAACTGAGGCTAATTCCAGATAGGCCATCACTGCTGGAACGCTTGATGGTTAAAAAGGAGGGTGAATTGGAGCCCTTCCGCTTCAGGACGGGACCGCGGGGGATTAGGTTGTTGGCGGGGTAACGGCCCACCAAGCCGATAATCCCTAGGGGCCATGAGAGTGGGAGCCCCCAGAGGGACACTGAGACAAGGGTCCCAGCCCTACGGGGTGCAGCAGCCGCGAAAACTCCGCAATGCGCGCAAGCGTGACGGGGGGATTCCGAGTGATGTTGGCTCTTGCTAACATCTTTTGCCAAGTGTACAAACGCATTTTTGCGGTGTAAAGCTTGGCGAATAAGGGTGTGGGCAAGACCGGTGGCAGCCGCCGCGGTAACACCGGCGCCTCAAGTGGTACCCACGAATACTGGGTCTAAAGCGCCCGTAGCCGGTCGTGCAAGTCCACTGTGAAATGTTGGAGCTTAACTCCAACGCGTGCAGTGGATACTGCTTGACTTGGGAGCGGGGGAGGGTAGGGGTACGCCCGGGGTAGCGGTAAAATGTGTTGATCCTGGGCGGACCACCAGTGGCGAAGGCGCCTACCCAAAACGCGTCCGACGGTGAGGGGCGAAAGCTGGGGGAGCGAAGGGGATTAGATACCCCCGTAGTCCCAGCTGTAAATGATGCCAACTAGATGCGACTGCATCTTTGAGATGCAGTAGCGCCGTAGCGAAGGCGTTAAGTTGGCCACCTGGGGAGTACGATCGCAAGATTGAAACTTAAAGGAATTGGCGGGGGAGCACCACAAGGGGTGGATGCTACGGTTCAATCGGATACAACGCCGAAAATCTCACCAGAGGCGACGGCAGAATGAAGGTCAGGCTTAAGACCTTGCCCGACAAGCCGAGAGGTGTTGCATGGCCATCGTCAGCTCGTGGTGTGAACTGTCTGGTTAAGTCCAGCAACGAGCGAGACCCATGCCCTTAGTTGCTAACTCTATCTCCGGATAGGGTGCACTCTAAGGGGACTGCCCGCGTTAAGTGGGAGGAAGGAGTGGGCGACGGTAGGTCCGTATGGCCCGAATCCTCTGGGCTACACGCGGCATACAATGGGCGGCACAACGGGTTGCCACTCCGAAAGGGGGAGCTAATCCCTGAAAACCGTCCCTTAGTTCAGATCGAGGGCTGCAACTCGCCCTCGTGAAGCTGGAATCCCTAGTAATCGCGGGTCATTATCCCGCGGTGAATGCGTCCCTGCTCCTTGCACACACCGCCCGTCAAGTCACCCAAGTGTGGTTTCGGTGAGGCCCTCCTTTTTGGGAGGCTCGAACCGGGGCTACGCGAGGGGGGCTAAGAGCCCTGAAAGCTGGCGCTTTCACAATTTGCCAGCCTTCGGCTAGCAATCGTAACAAGGTATCCGTAGGGGAACCTGCGGATAGATCACCTCCAAAAAGGAAATGCAAGGGGCCCTTCTCTGAATAAACCTTGAAGCCAAAATTTCTTTTTTTTATTTAGTTTAGAATATCATTCCGGATATTCCGGGCATTCTGGGCAAACAGTGCAGTTTGTGCAATCATAATACTCTAAATGCATGCAGCAGCATGTTTGCCTGTTGCCGCCATAACTATACTGCCTTTGTAAAACATAGATGCATGGTATTTTGCACTCATCTTCTTTCACGCTTTTGTTTGCTTTTTCCACGCATTCCTCATCTTTTAAATTTGTACCGACATATTTTTTATAAGGAGAGCGTGCGCATTCCCACTCGCAATTCACTGGAGTAGAATCGCATTCGTTTCCCTTTCCATCCCGGTCTCCATCAGCTTGCTTTGGATTGGATACGGTTGGGCAGTTATCTTCATTCCCACACACTCCATCTTTATCCTCATCGTTTTTGGCGTCCAGCGGACAAACATCGCACGCATCCCCTTTCCCATCCTTGTCAGCATCGCTTTGGTTGCTGTTAGAAACATTTATGCAATTATCCACATCATCCCCTACCCCATCCCCATCCATATCTCTACAAGTTTGCCCTTCACTCTCGCACCCAGAATAATTCTCTCCGCCACCAAGAACAAGCTCGCATTTAAAGTTTCTGCACTCAAAATGCTTTGGCCCGCACCACTCAAACTCCGCTGTACAACTTCCGTTCTCGCCCTCGCCTTCTACTACTACACATCTATTTTCCCTGCATTCAAAATGATACTGCTTTGGTTTTGGTGGTTCGCACGGCTTTCCGGGCATTGCGCACCCTGGATAATTTTCTCCTTCCCCAGCAACTACGGTGCATTTATTCTCTACACACTCAAAATGATAAACCGGATAGCTTACGTTTTCGCTTTCCCAACCCTCTTCCCTTTCACCCACGCACCCGCTGAGAAAAATGCAAACCAAAACAGCGGATAAAATAATTTTTTTCATTCACCTATCCCTTTACTACTGCTATTGGCCTTAGCTTTGCAACTATGTTGCTTATTCCAGCAAGCTGGACCGCATTCACAACATCATCTATATCCTTGTAGGCATCAGGCGCCTCCTCAGCAGCAACCTTCCATGTAGCAGGCTTCACAGTTATTCCCCTCTCTCCAAGCTCCCTCACTATCTGCTCCCCCCTGTGCCTTCTTATCGCTTCATGCCTGCTCATCACCCTTCCTGCACCATGGCATGTTGAGCCAAAACTTACCTCAAGCCCCTTTTGATTTCCGACTAAAACATAGCTCGCAGTTCCCATGCTTCCTGGAATTATTACTGGCTGTCCTATGTCAATATATTTTTTTGGCAATTCTTTTCTTCCAGCAGGAAACGCCCTTGTCGCCCCTTTTCGATGCACAATCAAATTCATCCTTTTTCCATCAACTTCATGCTCCTCAAATTTCGCAATATTGTGTGCAACATCATAAACAAGCTTCATGCTTTCCGCAACATTCGAACCATAAACCTTTGCGAAGCTTTCCCTTACCCAGTGCATTATCATCTGCCTGTTTGTGAACGCAAAATTCACAGCGCATTTCATTGCTTTTATGTAATCCTCACCTTCTTTGCTATTAACCGGCGCGTATGCAAGCTCCGGGTCTGCTAGGCGTATGCCATTTTTTCTTGCCCACCCCATAACAACATTTATGTAATCGCTTGCAACCTGGTGCCCAAACCCCCTTGAACCAGTATGGATCATCACAACAACCTGCCCCTCATACAGCCCAAACGCTTTTGCAACTTTAGGCAGATGAATTTTTTCAACATGCTGAATTTCCAAAAAATGATTTCCTGCACCTAATGTTCCGAGCTGTGGCTTCCCTCTTTTCATTGCTGTTGGACTGATTTTTAAAGGGTCTGCGCCTTCCATCCTTCCATATTCTTCTATACTTTCCTTATCCTCCTTCCATCCATAGTTGTTTTCAATCGCCCAGTCCACACCGTGCGTCAAAACCTCTTTCAGCTCTTCATCTCTCAGCCTAACTTTCCCCTCGCTCCCTACCCCGCTCGGTACATTTGTGAAGAGCGCATGAACAATTTCCCTTATTTTCGGTTTAACGTTTTTCTGCTCCATATTCGTTAAAAGCAGTCTTACGCCGCAGTTGGATACCACTATCCCGTTTGCAACGAACCTATGAATTTCTTCAACGGTAAAGTCATAAACCTCTCCTTTATAGTATTCTTCATCTATTTCGATCACCGGAGAAACGAGAGCCCCAAAAATCCAATAGTACTTCAACTGCTCTTTTAAAAATTCCTTAAAGCTAAGAATGAAAAGCGGTGCTCTTGGTTTTTTGTTTTCATAATACGCCCTTTCTATAAACCTCGGGTTTGCCCATTTTGAAGAAAATCTTTCCTGCAGTTCTCTTAAAGAAAAACCTTTTTTTTTGTACTCCCTAACTTTTTTTCGGATCTCATCACGCTTTTTCCTATATATTGATTTAAGCTCAATGTAAAGAACAGCAGCCATCGCAGATACCATTCTTTTTTCATTGTACTCAAACCCAATTCTTCTATAAAGCTTCTTTATATTCTTCTCTTTACCATCTATCTCCAACCTTAACCTTATTTTTTCACCCATTCTCTCAATTACCGTTATTTTTGAAACCTTCACATCAAACTCCTCCAGTAATTCTGTGATGTCAAGAAAGAACTGTCTTCCGTTTTTTTCCAGTGTTTTGATTTTATTCATGTTTATTGTTGGGATGTAAAAACCAGTTTTTGAAGAGGTGCTTGGAGAAGAGAGCTCTGCCCCAAAAAAGCCAGCGAGGTAAAGTCTTTTTATCCACAGGGGTGCTTTTCTAATCCATTCCGGCACCCTGAACTCAACTTCTGTTTTGTTTCCGACAGGCCCACCGAGTTCAATAAGTTTTTCTACGAATTTTTTTGAATAAACGTGAAGCTCTGCTGTTTTTGAAACAAACGTCCTATTTTTTATCGTATGCTTTCTTGTTCTTTCAACGAGATGAGCGTGATAGCCAAG
>JBAMLP010000035.1:15557-23831 GCA_039793475.1 Candidatus Micrarchaeales archaeon | reverse complement strand
ATAGCCAAGCTTTTCTACATCCCTCTTCATTCTCTCAAGGTCTGTTTTTTTACCGAAAAATATCGCCCTAAGTTTTTCGCCGCAGCGTGTGATGGTTCCATCCCCAGTCAAATATCCTATGAGCTTTGCATAGATCGCAAGTTCTTCCTCGTTTTTAAAATACTTGTAGCCCACACCATCAAAAGGATAGACCAATACGCCATCCCCCTCTTTCAACTCGTGAGGCATCATTCTTCTTTTAGTAGTTAGTATCGGGTGGTCTGGAGTTACTCTAACTGTCCCGGCCAATGTTTTGATTTTGTATATTTTGCCATTATAATTTTTGTGCATAAAATATGTTGCTTTGCCTTCCTTCCACCCGGTTAAGACCTCAGTGTTTCCTTCCAGGAGAACAACACCGTTCTTTTCATATATTTCAGAAAACGATTCTTTAAACTCGTAGATTCTTTTATGATAGCCTAAGGGCGAGAGTATTCTGGTACTAGGTAGTAGGCAGTTGATATCATATCCGACTCCGCCGGGAGACACTATTCCATCCTCAGCGGGAAATGCAGCCACTCCTCCTATGGGAAACCCATATCCCTCGTGCCCATCTGGCATGAGCAGGGCATTCTTCACAATACCGGGCAGGCCAGCAACATTCTTCAACTGCCATATTGTTCTGTCCTTTTTCATCTGTTCAAGCATTTTTTCTGTTGCAAAAATTATTCCGGGAACTTTCATTCCCTCCTCTTTGAATTCCCATGTTGCCTTCCCAATCTCTTTAAACTCCATACCACCACCTTCAGAAATGTATAAAATCCTTGCTGGCTGAGAGCAGAAGCACAGCGAACATCAAGAAGAAAATTCCGGAAGTAAGACAGTTTGCAGTTTTCAGAGCAGAGAATATGTTTTCCATCTCGCTGCCCATGCTGTCAATGCTCGCCTCTATATCCTCCAAATCCTTTTTCAGTGTGTTAAAGTTTTGCTGGACGCTTTTAATATCGTTTGCAGCATCCTCTATGCTCGATTTTGCCATTTCAAGTTCATTGGCAGAATCGATAAGCTCCTGTCCGCTCTTCTCCAGTTCCTCCCCCTCTTTTTTGAACGAGATCACGCCTCCAAAATCCAGCATTTTTATTTTACTACCGAAGCTTTTTATCTCCTCCCCACTTTGTCGTATTCCTTCCCCGGTTTTTCCTATGTTGGAGCCGAAAGTTGCGGTCCCGTTCCCCATGCTCACTATTGCGCTGCTCATCCTTTCCATCCCTCCCTTTGCGTCGCTCACGCTGGTTTTTACTGTCTCAATTCTGCTTATTGCCATGGTTTTTCCTTGGTCTATTGCATTATCAACTATAAAATATAATCCAACAGAAGCCAAAAGTCCGAATACCGCAAACGATAGAAGAACTATGTTTATCGTAAGCTTAACCACTGGGGCCTCTTTTTCCTCCTTCTTCTCTACCTTTTCTTCTTTTTTCTCCACTTTCTCCTCTTTTTTTGGCTCTTCTTTCTTTTCCTCTTTTTTCTCTAAACGCGTGCCCGGCTTTTTCTCAAATATGTCGCTGGCTATTATATGCTCCTCTTCTTCGTGCCCACCCATGCGCTTTCTATTAATAAAAAACCTTTAAATATGTTCTGGAATGAAAAATTTTTTTCCTCATGCTTTAAAAACCTGGTTTTTCCATTATTTTCATGAAAACCTACAAACTGATTGCTACGGCCATGCTCTCGGCATTGGCTTTTGTTTTTCAGCTTACGAACAACTTGATAGGCATTCCCACGGGTTTCGGGATGACCGTGGACTTGGCTGCGTTTCCGGTTCTGCTTGCATTCCTAATTTTTGGTGCAGAGTACGGAATCTCTTCCCTGATGATGCTCGGGCTTCTTATCCTCCTTTCCTCTCCAACTGGTTTTATAGGAGCGATAATGAAGGTTTCCGCCACCCTGCCCATGATAGTTGTTCCTTTTGCGATTGCAAGGTCAAAAGGAATCAACCTGGCGAAAACACTTGTTCTCATATTCATTTTCATCATCCTTTTTTTCTATGCAAGCGCATTCTTCTCGCAGTTCCATCCAATAATACCCGCCGTTTTTCTTGTGGGCATGGCCCTGCTTTCAACAAAAATAAAAGGAGATGTCAAGCTGAACAGCGCAACAGTCCTGCTTGCTTCGCTTGCGGTTGCCATACTCGTGAGAGGAATTGCAATGATTGTTGCGAACATATACTTTGCAGGTCCGATGTTTTTCCACATGACCTCAGAGCAGTTCATCTCGTTCCTGCAAACCATAGAGATTCCATTGTTGGGAAAAAACTGGGCGTACATGGTGATATTCTTTTGGAATGCGGTGCAGGGAGTGGTTGAATTTGCTCTGGCATGGATTTTTGCATACACATTTGGACTGAGGAAAAAGTATGGAGAATGATGACAGAATCCTCGTACAGAACTTTTCGGTTTCATATGCAAATGGCAGGCATGCGCTTTCCAGAATAAACTTAAAGATAAAAAAAGGAGAAATAGTTGCCATCTTGGGTGCGAACGGAAGCGGAAAAAGCACCCTCCTTTATGCACTAAACGGAATCATCCCCCACTTGATAAAAGCAGATGTTTCTGGAAGCGTGCTCGTAGATGGAGAGAAGCCAAAAACACCATCAAAAATGGCTGAGAAGGTTGGCATTCTTTTCCAGAACCCAGATGACCAAATATTTACCCAAAAGGTTTTTGATGAATTAGTTTTTGGGATGAGAAACCTAAAAAAATACAACGAAAAAAAAGCAGAAAAACTTTTGAAGGAATCCGGGTTTTCTGAGTTCAGGGATGCTGACCCATTCGACCTTTCCCACGGCCAGAGGCAGAAGCTCTGTTTCTACTCCCTGGTTGCCATGGACCCGGAAATTTTCCTCATGGACGAGCCCTCCTCAAGTTTGGACTATCCATCCTCGCTCGAAATCTACTCTGTGATAAGAAAGCTTGCAAAAACCGGGAAAACTTTTATTATAGTGGAGCATGATGTAGACCTGATGCTTGAAATAGCCCACAGGTTTGCGGTTTTGAAGAAAGGAAAAATCATCGCGCAAGGAAAGAAACAAATATTCAAACTGCCGAAGGTGAAAAATGCGGGAATAAAAATTCCGAGGGAAGTTGGATGATGCTTATTTTTGTCATTGTTGCAGTAATTCTTCTTTCCCTTCTTCCGCTTGATTTTTCACTTTACTATTTTCCACTCATTTTTGCGTTTGCAGCAATGAAAAAGGTTGATTTTAAGAATGTTCTTCTGCTTGCGGTTCCGGTTTCTTTACTCTGCGTATTCCTTCCGCAACCGATAGAAAGAACCCTCTACCTCCTCTCCGTTCTC
Organism: Candidatus Micrarchaeales archaeon; assembly: GCA_039793475.1. Lineage (GTDB taxonomy): Archaea > Micrarchaeota > Micrarchaeia > Anstonellales > J096 > JAWAFD01. Next base: position 20,495 of record JBAMLP010000035.1, on the reverse strand, counting down.
CTTCTCCCCGCGGCGTACATGAAAACAAAATCCGTGCATGAAATAAAGAACGAGCTTTCCTCAATCGGAATAAACGGCGATATGTTCCTTCTTTCCGTTGAATACTCAAAAGTGATGGCAAAAAAAATTGAGAGAAATTCTATTGCAAAGAAAACAAGGAAGGGAAGGTTCGCTTCCCCCCTCCCGATTTTTCACTTCCTTTTCAGGAGGGCAAAGGCCCTTTCCCTTTCTATAGAGTCTCGGGGCTACACTTTCTTGTAGCGTATCTTGAATGTTATCTCCTTTTTCCCCTCAGCCAACTCAAACCTCCATGTAATCTTGTCTTGTTTCTTTTCTGTTGGCTGTTCGCTTACATCGTAAAGCTCCCAATCGCCGTAGCTGTACGGATGGAAATTCACTTCTATATTCTCTTTGCTCGCGCCGTGGTTTTCTACAGTTATTTTGTAGCTGTACTCGTAGCTGAGAATGCTCTCCTTATAGTCAAGCGTTTCTGTTTTGCCCGTAACATCAAAGCTTTTTCCGCTCTCAAGTTCGACCATGCTTCCATTTCCTTTGTTCTCTATGGTGCTCGCACCCACAAGCATTCCGTCCGCAACAACCTTAACCTCGCCCGCGGGCATCTCCCTTGGTGCGCTGAAAGAATACACTGTTGAGAGCGCGCTCTCATCGCTGTCGTATCCATCTGATTCATACCTCAGCGTTTTGTTTACGTCTATCTGCTCCTTATATATTTCGTACGACTTTTTCTCCCTATCCTTTATGCTAACTGGGTTCTCGAGCTCATAGACATGGAACTGCTCCACCCTTCCTTGGTACTCAACGGCCCCGCCTCCCTTTGTCTCCGCAGACAGCATATCATAGGCGGCGTATGGATAAGGATAGTATTTCTGTCCGTAGTTTATCTCGCCCGCAACAAGCTTTACTTTTGCATTTTCTATATCCTTTCCGCAGTTGTTGTTTATGTTTGCCCTCGCCTTTATCACTCCATCATTTCCATTTATGAACAGATAGTAGTCGGTTCCCCACTCCAACCCGCTGAATGCATAGTATACTTTGAACTGGCTATCCTCTCCATCAAGCTTGAATTCTCCAGTAGTTTTCTTCTTCGCATACTCGGGAATCACATACCCAATGGGCGATAAGGCGTACACCCCTTCATTTGTTTCAACATAAACCATTCCTCCATTAACATCAAGGAGCTTTCCGCTCACCCTTGTCTTGTCATCGTAGGCGGTTATCTGCTCGCCTATGAAGTTCTCGAGCTCCGTCTCCTGCGTGAGCACGCTCTGCTCGATCACATTAGCGGTTGTCGGTGTAAGTATCAAACTTTCATCTATTATGGTTTCTGGTAGTTCCAGCTCAAGCATGTTCGTTGGTTCGGTTGTAAATGCAGAACTGTAAAATGCGAAGTTCCTATAAAGAATCATCTCCGCCTTTTCATTGTTAGTTACCGCTGCATTTGCAGTGTTCGTAAGCAGGAATGCACCTGCAAGAACAATAACCACAAGCGCAACCAGCGCAGTTCCATACCAAATATTCTCTCTTTTCTTCATCCCATCACCTTATCATGAGCATTATTCCCAACAATGAAAACAAAGCAATCGCGCCAAGGCAGGATTTGGATTTCTGCTCCTCTTCTTCCGGAGGCGCGATGTATTGCGTCGGGCCCCCGGATTCCACTGCACATTTTTCAAGCGTTACAAGCTCTTCATACTCCTCGTACCCTTCCTTGCTCGCGCTTATTACATACCCCCCGCTTTCTAATATTGTAAAGCTAATGGGCAGTCCATTGTACTGCTTTCTCCCTATGCTCGAAAACTGGCCTGGCTGAATCCTTTTCTTAAGCTCAACACTAACCCCACTTAATTTCTGTCCATTTGCATAAACCTCTATTTTCAGTTCATTCCCAGGGCATTGCATAGAGTACTCAACGCTCATCTCAGGTGCAGATGGTATGAATTTGAAATTTCTGGATTCTGTTTCATTGTTTCCCGCTTCATCCACAACCCTTATGGTTATTTTATGCTGCCCGCTGGTCAGGTTGGTTAGTTTGAAATCATCGCAACCTGTTATCTTCTTCTCCTCCCCGGAGTCGATTTTGTAAAAGCATTCAATCTCGCTTAAATCGCTAGCCATAAAGTAGACCTGAACCTCCCCAGTATATTCTTTCCCCTCTTCCGGTGCGTCTATCTCCAGCGTTGGCTTGGTTGCATCAACCCTAAAACGCACGCTTTTTTCATCACTTTTTCCAGCAAAGTCCGCAACCTTTACCGCAAGCGTATGCTCCCCATCACTCACGTCCTTAAGCTCGTACTGCTTTTTGCAGCCGGCTATCTGCTCCTTCACGCCATCCACTATCGCCCAGCACTGCGCAACCGCCACATCATCAAACGCCCTATACTTCACAACAACCGTTCTTGAGTTCAACACCTGTCCCTCAATCGGTTCATCCAGATAAACGATCGGGTCTCTCTGGTCTACAAAACTCGTAAGCGGGAGGTTGTCATAAACACCGCTGTCAACCTGGTGCGGCTCTTCACCAAAACCATCCCCATTGGAATCATATCCCGTATACTTATCCCAGTAGTTTCCTCCCTGGCATTGGCCGCCTATTATATTTGTCTGATTGCAGTTCTTGTTTATGTTAAAATCATTGTTTGCATCGCTTACATCCGCATCCTTATTGTTCCTTTCGAACTTATTATCATAAATCGTGTTGTCCTCTCCGTTCACAACGAGCGCATACTCTGTGTTTTCAACCAATTCATTCCCATACACGCTGCACTTGTCCTTCACAACAAGCCCCCTTTTGTTTTTCTCAAAAGTATTTTTTCTTATAGTTGCACCGCTCAAAATTTCTGCACCCGTTTCACATTCCATGAATTCACATTCTTCAATCGTTATGCCCCTTGAACCGTCGTCTATACTCAGCCCTTTTTCTCCTTTGGAAAAGTCCGTGCTTTTTATTGATACATTTGCCGAATCCTCTATTACGAGCTGGTCTTCTCCACTTAAAAAGTAAGAGGCGGTTATGTTTATATTCTGCGAATTCTCAATCAAGACCGAAGATTCTTCAGAATTTAAGGCTTCAATTTTTATTCCGTTTCCGCTTATACCAACCTCCACATTCTTGATTTCCGTATTTTTTATATACATGTTGTTTCCGTTTATTACGACTTTTCCACTTTTCAGATTGCAATTCTGCATTTTGAAACTATTTGCACTTACTTCTACAAGAATGTACGAAGAGCTGTTCGCATCCAGAACCTTATGATTGCAGTCCAGAGTAACATCATCCGCGCTGACTCTAATGCACGGCGTTTCATTTGCTCTTATATTACTGCTGAGTTTGTATGTTTCGCTGGTTGCCAAATCCTGGCATGAATTTATATCTGTGATTGCAAAGCTCGTTGTGGCTGTTCCCAAAATTAGCAAAAATACAAAAAATAGTTTTCCTTTCATGTATTCCGTTTGATGCATTCATTTTTTAAGTTTATTCTATTGTTTAGGGGCTGGCAAAAGTATTTTAAAATTTACTATACAAAGATGTGTGGTGATTCTATGGACGCTAAAATGAAGTTAAGCGTATTCTTCGTTCTGTTCTCTCTTGTTTCGCTTGCCTTGTTCAATGTTAAGGTGTTTTACATAGTCGGCTCTGAGTCCAAATATTTCACCGCATTCCAGTTCATCGGCCCGATTGGTGGTGGGCTGTTTTCCCCGCTCGTTGGGGTTTTTTCAGTTCTTGTGGTAGAACTGTTGGCTAACATAAATTCAGGAATTCCGCTTGATGGTTTGAAGTTAATACAGATGTTTCTACCCATGGCGTTTGCTGCATACTACTTCGGCGCGATAAAAAACAATCAAAAACTGACCTTTATTCTGCCGGTTCTTGGAATGCTTCTCTTCTGGATGCACCCTGTTGGGATGGAGGCGTGGGGCTATCCTCTTCTCTGGCTCATACCCATTGTTGCAGGCTATTTCTCAAAAAATCTTTTTGCGCGAAGTCTTGCCACAACATTCCAGGCGCACATAATCGGCTCTGTGGCGTGGTTGTATACAACTAGTATGGCAGCACCGCTCTGGTGGGGCCTTCTGCCAGTAGTCGTACTTGAAAGGGCGATATTCGCGTCTGGAATTTCCGTTACATACATTGCTTTCAATACCGTTCTTGAGGCAGTTTCGGTGCTGACAAAAACAGATTTTTCATTCATAAACATCGAGAAAAAATACGCTTTGAAACTTTAATGCCTATGCTCCCCTTTATACATGCCTTCGTATGCGTGCTTTGTTTCTTCGGCAAGTTTTACAAAAACCATCTGGCCTACTTTTGCATTCCTCTTCAGCATCATCCCATTTTTGTTGTGCACAACGAGAAGCATCTCCCCCCTTCCCTCATACCCCGGATCCCATACGGCCGTGTGCAACGCTGCCCCGCACCTCAGCAAAGAGGAACGTGGAAAAACAAGTGCCATCATATCCTGCGGAATTTTTATGTATTCATTAAAGCTCACCTTGTACGCACCCTGCCCTAGCTTTACCCATCCCTTCCCATCAAACTGCAGTTCTTTTGCTTTGCTTATCTTCCTTTCAGAATTGTCAAAATCAATCCTTCCCATTCCTTTGAAAGCAAAAACCTTTTTCAGCGTCAGGTCCACTCCTGCGGGCTGGAATTGTTTTTCGCTCAAAAAATCGGAAATAAAATCTGATTTTAAAAGATGCTCCTTTGGAAGAATCATCTATTCTACCTTCGGCTTTATTTTTGGAAAATGCAATCCTATCTCGAATTCAGCAGTCGCAGGCGAATCGCTTGCATGCACAGCATTATGCCCCACATCTACCCCGAACCTCGCCCTTATCGTTCCCGGCTCTGCTTTTTTCGGGTCTGTTGCGCCCACCAATTTTCTCAAATCTGCAATCCCATTCTCCTTCTCAAGAACG
>JBAMLP010000035.1:10550-15547 GCA_039793475.1 Candidatus Micrarchaeales archaeon | reverse complement strand
CGAACATCACCACCCTGCCGGAGGTTATGTATTCTATAAGGCCATCGTAGAAAGGTTTTCCTTTATGGATTGCGTAGTGTTTTTCCGCGATGGTTTTTTTTATTTTTGTATTTTTTTCCGCGATGATTTCAAAGCCAGCATCAGTGATCATCTTCCTTATCTCCCTAACCTTTTCATCATCAGAGGCAACTTCTGGCTTTATCATAAAAAAAGTCCTTTCCCTCGCCATTTTTCCGCCTTACTTTTTCTTTTTCCCTTCCCCTTCTTTTCCCGCTGTTTTCTTTTCCTTCTCTCCTATTTTTTTTGTCTCTTCCTTAAACCTTCTGAACTTTTGCGTCCACTTACTCTTTCTCCCCTCCCTCCTCAGTTTTATAGAGTTTTTTTTACACTTGTCAGAACAGAAATAGTATGTTGTTCCATCAACCTTAACATACATCATTCCTCTACCTTTCGGAATTTCTCTTCCGCAGAAATAGCATTCCATCTACTCACCTTTTCGGCTTGATTTCTTTTGCTTCCCTTTCCGTTTCCATGAGTATTATTACCATGCCGGGCCTTACAGGGCCTTTTAAGTTTCTCAGTATAACCCTTCCAGCATCTTTTCCTTCAAGTATTTTTACAAGGCACTGATATATCTCTCCGTAAACACCGGTTTTTCTCGGTCTCACTTCAACTATCTCAGCAGCGAACCCTTTTTCTTCTTCAGCCATTACTTTTCACCTTTCTTTGTCTCATGCTTCGGCAGTCTTTTTATAATATCCTGCAGAATCTCAGCACCGCTTCCGGCATTTTCCACCGCAACGCTGCTCGTGCCGACCTTCAGGCCAGCTGCTTCCCCAAGCTCTTTTTTTGTTTTCACATACAAGTACTGTATTCCCATCTCCTCGCATAGGCCTGGGATGTGCATGGCTATCTCTGGCGGGCTTATATCTTCGGCAATCACAACAAGCTTTGCCCCTTTCCGCTCGATGCTTTTCGTCGCTTCGTTTATCCCCTTTCTTATTTTTCCCGTATCCTTGGCAACGCTTATAAGCTCTATTGCCATCTTCCTTACTTCATCTGGTGTTTCAAATTTTACATAACTCATACTTTCACCTCGCTTCAGCTCATAGGCTCATTTAGGTTTTTCTTTTTAGTCTGCCAGGATTTATAAATGTTTGCGGTTCTTTCGCTTTAGTCGGTGCTTTTTCCAATTTTTCCCAGATTGCTTTCTTCATGCGTTCTGTCCCGAAATTCTGGATAAACTGCTCAACCATCCCCTTTCTTCTAACCTTATTTATAGTTTCATAGTAGCGAATAAATTCATCTTCCCCTTTTGGAACAAGCTTTTTCAGCGCCTCTATATGAAGCTCTTTCTTTTCTTCTCCCACTTTTTCTATTCCTTTAAACAGCACTTCGAGCACCCTTATTTTTCCGGTATTCTCAAAAAGTGCTTCAGCAACTTCAAAGAAATACTCCCTTTCCATCCTTCCTTTACACACGCATGTTCCAGCATTTGTCAGCGCAAAATACACAAAGTCGCGGAAATGGGCATACGCGCGAACCAGTTCGGTATCTCGTTCCCTTAGTGCCATATTTGCGAGCATGTTCAGATATGCACAAAGCACATCTTTAGTTATGCGTGCATTTTTCATACGCAGGCTATTTTTGTTTCTATCATAGTACTCACCCTCTCCCGCGATCTCTTCGAGATATTCTATCTCTTCCTTGCGCTTTGCTCTATTCACTATATACCTACACATCTCCAAAGCGCCGGGCATCTTGAGTTTTCTGTCCAACCTCTCGTAATTCTCTTCATTTTCTGAGTCATATTTCTGATTGAATCTCTTCACATATTTCATGGTATACAAGCTTATTCTATTGAGTTCTTCTAAATCCAAGACTTCAAAAAGAAAATTCAAACTATGCTTATTGTATTCCCTGCCTTTTTCTTCGGCGTTGCTGACACCAAATATTATGGACCTTACTATCTCTTCAGCGACAGGAGCTATATGCTTCTCTGTAAACTTCTTAAGCGCCACTTCTGCTTTTTCTCTATGTGTTTGATAACGGTTGTTCATGACCAGGCGGTTGATAAGCACTCTTGCAACCCTGCTGACAGAATAGTTTGATGGACAACTTTTGATAATGTCGTCCAGCGTCTTGTTCCCATTTAAGTAATCGTCTACAAGAGACAGATACTTATCGCTGTTTATTCCTTCAGCCATTTTTTCCATGTCATTATATAATATGAAACACTTTTTAAACATTTTGCAAACTAATAAAAATTGTATGAATGAGAATACAGGCATGCGTATTTTACTGCAGTTCCCAGAGGGTTTGAAGCAGTACGCCATGCAGAAGGCAGAAGAGCTTGAAAAAGAGGGGCACGAGGTTTTTATTTCCTCTTCAAACTCCTATGGTGCGTGTGATATTGCAGTAGATGAAGCAAAGGCAGTCCACGCAGACAAAATAATCCAGTTTGGCCATGCGCCCTTTCCTTTAAACATGAAAGTTGAAATTCCTGTTGAATTTGATGAATGGAGAATGGATTTCGATGTTTTGGATTTGGAAGCTGTGGTGAGGGAGTTCAAAAAAAGAAAAATAAAAACCATCGCGCTTGGCACAACCGTCCAATATGCCCACAAGCTTGAAGAGGCAGAGAGATTTTTTGAAAAGCATGGAATAAAAGTCAATTACAAAAAAGGAACAAAAACTCACTACCCAGGCCAGGTTTTGGGCTGTGATGCTTCGGCGGTGGATGTCGAAAGCGACGGAATTCTATTCATCGGCGATGGCCTGTTCCATGCTCTCGCGATACAGTCGCAAAAACCTGTTTTTCTTTTCCATCCGAAAGGAAGAACGCTCAAACAAATAAATGATGAGATAGAAAAGCTGCGCAAAAGGAGGAGGGGAGCAGTAATAAAAGCGGTTGATTGCAAAAATTTTGGAATCCTTCTCTCCACAAAGCCCGGCCAGTTCAACCCTGGAATTGCGAAATGGATGAAAAAGGAGCTGGAAAAAAGGGGAAAGAAGGCGCAGATAATCGTTTCAAATGAATTTGAACCCCTGTCCCTAAACGACTTCATGGTGTTTGACTGCTATGTTTCCTCTGCCTGCCCCAGAATGGCTGAGGACAACAAGGAATTTGAAAAGCCGGTTTTGAACATGCAGATGTTCAATGAGCTTTTGAAAATTTTGGACAGATTATGCAAATAAAAGCTCCTCTAGTTTATATGCAACAGCAACCGCCTTCTCAAACTTTATTCCATAATTCATTTTTTTCTTCTCGAAAGCAGAAAGGGGGATAAAAAACCAGCCCAGATGGGATTTTTTCCATGCAACATACACCTGCATCAAAGAATTCTTCTGCCATTTCACAAGATTTTCGAATTGTTCCTTTTCAATGCTCAGCGTACCGGCTTCCTGCGCCTTGCACTCTATTGCGTACTCCTTTCCACCCTTGATTGCGATGATATCCGGCCCCTCAAAACCCGAACCTGCTGCCCTTACAACAATAAACCCGTGCTGCTTGAATTTATTGAGCAGTTCTCTTTCCGCCCTGCTCCCCTTTGCGTACCACCACATAATACCTATTAGACTAAAAGCCGTTTAAAAAGTTAATGCAAAAAAAAGGAAAAAAGAAACTGGCTTAACGATACGCAGCTTCGCACTGCGCCCTTGCATCCGGGTCAGTTATGCTCGCGCAGGCGTTGCTCATCATTTCTTTGATGTTGCACACTTTGCCCGGAGTCGCGAACTTCTCATTACCGAACATCGCAGGCTCGCAGTGGTATGTATATTCGTACCCGAGTCTCTTGTACATTGCTCCAACAGTTTCTCCTTCGTTTATTTCATAGTCCTTTGTTTCTTCCTCTCCTGTTGGGTAGAACATCCAATCGCAGTTTGCGTACATGCTTCCCTCGGTTTTCATTTCCGGAGTTGTTCCCATGTACATCCCATCCTCTTTCACCACTACAATCGTGGAGGCGGTTCCCTCTGATGTTGTTGTCTGCGATTCCATCCTAATATTCTTGCCAGATAGGTATTCAGTCACTATTCCGCTAATCCCTTCCTGTGCATAGTTGTATTTGACTGTGCATTTTATCGGGATACCCAGCTTCATCAATGCACCCATGGTCATCTCGTCATAGTTCTGCTGTTGTCCACCAGTTTGCTCTTTTCCTGCCACTTGCTGCTGTTCTTGTTCCTGCTCCCCACCTTGTGCCTGTTGCTCTCCTCCCTGCGTTCCCGCTCCGGTCCTTTCTTCACCCGTAGTCTTTCCTGGTAGTTGAATGCACCCTGCAAGAAGAAGCAGTGCCGCCAAGGTAAATACTAGAAATAATTTTTTCATATTTTCACCACTATCCCAATCTGTAAAAAACTTTATAAATCAAACTATTTTTGAGTAAAAGCTTCCATAGCCTGCTTTTTTTACTGCTTCAGAAATTTTCCTTGCTTTTTCTTCATTCTCCGCGAGCGCAATCGCGCAACCTCCGCCACCTGCACCGGTTAGTTTTGCTCCAAGCGCTCCGTTTGCCCTTGCGATATTCACGATATCTTCCAATTCTTTTGTTGAAACCCCTATCTCTCTTAAAAGCAACTGATTTTCATTCATGAGCTCCCCAACTTTAATCAGGTTTCCTTTTTGTACAGCATTCAACGCTTGTTTTGATATTCTTGCATACTTAGAAAGAACACCAGAAAACCACTTCTCATTCTGCTCCTTTTTCTTCCTTACCATCCCAACAAGCTCTTTTGTTATCCCCTGCTTTCCGCTTATTCCAATCACAACATAAAAAGGCCTTTTTAATTTCAGCCGCTTTATCAGATTTCCTGCCTTTCTTTTCCTGAAAACAATAACCCCTCCATAAGTTGCCGCAGTGTTGTCGATTCCCGAAGGGGTTCCATGGTATATCTTCTCGCTCTCGTATGCTGCGTTGCATATTTCCTTCTCGCTTTTTCCCAACTTAAATTGGCTGTTTACAGCCTTTGCGATCGCAACCGCCAGCGCTGCC
>JBAMLP010000035.1:240-10540 GCA_039793475.1 Candidatus Micrarchaeales archaeon | reverse complement strand
GCCGAACTTCCCATCCCAGCACCAGCAGGGAGTTCAGAATTCACGCTCTTTATCCTCACGCCGGCGTTGATACCAAGCGCTCTTTTTATCGCTTTCAAAGATTCCATTCTTTCTCTTTTATATTCATTTGTCGCTACCCTATCTCTATCGGATTTTTCAACTTCCACTTCAATCCCTCTATCCAAGCCCGCGACTATCCCTTGTTTTCCGTAAACAACAAAATGCTCTCCGAAAAGTATCACCTTTCCAAATCCTCTGCCTTTTGCCATGCTTGCATTTCAATGCCTTTGTTTTTAAATGTTGTTGAATCCAAACGCATCATGAACTTTTCAAACCTCCTTGCAACGATGGGAAAAGAGGCAAGAAAAAGAAATGCACCTGTTTATAGATTTTCAAAACTAACAAGAAACAAATTTCAGATTCTAGTTTCTGCAATCCTCTCAACTAGGACAAAAGATGAAACAACAATAAAAGTTTGCAGATCGCTTTTCAAAAAAATCAAAACACCTTTTGATGTTGTCCGGTTGGGAGAAAAACGGATACAAAAGATGATCTATGGAGTGGGCTTCTACAAAAATAAATCAAAACTGCTCGTGAAATGCGCAAAAATCCTGATTGAAAAATACGGCGGAAAAGTGCCGGAGAGGAAGAAAGAATTGCTGGGATTGCCCGGCGTCGGAAGAAAGGTTGCGAATGTTGTTCTTGTTCATGCATTCAACAAGAGCGCGATCCCTGTCGATGTGCATGTGCATAGGATAAGCAACCTGCTCGGGATTGTGAAAACAAAAACACCAGAACAAACTGAAAATAAACTTGAAAAAATAGTTCCGAAAAAACTGTGGAAAAAATTCAACATACCTATGGTTGCCTATGGCCAGACGGTCTGCCTGCCGAAAAATCCAAAATGCGAGGAATGTGGTTTTAAACGAGTTTGCATGTATTACATAAATAGAAAACATTTTTAAATACTTCCAGTTCTATTTATATTGGGGGTAGCATGAGCGAAAAAATTCCTATGGTTGAGGAGTTGGTGGATACCAAAGTAGGTAAGGTCGGCTGGTTTGGAGGAAAAGGAAATGACCTTGTTAGGTTTGTGTACTGGGATGGTAGATTTGTTTTTCTTAAGGATGCTGTGCTTCCTGTTTTAAACCAAGGTTCCCATTATTCCCACGCTTTTTTTGAAGGGCAGAGGTTTTACAGGATGGATGATGGCAGATGGGTTTCTTTCAGATACCCAGAGCATTTCACAAGGTTGATAGCAAGCTACTGGGCTCTTAAGGGATCGGACATTCTTATAGATATAGTAAAGGAAATAGATGTAGAAGGAAGAGGTATAGAGGTTGAGACGCCTTCTATTGAAGAATTGTACGATGAAGCGGCCAAGTGTTATGACGCCAAAAGGATTCCTGTTTATACAAAAATAGACGCAAAGGATAAGGGTTTTGCTAGAAAAATTTATGAAAAAATTAGAGAAAAGATCGATTGCGTTATTCTTGAGGACAGAATAATTAAAATACTCCTCGTTATGTACGCAGATGGCAGGTCATACGATGTTGCAGACCTTATGGACCTTACAAAACAGCTTTTTGCAATAAACAACTTGGAACAGCTCGATGCCAATAGCTTTTACTACAGGCCATATGCTACGATATCAAACTCCATGCTCAAACTTTCAACACTAGAAAAACCAGTTACCTTTGGGTTGTTTCCGCTCGCATGGGGGCCGTACCTAGGAACAGGAGAGGTGAATATGGTTGTTGTCCCATGGAGAAGGATAACCGATGAGCAGTTTAAAACATACGCAAAACTTGCGGGCCATTATACCAATTCTGTCCTTTCTACAAACCTTGCAAAGGTTTTCGGCTTTTCAGAAGGCATAATGCTGACTCCAGATGGATATGTTGGAGAGGGCTCTGCCATGAATATTTTTATAGTAAAGAATGGTGTTGTTTATACGCCGCCACTATCAGAAGGCATTCTGCCAGGAATAACAAGGGATTCAGTAATCAAACTACTTAGATACAAACAGTATGAGGTTGTTGAAAAAAGGTTGAGTTTAGATGAACTGCTTTCAGCGGACGAGGTGTTTTTGACCGGAACAGCAGCAGAGGTCATGCCGCTGAATAGTGTTTCTATTCCTGATTTTGAAAAGATGAAGAGCTACGATTCCATCTTTTCTCCAACCGGCGAAAAAATGAAGATAGAGCCATTGGAGTTTAGGAAAGTTAGTTTTAATAACCCCAAAATTGCGAACGAAGCAAGGAAAGTTTTTTTTGATTTGTTTAATCCGAGAACCGATGTAAATAAAGAATTTGGTTCTTGGCTCCAAGAAATGCCTTCGGATTCAAAGGAAAAAATACAGATGATGAAAAAAGCCCGCAATATAGCAAAAGAAGAAGTGCGAGCGGAGATTGAAAAGAGGATGAAGAGGTGCCAAGAGGCGAAGGTTTTTTAATTTTCTTTTTTTATTTAATGCGGTGAGCATATGTTTGAATGGCTTTTAGCTGGAGGATTTGTTATAGCTCTGCTTGTAGTTCTACTCATGATACTTGTATATATTGTATTTGTATACAACAAACTCGTAAAACTCGATCAAAATATAAAAAATGCATTCGCACAGATAAGCGTCCAGCTGAAGATGAGAGCAGACCTTGTTCCGAACCTTGTTGAAACAGTTAAGGGATATGCGAAGCACGAAAAAACTGTTTTTGAGAATGTAACAAAGGCAAGAACTGCGATGTTGAAGGCGAAAACACCAGCTCAGATGGCAAAGGCGGATGATATGCTCACCGGTGCGTTGAAATCGCTTTTTGCAGTTGCCGAGGAGTATCCTAAACTCCAAGCGAACCAAAACTTTTTGCAACTACAGGAAAAATTAGGGGACCTTGAGCAGAAGATTGCGTATGCAAGGCAGTCGTACAACGACACGATCACCATGTACAACAGGCTCGTTCTCTATTTCCCGAGCAACATAATTGCGAACATGCTTGGGCATAAGGAGAAGGAATACTTCGAGGTTGCTGAAAAAGAAAAGGCAGTGCCAAAGGTTAAATTCTAGCCCCTTGGCATTCTTCCCTTTGGTTTTTTTACTTTCAAATCAGGATAGGCCTTCTCAAGCATTTGTAAGGTAGGGTAGGGCATCAATCCGTACGCTTCAAAAATAGCATGAACATTTGCAGCAGTTTGTTTTTCATCTTCACTTTCCGCGCCTTTAAGCATCCCAATCAAATTTTTCATGCTTTTTCCTTTGCTTGTTTTTATGTTCGCTATTCTTGCGAATTGGAATGTTTTCGGGACTATTGTTGTGCATATACTCGCTAAAATTCCGCTTATTTCATATTCTTCAGAACCAGGAACGGTTAGTTTCTTTATCGCAACCCACTCCTTATATTTCCCAATAAAAACAATCTGGTCATCCGGCTCTTTTGCTTTCGCATCTATTTTGTTTTTTTCGAGCATTTTCGCGGTCAGTCTGTATGGAACATTGAACGCTTTTAATATTCTATTGAAAAAATAGCTTTCCGCAGCAGGCCTCAGCTCTTTTTTTTCCCCGCACGCTTTTTCAAAAAAATCGCCTGCTTTAAAATTTTCCAAAAAGCAGATCAGCTCGTGCACCCCACTTCCACACGCATTTTTTATCGCTCCATCAACAACCTCTTTTTTTATTCCGCAATGGCTGTACGCCTTTTCCTCTATTTCATCCGCTATTCTTGCAAGGGCATACGCAACACTCCCCTCATCTTTTCCTTCAAGTTCAAAAACATAACCGAATTTCCATCCCCCATACGCGCCCCAGCTTTCTATCGAATCCGGAATCATGTTTTTTGTTTGCTCTGCAAAATACTTAAATAATTTTCCATTGTAGTATTTTAAACGGGTTCTATGGAGAAATTCGCACTTTTAAGCGTTTATGAAAAAACAGGGATAGCAGACCTTGCTTCTTCGCTCACAAAACTAGGATACAAAATAATTTCTACCGGAGGGACTGCCAGAGAACTGGAAAGCAAAAAAATCCCAGTAATCGATGTAAGCGACCTTACGGGTTTTCCTGAACTTTTCGATGGAAGGGTAAAAACCCTCCACCCGAAAATACATGGAGGAGTTCTTTTCAGGAGGGAGCTGAAAAAAGACAGCAGTGAGGCTGAAAAGCACGGAATAAAAAACATCGAAGTTGTTGTTGTAAATTTTTATCCGTTTGAAAAAGGTTTGGAAAGAAATTTAAGCAGGGAGGAAATGATAGAGTTGATAGATGTAGGCGGACCTGCGCTCATGCGAGCTGCCGCAAAAAACTACAAAAATGTATTCGTTATCTCCTCTCCTTCTCAATACAGAGAGTTTATAGAGAGGATGAAAGAAGGAAGGGTTGATGAGGAGTACAGGCTTGCGCTCGCTCTTGAAGCGTGGAATGTTGTAAGCCATTACGATGTTCTGATAGAGAAGTATTTTTCAGAAATGGTGAATAGAGAAGGATACCCGCGCCACCTCAACCTGACATTTGAAAAAAGGCTTGAGCTTAGGTATGGAGAAAATCCGCATCAGAGCGCGGCTCTGTATGCAGACATGCATTACAAAAACTCGTCAATACCTTTTGCAGAACAGTTGCAAGGAAAACAGCTTTCTTACAACAATATTCTTGATGCAGATTCTGCGTTGAAGGTTTTGAGGGAATTCGATGAGCCGACAGCAGTTATAATAAAGCACAACAACCCATGCGGTGTTGCGAGTTCGGACGATATCGTGGAGGCATTCAGGGTCGCGAGGTCTGTCGACCCCGAGGCTGCTTTCGGCGGAGTGATAGGCATCAACAGAAAAGTTGATGAAAAACTTGCAAAAGAGGTTACTTCAAAGTTCGCTGAGATTGTTGTCGCGCCGGATTACAGCGAAGAGGCGCTTAAAATATTTTCAAAAAAGAAAAACCTCCGCCTTCTCAAACTTCCAATACACAAAAGCAGGCCCCATCGCACCTACCGGTCGGTTGAGGGCGGAATTCTCGCGCAGGATTCTGATGAGATTCTTTTCCAAAACTTCGATGTAACTACAAAAAGAAAACCCACAGATGAGGAAAAGAAGGCGATGCTTTACGCATGGAAGATCGTGAAGCATGTAAAATCAAATGCAATAGTTTACGCAAAGTCAAACAGGGCAGTGGGGATAGGCGCCGGGCAGATGAAAAGAATCGATGCAGCAAAGCTGGGCGCGATGATAGCCAAGGATTTTGGGGAAAAACTTGAAGGATGCGCCATGGCGAGCGATGCGTTCTTCCCATTCAGGGATGGAGTGGATTACGCTGCCTCCATTGGAGTAAAGGCAATAATACAGCCCGGTGGGTCTGTGAACGACAAAGAAGTAATCGCGGCAGCGGATGAGCATGGAATAGCAATGGTATTTACCGGCACAAGGCATTTCAGGCATTAACTCATTGAATTTTTATTCCGTTCTTTCTTAGAATTTCTCTCGCAGCAATTAAACCCGTAACTGCAGCACCGTTTATTCCACCGCTCACTCCAGCACCATCCCCTGCGGTGAATAAATTTTTCACCTTTATTGTTTCAAGCTGTTTTGTAATATCCAGTCTTATTGATTTGAATTTGACTTCTGGGGCATAGAGCAGGGTTCCATCCTCATTAACACCCGGAATTACTCCAGCCAGCTTATCCAACCCTTCCACAATATCCTCAACAATCCTCGCGGGCATTGCCATGCTTATGTCCCCTGGAGTGACATCCTTGTTTGTTGGCTCGACATAGCTCTTCTCTATTCTTTCCCATGTGCTCCTCCTTCCCCTTTTCAAATCGCCCAGCCTCTGCACTATTGCCTTCCCCCCTCCTATTGTTGTTGCAAGTTTGCATATGCTCTCTCCATACAAAGTTGTGTTCTCTACTGGATGAGTTAGATGCACTCGCACAAGGAAGGCAAAATTCGTGTTGTTGCTCTTTCTGTTCTTCATGCTATGGCCGTTTACAGAAACAAACTTTCCGTAATTTTCTGTAATCACATATCCATACGGGTTTGTGCAGAAGGTTCTGACAAAATCATCGTATTTTTTCGTTCTTATGTGGAATTTCGGGTCCCAGTTTATCTTCGTAACATCTTCCATTACTTCGTTCAAGACCTCAACCCTCACTCCGATGTCAAGCGGGCCATACTTGTAAGGAATCCCCAATTTCTTCGCAATCTCAAGAAGCCATACAGAGCCGGCCCTTCCTGGCGCAAGAATCACATAGTCTGCCTCCATCCTTACCTTCTTCCCATTCTTTTTCTTTACCACTACCCCAGCAACATTTCCATTTTTTATTATCACATCCGTTGCTTCGGTTTCTGTCAAAAATTTCACTCCAAATTTTTCTATCTTCTTCTTCATTCTCTTAACAACCTCAGGCAGTTCATCGCTTCCCACATGCTTCTGCTTTATGGGGATGTATTCTACCCCGGCTTTCAGGGCTTTTTTGTAGAGTTCATCAGACCATGGGTGAATTTTTGCCTTTCCATCAACCCCAGCTTCTATAAGAATTTTGTCAACATATTCAATGTACTCCTCTGCGATGCTCTGGGGTAGGAATTCGAGCATGTTTCCGCCGATTTGAGGGTGAAGATTGATTTTTCCATCGGAAAATGTTCCGCTTCCGCCCATTCCTCTTATATAGTGATAGCCAGCGGTTTGGGGGTCCTTTATCATTTTTTTCCTTTCTTCAATATCCAGGCCCATCTCTATAACAGTTACTTTTGTTCCATGCTTCCCGAGTTCGTAGGAGGCGAACATGCCTGCAGGACCTGCACCAACAACAATCACCTTTGCCATATCTATTCTCCCTCTTCGCTTTCTTTCTTTCCGATGATACTTATCCACATTCCAAGAATCGTTGCTGCTATAAAAAATAAAAATTGCAGCCACTCCCCCAAGATGTAGTATAGAACATATCCTCCGAATGCATTGAAAATCGGAAGCACCTGCACAATACCGTATTTTCTCAGCCAAGCGACCTGAAGCGCAAGCGGAAGAAGCAGAAAGACGAAAAAGAAGCTCCAAAACATGAGGGTAGAGCTTTTTTCATCTAAAGCATAATTTCCTTTTATTCCAAAGAGCGCAAGCACTAAAACAAAAAATAAAGAGAATAGCGGAAAGTATAGAAAAATTTTTTCCTCCATTCCTTTTTTGCCAACTATCTTCTTTGCCATCTCACCATCCCCAGAAAAATCAAAATAACAATCCCAGCAGGAATGCACGGTTTCTCCTCGCTCTTTTCTTCCTTTGGTTTTTCGATAGTGATGGCTGGTTTTGTTTCCGGCTTCTCGCTCATGTTCTCCTTCTCTTCTTGTACTCCTTCGCTCTCATTCTCTTCAACAACCAGAGGGATGGATTCTTCAGATTCTTCAACCCTGTGCATTATGTAAAACCCCTCTTCTCCTCTTTTGCACTCATCAACATCAAAGTTTATGAGCATTTTTCTGTAGGTTGGCTTATCTATCCTTATCTGAAAAAGCTTTGTCATAAATTGGTAGTTTCCAGTAAACCAAAGATGGGCCTTTCCGTTGCTATCTGTCACTCCATTGTTCAGCACGCCGTATTCATACATCAAAAAAACCGTTGCGTTGTCTATGGGTTTTCCATCATAAAGAAACAGATCAACAGTTCTGTTTTTGCATGTCAGATAAATATTTCCAGTAAATGAGTATACCTCACTCTTATTTTCCAGTTCGAACTCTTCAATAGCTACTGTTTTGGCAAATGCGAAAGAAAGTAGAAGGACGATGAAAAGCAATTTCCTCATGATCGGATTTCAGCAGTTAGGTTTAAAAAAATGCCGAAAAGCCCCAGAAGGGATTTGAACCCTTGACCTGCCGATTACAAGTCGGCCGCTCTACCAGGCTGAGCTACTGGGGCGCAAACCATCATCCGCAGTATTCTATTCTTTTCTCCTCCATCTCTATATACTTTTTTATCTCCTTCTTCAATTCGTTTCTCTCCTTCTCGTTCATTTTTATTCTATCTATTTTTTCCGCCCAAACCGAAAGGGCATCCGCCACTATAGGCACTATTCTTTCCTTTCCATAAACAAATGGCGCTATGGAAAGCAAAACCCTGAGCGCATAGGTGTTGTTGCTTTCGCCCAGGATGCTCATCGCCTTCTCCGAAAGTATCTGCGTTTCAAAGCTGTTCACGAGCATATACCTCGAAAGGTGGTAGCTCACAAGCTTTATGGAGAACACATCATCAAACTTTCCGAGTATGTCGAGTGTTTCGAATATTCCATCCAAGCTTCCCGAGTAGTCGAAAACCCTCCTGAAGATTCCCTGCCTTATTTTATTTGCGTCTTCCTCCTTGTACCTCATCTTCATTCCCTCGAAATTGTGGAAATCCCTGTATTCCTTCGCTGTGCATAGTTTTTCATGCAAGATGAATAGTATTGTGTTCTTTATCACCTGGTCCTCATTTTTGTACATCTTTATCAGGTTCTTTTTTGCTTCCTCCTTTTTTTCATACTCTGTGAATACAGGATAGTTGTATATTGTTATGATCAGCTTGTCTATTTCCTTTATTTTTTCCATT
This sequence comes from Candidatus Micrarchaeales archaeon, assembly GCA_039793475.1. Lineage (GTDB taxonomy): Archaea > Micrarchaeota > Micrarchaeia > Anstonellales > J096 > JAWAFD01. The sequence goes on along the minus strand of JBAMLP010000035.1, from coordinate 1,992 downwards.
TTTTTCGGATCTGGCGCAGGCTGGACCTGCGGGTTGCTCTCAATCCCCCCCTTTTCTTTGTTTTTCTCTTTCACCATCCACTCTCCTCCCTTTTGCTAGGCTACCTTTTAAAAACACAAAACATTAAAAATCTGCTTATGTCCACGCTGGTTTTCGTCACGGGACACAAAGGCAAGTTCAAGGAGGCGAAGGAGTTTTTTTCAGCTGAAGGAATAAAAATAATCAACAAAAAACTGCCCATTGAGGAGAGAAGGGGAACGCTCGAAGAGATTGCGGAAGACGCTGCAAAGCAGGCATACAAAAAACTCAGGGCCCCCCTTTTTGTTGAGGATTCCGGGCTTTTCATACATGCGCTGAACGGGTTTCCGGGGGAATTCTCCGCGTGGGCTTTCAAAAAAATAGGGAATGAGGGAATCCTAAAACTCCTGGGTGGCGAGAAAAGTAGGCGCGCCTGTTTTAGATCAGTAATCGCGTATGCGGATGGAAACAGAATAAAATTTTTTAAGGGGGTTTGCGCTGGCAGAATAGCAGACAGGATAAGGGGGAGGGGCGGTTTTGGGTACGACCCAATTTTTATTCCAGAAGGAAAAAATTTCACCTTCGCGGAGAGAGAAGATTTAAAAACAGTACTCTCCCATAGATATAACTCTCTTAAAAAACTCTTAAAGTTTTTGAAAAAGAGAAAAGTTGAGAACGATGGCAAGAATGCATTCCAAAAAAAAGGGAAAGAGCGGAACAAAAAGGCCAAAGAGGAAGGAGAATGCCCCATGGGTTGACAGTGTGGAAGTCAAGAACATTGCCCAGAAGCTCGCAAAGCAGGGCGTATCTCCTACAAAAATAGGCCTCCAGCTCAGGGACCAGTACGGCGTCCCATCTTTTAGGGCTGCGACCGGCAAAAAACTGACCACCTATCTCGAACATGAAGGGCTTTACAAAAAATTTCCTGAGGACCTTCTTCAACTCTTTAAGAAAGCCGTCCGGATCAGGGAGCACCTTAAAACAAACAAAAAGGACATTCATAACAAGACAAAGCTTTCCCATACCGAATCAAAAATCATGCGACTTCTCAAGTATTATAAGAGAATCGGCAAGGTACCAGCGGACTGGCGCTACGACCCTGAGCAGGCAGCGCTTCTGATCAGGTGATGGAATGGCGGAAAAGAAACCCCCGGTGAAATCAGGAAAAAAAGTAGTTGACAAATGGAAGACAAAGCAGTGGTATAATGTTGTTGCGCCGGAAGTTTTCGAGGGAAGGGTGGTTGCGGAAATAATCGCCTCAGACCCAGATCATCTCATAAATAGAATCGTCCCAGTCAACCTTATGGACATAACAGGCAAGATGTCCCAGCAGAATATCTACACAACAGTGAAATTCAGGATAACTGAAGTGAAGGGGAATAACGCCTACACGAAAATAATAGGCCACGAACTCGCCCCCGGCTACCTCAAAACGCTCGCGAGAAAGAACAGGAGCATCATCCACCATGTCGTGCCGCTGGAAACAAAGGATGGAAGGAAAATGAAGATAAAGATTATTGGGGTCACTTTCAGCAAGGTGAGCGCAAACACGAAAAAGAACCTTCGGAACGCGCTCGTGAACGCAGTTCTTGAGAACGGCAAGACCATGGGCTATGACGAGCTCATGAAGGAAATAGTGTACGGAAATTTTGCAAACAAGCTCTTCTCGATTGCGAATGCCATAAACGCGATGAGGAGGGTAGAGGTCAGGAAAACCGAACTTGAGGAAACATT
>JBAMLP010000035.1:0-230 GCA_039793475.1 Candidatus Micrarchaeales archaeon | reverse complement strand
CAGGCGGTAGCATGATGCCTAACATGGACCCGAAGCGGATGGCCCAATTGATGAGGCAGATGGGGATAAAGACGAATGAAATAAAGGCGAAAGAGGTTGTGATAGAAACCGATGATAAAAGAATAATCATAGAAAACCCCCAGGTTGTAGAAATCTCCATGCAGGGTCAGAAAAACTATCAGATTTCCGGAACGGTGAAGGAGGAAGAAAAACTTTTTTCAGAAGAGGAT
>JBAMLP010000034.1:0-5048 GCA_039793475.1 Candidatus Micrarchaeales archaeon | reverse complement strand
TAGGTCTGTGGAAAATGACTTGGGTAACATTATCCAGAATGAAAATATACGTAAATCTGTTGCTTTTTCTATTTCACTTGGTATTTCTATTGGCCGAAAGACTGATTTAGATCATTTGATGGCAAACATACTTATAACCATCGACAAACTTCCTTTAAAGACGCCGGAAAAGAACAGTATTGTTTCTTCTGTTGCTACAGATTTAACGTTCTCGTCAAAAACTAAAGAAATACTTTCTCAGTTGCAGAATTTTGAAGAACAGGAATTAACTGGAGATGAGAAAATTATTGTTGAAAACATAGATAAGATTGGAAAAATGGCTGGAGAAACTTGGATCGCACTCATGAACTCTAATTTAAGTCCAGAACAAAAAAGGGAACTTTTGGACGAATACAGGAAATTTTTAATTTCTCTTAGGATTTCTAAAGACAAAGCAAATAAAATGACCGCGGAGCTTGCTGGGCGTGCTTATAATGAATTGATGAAACAGGGGAGAGATAAGGAAGCAAAAGAGCTTTACAGTGCTGCAAAAAACTTACTTGTTGGTACTTATGGAATGAGTTTGGATGAGTTTGATAAAAGCTTCCTTTCCGGAATTATGGATATTAATTTGGAAAATTCCCCCAAAGAACTTATTGAAACTTTCAAGTATGGAGCTGGGTTGATAACTTTTGAAGAATTTATAGAAACATACATCAGGCCTTTATTTGGAGGAACTGAGGAGATGCAGGCTGGGGAGGCAGTCGTAAAGCAGATTGAGGATTTAAAGAAAATGATTGAAGAAGAATATGGAGAAGAGAAAAGGAGGGAGATGGACGAGATAATAAAGCGTGTGTTGGATGGTATGGAAGAAAATATTGATAAATTCACTGAAGAAGAGAGAGAAAGAATTGAAAGGTTGATAGAACTTCTAAGAAAAGGGGCAGAGTAAAAGTGGGAAAAATGGATGTATTAGAAGGAAAGGAAGATAGGGATGAGGAAGATACACCATAAGCCCTCTGTTCAAGGAGTTAACTCTAAAAGCAGAGAAAAAAACAGGAATGTATAGGTAGGAAAAATGAGCATCAAAAAAAGAAAGGAGGACCATATAAAAACGGCGTTGGATGAAAGGATGCAGTATTCGGAAAAAAACCTTCTTGAGGATGTTATCCTCCTCCATAACTCTCTGCCGGAATTGGACATAAAAGAAGTTGACGCCACGTACAAATTTTTGGGAAAAACTCTTTCCGCGCCCATGATGATTACTGCTGTAACCGGAGGGTTCGAGGAGGCTGGGGAAATAAACAGAAAACTCGCAGAAGCGTGCGAGAAGCATCGGATTGCCTTTGGTTTGGGAAGCCAGAGGGCTATGCTCGAAGATAGGAATATGAAAAAAACTTATTATGTGAAGGATGTTGCTCCATCAATTCCAGTGGTAGGAAATATAGGCGCATACCAGCTGAAAGGTTATTCTGTAAAGCAGATAGAAGACATGGTGGACGAAATTGAGGTGGATGCGCTCGCTGTTCATCTCAATCCACTGCAGGAGAGCATACAGCCTGAGGGCGATAAGAACTGGAAGGGAGTGCTTTCAAAAATAGAAGAACTCGTAATGGACGCGAGCTTTCCGGTTATTGTAAAGGAAACCGGAGCGGGAATAAACTTTTCTGTTGCATGGCAGTTGAAAGAGGCTGGAGTGGAATGGGTGGATGTTTCCGGAAAGGGAGGGACGAGTTGGAGCAGGATGGAGTACGCAAGAGGCGGAAGGCCTGAAGGATTTGAGGAGTGGGGGATACCGACTGCTCTGAGCATTCTAATGTGTAAAGGGGTTGTTAAGGTGATTGCGAGCGGAGGAATAAGGAGCGGTGTGGATGGGGCAAAAGCAGTTGCGCTTGGGGCTGAAATTTTCGGCGGAGCGTATCCTTTCCTGAAAGCGCTCCATGAAAAAAAACTGGATGAGGAAATAGAAAAATGGAAAATGCAGTTTAGGAATGTTCTGTTCCTCACAGGAAGCGAAAACATTGCGACATTCAAAAGGAGAAGGTATTTTATAAAGGGGGAACTGAAAGAGCTTGCGGGGCAGATGTAATGTTGCACATAGCAGACCTTCTGAAGACAGCGAAGGAAGGAAAAAAAGTTTCGGTAAGGGGATGGGTGTACAGGCACAGGAAACTCGGAGAGGACAAAATATTCATAGTTGTAAGGGATGGGAGCGGAATAATACAGGGTGTCGTGAAAAAGGATGCGGTTGGCGAAAAGGTATGGAAAAATGCTGAAAATTTATACATTGAAAGCTCCCTTGTGGTTAAAGGAGAATTGAAAAAAGACGAAAGGGCTCCTGGAAAGTATGAGATAAAAATATCTGATGTTGAAGTCGTGCATCAGGGCCTTCCTTTTCCGATACAAAAAGATTTAAGCGAAGAATTTCTGTTGGATGTGAGGCATCTATGGCTTAGGAGCAGGAAGATGGGTGCAGTGATGAAAGGAAGGCATTTTCTTATAGAATATTTGAGGGAGTGGCTGAACAGCCATGGGTTCTATGAGGTTGCCCCCCCAATAATCACAAAGAGCGGCGCGGAGGGAGGGGCAGACATGTTTGAGATTGATTATTTTGGAGAAAAGGCATACCTTACCCAAAGCTCTCAGCTCTACGCAGAAGCAATGATGTTTGGGCTGGAAAGGGTGTATGTACTTGCTCCTTCTTTCAGGGCAGAAAAAAGCAGAACGAGAAAACATTTGGCAGAATACTGGCATCTTGAACCAGAGATGGCATGGGTGGAGCAGAAGGAGAACATGGAAATACAGGAGGAGATGGTTTCCTTTGCAGTGCAGAAATTTGTGAAGGAGAATGGAGATATTTTGGAAATTTTGGGGAGGGACGAAAAAGAGCTGAAAAAAGCAAAACCGCCTTTCCCGAGATTGGATTATGAAAAAGCGGTTGATAGGGTGAATGAACTTGGGGGGAGGATAAAATACGGGGAAGATTTCGGAGCGGATGAAGAAACGATGCTTACAAACGAGTATGATGTTCCGATTTTTGTGCATAACTTTCCAAAGGAGACCAAATCATTCTACATGCCAGAAGACCCGAAAAAACCAGGAACTGTGCTTGCTAGCGACATGCTTGCGCCAAAGGGCCACGGGGAAATAATAGGCGGAAGCGAAAGGATATGGAAGCTTGACGAACTTGAAGCGAGAATGAAGGAAGTGAAACTCGACCCAAAGAACTACGAGTGGTATCTGGACCTAAGAAGGTATGGAAGCATTCCCCACTCTGGCTTTGGGCTTGGGATTGAAAGGTTTGTGAAATGGGTTCTCAATCTAGAGAACATAAGGGATGCGATTCCGTTCCCGAGAACGATCACAAGAGTATATCCATGAGCATTTCTGAAATTCTTTATAAGAGAATGGAGAAATGCGACCTCTGTCCTAGAAAGTGCGGAGTAAACAGAATGGCCGGCCAGAAAGGGTACTGTAAGGTTAATGGAAAACCTGTTGTTTCCTCCTACTTCCCTCACCATGGAGAGGAAAAGGTAATAAGGGGGTGGAAAGGGTCTGGAACAATATTCTTTACAGGATGCAACCTGGGATGTATATTCTGCCAGAATTTTGATATCTCTCACCTAATGCACGGGTATGAAACGAGCGTTGAAAGAATAGTTGAAATGATGCTGGAACTGGAAAGAGAAGGATGCCATAACATAAACCTGGTTACCCCTACGCATCAGATCGCATTCATAGTTGATGCAATAGAAAAAGCAAGAGAAATGGGGTTAAGGATTCCAATAGTATACAACACTGGCACATATGATTCCCCGGATGTTATAAAAATGCTTGATGGGGTTGTTGAAATATACATGCCGGACTTTAAGTTTATGGATAGGAAAGCCTCGGTGAGATACCTTGGCGCACCAGATTATGGAGAGGTCGCATCTGAGTGTATAAAAGAGATGTATAAGCAAAAAGGCGGGTTGAAGGTAAAAAATGGAATCGCTGTGGAAGGTGTTTTGATAAGACATCTTGTAATGCCAAACCATACTGAGGATTCGAAAAGGATAATGGATTGGATAAAGGAGAATGCACCGGATGCAGCAGTAAATGTTATGGCCCAGTATTTTCCGTACTATAGAGCAAAAGAATTTCCTGAGATAAACAGGAGGATAACCGTTGAAGAATATGCTGAAGTTTTGGAGCATGCAAAAAGAATAGGCTTGAATATTCTTGAGGAATGAAGAAAAAGCTAAGGGAAAATCTCGAGCCTTGTCTGTTCCACCCATTTCTGCTTAATCTGCTCCTCCTCTTTTTTCTCCATCTCCTCTAACTCCTCCTCAGAAATAAAAGTATAGTTTGCCTTTGCAAACTTAGAGTAAAGTTTTCTTTGCTCTGTTATTTTTTCTGGAATCTGAATCAAAAGCTCCAAGCCGTTCCACATGCTAAACCATCCTGCTGGTAGGAGAAGAATCCCCAACGCGCGCGGAATGGCTTCTGAGAAGCTTCCCTCTGTCAGCCCGTACTCTATCGCAAGAAGAAAAAATCCAACAACAATATAAACCGCACCGCTTATTCTTCTTTTGTATATTTCATTATCACTCTCTTTTAACTGGAAGTTGAAATACTCCCTAAGGCGTTTTTTTATCACCCCTTCAAGCTTCTGGTCCCGCAATGTTGCTGGAAGGGAAAACTTTACTTCTATATCTCCTTTTTTACTTTCGAGGTACCTTTTCTGGATTTCTTTAAGAAAATCATCTGATAAAAGCCTTTGCTGATAAGGGCTCATATCAAAATCAGAAAAAATATCATTATAGTCATCCAAAGCGATCACTATGGAGCTGATTTTTCGCGGATTCGGCATTCCTACCGCTGGCTGATTCTGAGTGGCCTCTTTTTCTTTTCCAGGCTCGTGCTGTTTTTGTGCCTCGGTTTTCTGTGGGGGTTTGTCCTCTGCCATAAGAACATATGAAAGAAAGAGTTTTTATTGGTTTTTATGATATGTTTTTATATATTTTTGTGTATAATGAAAAGCATGTACAAGAAGAATTTTTACTGCGGAAACGCTGAAAAAATCAGTG